>JANMAS010000464.1:0-14321 GCA_031359975.1 Burkholderiales bacterium
ACGAGCTGGCGCAAGCCGGCGTGGCGCTCACCACGCTTGTGATGAACCAGCCGCACTTCGAGCCGCATTTCAACTGTGCCGAGGATTCCGGCGGCCCCGATGCCTTGCATCCTGCGCTGCAGGCCGAGGTGCTGCGGCTCAATGCCGAAGCCGATGCGGTGTATGTGTCTGTCGGGGGTACGGCACATTGCGTGCTCGGTCTGCTGGAGCATCCGCGCCCGTTCGACTTTGTGCTCGAGGGCGATCCCGCAGTGCCCTTGCTGCCCGGCCGCGAGCCGTTGCCTGGCGGTGTGGTGCGCGCGGCGCTCACCCACACGTCGCTGTTCCGTCATCAACGTGCGCTGCGGCGTTTTTTGCCTGCGCTACTGATGCGTCCGATCGCGCACATCGAATCACCACCGCCGCCGCCCGATGGCCCGCTGCTGATGGCCAACCTGGGTGGTTATGGCCGCAAGATGACATCCGCCGGCGTGGCGCCCGCGCCGCTGCGGCGCAAGCTGTGGCGCCTGCATTCGCAACTGGTGGCCGACGACTGCGCCGAGGCCGGCATCGAGTTTGTGGGTACACCGCCCGCGGCGCACGATGCACAAGGCTACCTGCGCGCCGAAGCGCTGCTGCACGGCAACCCCACCCACGCCAACGCCTGGTACGGCCGCCACCTGATCGAGCAGATTGTGCGCCGGCATTGGCCCGGTTTTACCTTGTCACTGTGACCCCCCACACCATGAACGCACATCCCTACCAATCGCAGCCCGAGCACAGTTTCTGGCGCCAGGCCGTGGCCGAACCCGCGGCGAGCGGCATGGCGGCGGTGGATCCGGTGGTGGAGCCGGTGTTTCGCATCGGCCGCCATCAGCGCATCGCCACCGCCGGCAGCTGCTTTGCGCAGCATGTGGCGCGGCACCTGCGGCAGGCCGGTGTGCCGCCGTTTGTGACCGAGCATGCGCACCCCATCGTGCCGCCCGAGGTGGCGCGTGAGTTTGGCTACGGCGAGTTTTGCGCGCGCTACGGCAATGTGTACACCTCGCGGCAGCTGCTGCAATTGATGCTGCGTGCCTTTGGTGAATTCGAGCCACAGGATGCCGCCTGGCAAAACGCCGAAGGCCGCTGGATCGATCCCTTCCGCCCGCGGGTGCATCCCGGTGGCTTCATCACGCGCGGCGAGCTGGAGGCTGATCGTGCGCTGCACTTTGATGCCGTGCGCCGCATGTTCGCGCAGCTCGATGTGCTGGTGTTCACCCTCGGCCTCACCGAAACCTGGGCCGCCAAGGCCGACGGTGCGGTGTACCCGGTATGCCCCGGTGTGATGGCCGGCGAGTTCGATGCCGACAAACACGAACTGTTGAACCTGAGTGTGGACGATGTGTGCGCCGATATCGGCACCGTGATCGAGCTGCTGGGCCACATCAACCCGAGGGCCAGGCTGGTGCTCACCGTGTCGCCGGTGCCACTGGTGGCCACGGCGGGCGAAAAGCACGTGCTGGTGGCCACGAGTTACGCCAAGGCCGTGCTGCGTGTGGCGGCCGAACAGCTCACGCAGCAATGGAGCGGCGTGGCCTACTTTCCGTCGTACGAAATCATCACCGGGGCTTTCAACCACGGGCGTTACTTTGCCGGCGACTTGCGCAGCGTTACCGATGAAGGCGTGAACCATGTGATGCGGCTGTTTCTGCATCACTACCTGGGCATCGACAGCACGATGGCCACACCGGTGGCCGCGCCGGTGCGGGATCGCCGCACCGACGAGCTGATCGCGGTGACGCAGGCGCAATGCGATGAAGAGGCGCTGGCCCGCTGAGCCGTGATCAAGGCAGCGGCGGCGGCCCGAGCCGCCGCGCTGCATCAGTTGGCTGCGAGCCCCACGCTGGAAGCCGGTAGCCCCGAAGCGCCGCCGATGGCCATCAAGCCGCCGTCCGTCGCGATGCTGAAGGTGGAGATCGTGAACACGCCGCCGCTGAGCACGTACAGGTGTCCACCGTCTGGCGAGATGGCGGCGTCGAGCGGCGCTGAACCCTCACCCGTGCCTGCGGCCACGGCTTCGGCCAGCCTGGCTTTGCCGGCCCCGCCGAGGCGGTAGCTGCTCACCGTGCTGCTGGCGGTGTTGGTCACATAGGCCCATTTGCCGTTGGGCGTGATGGCCACCCAGCAGGCTGCCGATTGCGTGGTGCCCACCGAGCTGCTCACGATCAACGGGCTTGCGGGTGCGGCGTCGGTGAATCGATAGCTGGACACGGCGCTGGCGCCGGGTGCGCCGCCGAAGGCTTCCGAAACAATCAGGTTGTTGCGGGGATCGAAGGCAAATCCAAAGGGCGTGAGGCCGGCCGATGGCGTGACCACCGTGTCGCCGAGCAGGCCGTTGGCCATGACCGGGTAGCTGGTGATCCGGTTGGTGCCTTTTTCGGTGACCACGAGCACATCGCCATCGGTGCCAAAGCCCACCTGTGCCGCCGCGGTGCCGGCGCTCGCCGAGAGGCCGCGCACGCTGCCGGGGATCGGCTTCAGATCGCCGTGATCATTGCGATAGCCGGCGATGCTGCCTTCGCCCTGATCGTTCAGTACATACACCACGCCATCGTGCTCCGCCACGCTGATCGGGTGCAGCCCGCCGGATGTGACGATCGAGGTGACCTTCAACTCACCGGCGCGCAGCGCGAGGGTCGTCACCGTGTTGCTCAACGCGTTGACGACGAAGAGATAGTGGCCATCGCGGCTGAGTGTCACAGCGCCCTGCGAGCCCAGCCCGGCGCCACTGCCCAGGCCGCCGGTGGCCACACTGGCAAACAACGCCAGCGAACCATCCGCTGCCGGCTCATACACGAGCACGATGTTGCCGTCGGTGGCATTGCTGCTGGTGAAGATCTTGCCGTTGCGCATCGAGGCGTGGGCGGAGAAGCTGGCCGAGAACGAGATGGCCAGCACGGCGGGCAGGGCGAGCAGGCGAAAGAGGTGGCGGCGAGAAGTGATCATGCGTGAACTCCTTGAGTCGTTGGCTGCCCGGGGCGGGCTTGCCGCCGGGCATCGGGCCGCGGCGGCAGGCGAGTGTTGGGCGCCGACGGTCTCGATGTCCTCACGCGGAGATAAACGAATCGTGAACTCTCCACCTGCTGGATGCGAGGCGGCATGGCCGCGGCTCAGAAGCCCGGCGACACGTCCAACCGAAATCGAAACACCGCGCCGAGATCGGCCTGGCGCACGAGCCGGATGTCGCTGTCATGCAGCTGCAGCATGCGTTGCACGATCAGCAGCCCCAGCCCGCCGCCGGCGCCGCGTGTGCCGGCCTCGAACGCCGGCCGCTTGAACAGGCCCTTCTGCAGCGCATCGGGAATGCCTGGCCCGGTATCGCTCACCTGCACATCGATCGCGCCGCCATCGCGGCGCAGCTGCACCGTGATCTGGCCGCCGGCCGGTGTGTGGCGGATGGCGTTGTCGAGCAGGTTGGTGAGCACCCGTTCGATCATGCCGCAGTCGGCCATGATCACCGGCAGATCGGGCGCGATATCGGCCACCAGGCGCTGCCTGCGCGCTTCGGCTGCGAGCTCGAATTTCTGGAATACGTCTTGCACCAGATCGGCCAGCGAAATGCGCTCCTTGTCGGGCTTGACCACGCCGCACTCGAGCCGCGCCAGCTCGAACAATTCCTGCGCGAGCCGGCCCACCTTGCTGCTCTGGTTGAGCGCCACATCCAGATAACGCATGCGTTCGGCTTCGGTGAGGGTGTCGGCCTTCACCCGCAGGGTTTCGAGATAGCCGTGCAGCGAGGTGAGCGGCGTGCGCAGATCATGCGAGATGTTGGCCACCATGTCGCGGCGCTGTTGATCCTGCGCGGAGAGCTCACGCCACTGTTCGGTGATGCGCTGCGTCATCTGCGCGAAGGCCAGCCGCAGCCGCGCGATCTCGTCGCGCCCGCTGGGGGAGGCTGGCTCGCCGATCCGCACGGCAGGCAGATCGCCATCGGCCTGGAAGCGCTGCACATCGGCGGTCAATCGCCGCAGCGGGCGGGTGATCCCGTAAAAGGCGGCCAGCCCGGCGAGCAGGCCGAAGGCGGTGACCAGCGCCATCGCCCACAGCATCGTGCGCGGCGCGCTGTCTTGCGCCACATGCAGCGCCACCGCATCGTGCTCTTCGCCGAGCAGCACCACATAGATGAAGCCGGCGTCGCGCCCGTCCACGCGCAAGGGCGCCACGCTGAACACCTTCTGCGCGCTGTCGCTGCGCGGATCGTCGCCGAAGATCGGCAACGCTTCGCCGGCCAGCAGGCGCCGGATGGGTGCGATATCGACGTGATCTTTCTTCAAATGGCCCGGGGGCGCCGCCTGGGCCTCGATGTGGCCGTCGAGCGTCAACAAATACACCTCCACGCTGGGGTTCACCACCATCAGCTTTCCGAACAGCTCATGCACGGCCAGGGGATTGAGGCCGCCGGGATCCACCAGCGTGGAGTGGCTGGCGATGTGCGCGGCCAGCCCGCCCGACAAGCGCTGCACCACCTCGCCTTCGTGGCGTTCGTTCGAGCGCATCTGCAGCCACACCGAGGCCGCGCTGCAGGCCAGCAGCAGCACTGCGAACACGATCGACAGGCGTTGCGACAGCGTCAACCGATTCATGAGCGTGCCTCGCCTTCTGTCGAAGTGGCCGCGAACTTGTAGCCCTTGCCCCACACGGTGAGGATGCGGCGCGGGCTGGCGGGGTTGGCCTCCACCTTGAAGCGCAGCCGGTTGATGTGCGTGTTCACCGTGTGCTCGTAGCCATCGTGCCGATAGCCCCACACCTGGTTCAGCAGATCGAGGCGCGAATACACCTTGCCCGGATGGCGGGCGAAAAAGTGCAGCAGATCGAACTCGCGCGGCGTGAGCTCGATGCCCTTGCCATCCACATCCACTTCGCGGGCGATGGGATCGATGTGCAGGCCATCGATGGCCAGGCGACCGGATTCGAGGCGGGCGTTTTGTGCAAACGCTTCGGCCCGCCGCAGCAGCGCCCGCACGCGCGCCACCAACTCCAGCATCGAGAAGGGCTTGGCCAGATAGTCGTCGGCACCCAGCTCCAGGCCGAGGATGCGATGCACCTCGCTCGATCGCGCGCTGGTGATGATGATCGGCGTGTAGCGGGCCATCGCACGAGCGCGCTTGCAGATCTCCAGGCCGTCCACGCCGGGCAGCATCAGGTCGAGCACCAGCGCATCCCACGAGGAGCGTTCGAGCATCCGCAGGCCGGTGTCGCCATCGCTCGCATGCTCGATCTCATAGCCTTCGTCGCGCAGGTGCATGCGCATCAGGTCGGCGATGGGCGCGTCGTCTTCGACGATCAGGATTCGTTTGGCGATGGACATGGCTCGGGCATCGGGCTGTGGCTGATTGTCCGGCCTCGCTGCGCCGAGGTTGTCACGAAACTTTTAACTCTTGGCACTCGGCGCCTGTGCCCTGGAGGTGGAAAACAGCAGGTGCCGGCCGCTATGCCACTCGAACTCGCGCATCGAAGCGTGCACGCGCCGGGCCACCTTGGCCGATGCGGTGTTGTCGGGATGAACGACGGAACAAACCACATTCGCGCGGGTATGAGCCCAGGCGTGAACCAGGCAAGCCGAGGCCGCTTCGGTGGCGTAGCCCGATCCCCGATGATCCGCATGCAGGTGATAGCCGATCTCCACCTCCGGCACGCCGTCGATCGTCTGCATCGTGAGCCCGGCATCGCCGATGAACTGCCCCGTGGTCAGCAGTTCCACCGCCCACAGGCCAAAGCCGTGTTCTTCGTAGTTCTTGAGGTTCCAGGCTATCCAGCGTTCGATGCGCAGGGGGTCGTGCATCGCCGGGTAGAACCTCGCGGCTTGAGCGTCGGCGAACAGGCCTTCGACAAACGCTGCATCGGCGGCGCGGTAGGGCCGCAAGCCCAGGCGGGCGGTGGCGAGGATGTAGCCTGGCGGGGGCACGCTGCTCATGGCGCGGCGGGCTTGGCCGCGCCGGAGCCCGCCGCGCCCTGGCGGATGGACTCGACCACTTGATCAGCCAGTTCATTCGGCACCGCGATCGAGAGCTGGTAGTGCAGGATCTGAAATCCGGTGCCGGTGCTGCGGATCACACCGGAAGCCTGGCACACGCCCATCTGCGTGCTGAGTTGTTCGTCGAACCAGATGAATTGTTGGTCGGCGGAGCCGGCGATGTGACGCTTGATCGCGGTGAAGGCCCATGCGGAGGGCCTCGCGAAGTAGGGTTTCGACCAGGCGCGCAGCTCATCACGCGTCCAGCGCTCGGTTTTGTCGGTGCCGATATAGATGGCGTCAGGCGCCATCTTGTCGAAGAAACGAGCGCGCGAATGCGCCGCGTCGTCATGCCATTCATCGAGGAAGGCGTTGATCTTTTGCTGGTACGCCGCATCGAGATCGGCGGCATGGGCGGGTGCCGAGGCGATGGTCAGCACCGTGAGAAGGGCGGAGAAGAACCTGATCATGCGAACCCTCGGCGAGCGCTTCTTCATGCTGTGTCTTGCTCCGTTCAAGCCTCAGGGATTTTCTCGCCGGGCCGCTCCATCGCCACCTCGGAGGCCACGAAGCCCAGCTTCTCGTAGAACGCCGAAACCCCGGGCGCCGCCGCGCGGAGAACCCAGGTGATGCGGCGATCCTGCCCCAGCGCTGCCAGCACCAGAGCGCGCCCCACACCGGCGCGGCGGTGCGCTTGCGCCACGACGACCATCGAAAGGTACCCGTTCGCCCGCTCATCGCAGAAGCCCCGCAGAAAGCCGATCACTTCGCTGCCTTCGACCGCCACGAGGGCGCGGTGCGACCGCGATACCAGGTCGCCAAACTCAGCCGCGTTGCCAACGCCGCGATCCCAGCCGTTGGCCAGCAGCAGAAGCCGGGCCGCTTCCAACTCGGGCGGGTGAATGGTGCGAATCTGCATCGGATGCCTTCAAAGTCGCAACCCATTCTGAGACGCTTCGATCAGCTTGACCAGTCGGCCGCGCCGCGTTTGCTCGCGCTTGGCGCTGATGATGTGCCAGAAAGCGCATCTGGCATCCGTCGTGTGAACAGGCCCTAGACCAGCTTGCCACCGAAGGCTTGCCGCCCTTCGCCAGGCGGCGCGTATTGAACATGCACCCGTTCGGGCGAACACCCCAGGCACAGCGCCACAGCGTCGGTGACCGCCACAACTTCGGCGGCCAGCGCCGTGCCGGCCGGTGGCCGCGCATGCAGAACGGTCACGAAGACCGGCAAGTCTTCGGTGTCGAGCTCGACACCGTTTTCGGCGTAGGCCGCTTCGTTCAGCGTATGCACCCGCACCCAGGTGCGGCCCGGTGCCGAGGCAAACACCTTGCCGAGCGCATCGGCGAGAGGCTGGGCGGCGATCGGGTGATCGGCGCCGGTGCGTTGCTGAACGACGTGGACGTCAACGATGGGCATGTTGAAGCGCTTGGGGGCAGAGGCCAAAGGACGGTCGCGCGATGTGCCGAGTATCGGACTCAACCGATACGCGGCACACCAGGGGGCTCAGACGACTAATTGACGTTCACCGCCGACCAGGCCGCCTGCACCGCTTTGGTCTGGGTGGACGTTGCGCCAAAGAGGTCGGTCGCGGCCTTCACCGTGGCCACGCGCGCTCCCGCGTAGTTGGTGTTTTGCGTCATGTAGACCGTCAACGCGCGATACCAGATCTTCTGCGCCGCGTCGCGCCCGATGCCCTTGGTCAGCACATTGCCGGTGGCTTGCTTGGTGTCCCCCGCGTTGCAGGTGGGCGATGCGGGGCCGGCCGCCGGGTTGGAGCCTTCGGCCAGCAGATAGAAAAAGTGATTGCCCACGCCCGACGAATTGTGCACGTCGGTCTGCCCGACGGCCGCATACCAGCAGTCGGCCGATTGGGTGCTCGGCTTGGGGCTGTCGAGGCTGGGCTGGTACATGTAGCGAAATGCCCCGCCTGCGCTCTGATCGAAGTAGATGCGCTCGCCGATCTTGTAGTTCGGCGGGCTCGACGGGTTGTTCGCGAAAAATTCGACCATCGTGCCGAAGATGTCCGACGTGGCTTCGTTCAGGCCGCCGGACTCCCTTGAGTACGTGAGTCGCGCGGTGCGGCTGGTGACGCCGTGTGTCATCTCGTGGCCTGCGACATCGAGCGACACCACCGATCCGGTTTCGACACCGTCACCATCGCCATAGCGCATGCAGAAACAGCTGTCGTTCCACGACGCATTCACGAGCTTCCTGGCCCAATGCACACGGCCTTCGGCACCGCGGCCGTCATCGGCGATGCCGTCGCGGCCGAACACCTGCTTGTAGTAATCCCACGTCTTGCCGATGCCGTAGGCGGCATCCACGCCGGCGGTGTCACGGTCGGTCGAGGTGCCGCTTCCCCAGACATTGTTGTCATCGGTCATCACCGTGCCGCGTGGCCCGCCGAAGAGCACGTTGCCCTTGTTGTTCATGTCGGTGATGGTTTGGCCACCGCGCGTGAGATCGACCAGCTCGAAGCTGCCGTCGCTCTTCTGGTTGCCGTGCAGCGGCACCGTGCCGGTGTAGAAGCCGGTGCCGCTGCCCAGCGCATCGGCGGTTTGTATATCGTCCCAGCGATCGAGCAGACGGCCATCGCGGGCATTCACGATCAGATGCGCCTGGCTCGGCAGGCCGCTCGAAAGCGTGCCTTCGATGAGCACATCCCACGCCAGCACGGGCTTCAGGTCGCGCGCGTAGATCACCAGTTCCGAGCGCGGGGCGGCGCTCGGCTGGGCCTTGAATGCCGTAGCCGCCACGGCCTGCGCCGACTGGCGATCCAGCACCGGCTCCACATCCAGATCGATACGCTGGCGCAGTGTCTTCGACAGGCCTTTGAGCGCGCCCAGGCTGTCGATGTGCACCATCATGTCGCCGCCGATCACGCGCAGGCCCTTATGAACGCGATCGACACGCACGTGCACGCCACCGTCGGCATCGCGAACCACATCGAAGGCATCGAACCGGTCGTCGATGGCCGCCAGCGCCGTCGCGGGATTGCCTTGATCAGCGCGATGGCTCGGTCGACATCCACGCGGTGCCGCGTCGGCGAAGCCGCGTTGGCTGTAAGGCTCGTCGCGACGCCCAGCGTTGCGATGGCAGCGGCGACAAGCTTGAGAGATCTTTTCATTGACAAGGCTCCAATTGACAAGATGAATCGGCCATTTGATGGCCAACGGGTGTCGCGCCCGGGATCAATCCGGGCAGCGGTCTTTCGGGGGCCGATGGTGTTCAGCCCGCGAATCTCTGTATGGATGCGATGGCCGCATGGTGGCGCCAGGGCATTGGGCACCGCCGCCTCAAAGCGGGAACTATTTGTTCCGCTTACATGGAGTTTTCGGCTGCGCATGAGCCGCATGCTAAGCAAGCTCGAACGGCATCTCTGCGGGGGATTTCCGCCTTTTTTGCGACATTGTGTGAACCGCGAAACGGAAGTTTGGGCACGCGCGCCGGTGAGCCTGAAATTGATCACTATGGTTCACAATTGCTGGCAAATTGATCAACCAAGCCAACAATCTGATCAGTTTCCTGGCTTCCAGTTGGCGCCCAGCCGAGAGAAACTTCTCTCATGGCCGGCGGGCGATCGTGCTGCTGCCCTACCAAGGACACCCACACCATGACCCGCTTCATCGACGTTCCCGCGCTTTCGCAACTCGTGCATCAAGTGGGCGCCGCTCGCTTCATCGAAGAGCTGTCGCACACCATCCAGGAAGACTTTCTGCGCTGGGAAGACTTTGAAAAGTCTGCCCGCGTGGCCAGCCACTCGCCGCTGGGCGTGATCGAGCTGATGCCGGTGGCCGATGCGCAGCGCTATGCGTTCAAGTACGTGAACGGCCACCCCAGCAATACCGCGCGTGGCATGTACACCGTGATGGCGTTCGGCGTGCTGGCCGATGTGGCCACCGGTTATCCGCTGCTGCTTTCCGAACTCACGCTCACCACCGCGCTGCGCACGGCGGCCACCTCGGTGATGGCGGCCCGCGCACTGGCCCGCCCCGGCTCGCGCCGCATGGCCTTGATCGGCAATGGCGCGCAAAGCGAGTTCCAGGCGCTGGCCTTTCACAGCGTGATGGGCATCGATGAGCTGAGCGTGTTCGATGTGGATGCCGCCGCTACCGACAAGCTGGTGCGCAACCTCGCCGCCTTCCCCGGCCTGCGTGTGCGGCGCGCCACCTCGGTGGCCGATGCGGTGCGCGGTGCGGATATCGTCACCACGGTCACCGCCGACAAGACCCGCGCCACCATCCTCACGCCCGAGATGATCGAGCCCGGCATGCACATCAACGGCGTGGGCGGTGATTGCCCGGGCAAGACGGAGCTGCATCCCGATGTGCTGCGCGGTGCGCGCGTGTTCGTTGAATACGAGCCGCAAACGCGTGTCGAGGGCGACATCCAGCAGCTCGACGCCAGCTTCCCGGTGGTGGATCTGTGGCGTGTGCTGGCCGGCACCGCGCAAGGCCGCCAGAGCGACAGCCAGGTCACCGTGTTCGACTCGGTGGGCTTTGCGCTGGAGGATTACTCGGCGCTGCGCTATGTGCACCAACTGGCCACGCAGCATGGCATCGGCCAGGAGGTGGATCTGGTGCCCTCGGCCGAAGACCCGAAGGATCTCTTCCGCTTCACACAAGGCCCTCGCGCCCAGACCGCGAAGACCAGGCTGCGCCGCGTGGCCTGAGCCGGTCGAGCACCAGAGCGAGGTCACCGCCATGCCCAGTGCCCTGATCGCCATCCAGGCACCATCGGCGGTGGTGATGGTGCGGCCGCACCAGTTTCATCCCAATCCGCAGACGGCCACCGACAACGCCTTCCAGCGCCTACCGGCCGATCGCCCGGTGGATGAGGTGTCCGCCGCGGCGTTTGCCGAATCCACCCAGGCCGCCGCCACGCTGGGCAGCCACGGCGTGCGTGTGCATCTGTTCGACGACGACGGTGCGCGCGACACGCCCGATTCGGTGTTCCCCAACAACTGGTTTTCCACGCACCCCGGCGGCCATGTGGCCATGTATCCGATGTGCTCGCCCAATCGCCGCCGCGAGCGGCGGGCGGATGTGATCGAGATGCTCAAGGCCGAGTACCGCGTGCAAGACGTGATCGACTACTCTGGCCTGGAGCAAGACAACGTGTTCCTCGAAGGCACCGGCGCGATGGTGCTCGATCACCTCGCGCGCGTGGCCTACACCGCGCGCTCCAACCGCGCCGATCCGGTGGCGCTGGAGCGCTTTTGCACACACTTCAATTTCGAGCCGATGGCTTTCGACACCGCGGATGCCGCGGGCCAGCCGATCTATCACACCAACGTGCTGATGTGCGTGGCCACTGAGTTTGCGCTGGTGGGCTTCGATCTCTTCACCGATGCCAGGCGCAGCGCCGAGGTGCGGGCACGGCTTGAAGAAACAGGCCGCGACGTGATTGCCCTGAGCGCGGCGCAGATCGCCGAGTTTGCCGGCAACGCGCTCGAACTCTCGGGCAGCGCGGGCCGCATTCTGGCTTTATCAGCCCGCGCCGCGGCCAGCCTCGGCGCCGAGCAACGGCAGCGCATCGAGCGCTCCGCTGCCATCGTGCCGCTGATGGTGCCCACGATCGAGATGGCCGGTGGTTCGGTGCGTTGCATGCTGGCCGGCGTTCATCTGGCCCGGCGCTGATTCGGGCTTTCACACCGCCGGCGGCGCCACCGATTGGCGCTCGATCAGCTCCGGCTGAAAAACGGTTTCGGCGGTGGGCAGGCCCGGATCGGCCAGGCGCGCCATGATGCGTTCGACCACCGTGCGCGCCATGTCGGCCACCGGCGAGCGCACGGTGCTCAGCGCGGGATGCACCAGGGATGCGGGGAACAGATCGTCCATGCCGATGACCGACACGTCGGCCGGCACCGCCAGCCCAGCGTCGCGCAGGCCGGCCATCAGGCCCAGCGCGAGCATGTCGTTCACCGCCACCACGGCGGTGGGGCGCATCGGATCGGCGGCCAGCTGGGTGGCGAGCTGGCGGCCGGCGTCCACCATTTCGGCGTCGCCATAAGCGCTGGCGGTGCGCACTTCGATCACCCGCGCGGTGGCGCTCAGCCCGGCTTGCTCGGCAGCGCTGCGAAAGCCCGCGATCTTGTCGCTGCGGCTCATCGTCTTGCCGGCGGCGGTGGCAAAGGCGATGCGGGTGTGGCCGCAGCGGATCAGGAGCTCGGTGGCCATGCGCGCGCAAGCCACGCTGTCGATGCTCACATGATCGATGCGCGTGGGCGTGCCCGGGGTGGCGCGGCGGTCGTAGCTGAGCACCACCAGCCCGCGCTCGACGGCTGCTTCGGCATGCCGCTCGTCGTCGAGCGACGACACGATCACCACGCCGCGCACGCCGTGCGCCAGCAGGTCGTCGAAGAAGCTGGTTTCCTTGCCCACATCGCGTGCCGTGTTGCACAGCAGCACCCGAAAGCCATGGCGCTCTTGCGCCGCGTTTTCGATTTCGCGGGCGATCAAGGCGTACCCCGGGTTGGCGGTGGAGGGCACCAGCAAACCGAGCAGCGGCGTGTGGCCTGTCTTGAGCTGCCTGGCCACGCGATTGGGCACAAAGCCCAGGGTGACGATCGCCGCCCGCACCCGCGCCAGCGTTTCCTTGCCCATGCGATCGGTGCGGCCGTTGAGCACGTTCGACACCGTGCTGGGCGACACCCCCGCCAGCCGTGCCACTTCCTGGATATTTGTCATCGGAGCCCCTCGGCCGCGGCGTACCGCGCCCGATCCCCCGGGGGGATGCGGGCCGGCTTGGGAGCGGCCCGGCGCTCGGCCCGTCCAGGGCTGGCGACGTTTTCCAATGCCACTGCGGCGGCCGGGTTTGCGATGATGTGCATCGATTTACTATATCGATACATTGCTCGCTCCACGCACAAAAAGGAGACAAGTCATGCTGACGAATTCTTGTTTGCGGCATCTGGGGCGCGCCACCGCCGTGGCCCTCGCCAGTGGCTTCTGCGGTGCCGTGGCCCTGGCCGCACCGCCCACGGTGGTGACCCAGCCCAACTCCGATCCGCAGTGTTTCTCGCCGTGGAGCGCCAGTACCAAGCTGTTTCAGTTTCCCGCCAAGAAGGGCCCGTATCGGGTGGCGCTGGCCAATGGCTACATCGCCAACACCTGGCGCATCCAGATGATCAAGACGGCCAAGGCCTACGCGGCGCAGCCCGAGGTGGCCGCCAAGCTGAAGGAGTTCAAGGTGGTTTCCACCGGCGAGGATGTGGCTGCGCAGATCGCCGCGATCAACAGCTTCATCGATTCGGGCTACGACGCGATCGTGGTGAATGCGCAGAACCCGGCCGCCTTCAAGCCGGTGATCAAGCGCGCCAACGATGCCGGCGTGGTGCTGGTGGCCTTTGACAACATCCTCGATACCGAAGAAGCCATCAACGTCAACGTCGACCAGAAAGGCCTGGGCACCTACTTCGGCAACTGGCTGATCAAGACGGTGCCCGGCGGCGGCAAGATTCTCGAGGTGCGCGGCGTCTCCGGCACCTCGGTGGATCGCGATCGCCACGATGGCCTGCAGGAAGCGCTCAAGGGCTCCGGCAAGAAGTGGGAAACCATCGAAGTGATCGGCAAGTGGGACGATCCCACCGCGCAGAAGGTCACTGCCGATGCGATTGCCGTGCACAAGCGCTTCGTGGGCATCTCCGCGCAAGGCGGCGACACCGGCGTGGTGCAGGCCATGCTGGATGCCAAGCATCCGTTTGTGCCCTTCAGCGGCGAGACGGAAAACGGCTTTCGCAAGTTCTGCGCAAAGTACGGCGCCGAGGGCTTGAAGTGCGCCTCGGGCGGCACCGGGCCGGCGCAAGTGGCGGTGGCCATCAAGGTGGCGATTGCCGCGCTCGAAGGCAAGGTGTTGCCGCAATCGGTGAAGCTGCCGCTCTCCACGGTGGAAGATCCCAATTTCAAGGATGGCGCCAACTTCTTCCAGAGCCAATCCGACAACTTCTTCGTCGGCAACGCCTTTCCCACCTGCGGCATCAATTTCACCGCGCAGGAGATCATGGGTCAGAGCGAAGCCAACAAGTGATGGGGGCGTGGTAGCTCTTTACCGAGATCAGGTCGGCGGGGCGCACGGCTCCGCTCATGTCCCCCGGGCCGGGCTGCGCCCGACCCTCCTCCTTGACTTCGCTGCGCCGTGCGCCCCACCGACCTGATCCGCCACGGTGGGCACTTGAACAGCCCCATGGCGCCGACGTCTCAGGCCAAGGGCAGCGGGTGGCCGACGGAGCGAAGTCAAGGAGGAGGGTCGGCGCAGCCGGCCCGGGGGACATGAGCCCGCCGGGCCGCCCCAAGGGCGAATACCGGAGGGCGAAGCCCGAAGGTTTCCAAGGAAGCGTAGTCGG
>JANMAS010000547.1:0-4711 GCA_031359975.1 Burkholderiales bacterium
CGCTCGGCCTGCTTCGGGATGAAGTAGTAGACCATGCCGAGGTAGCCGGCGGTGAGGATGAAGCCGACCGCATTGTGGCCGTACCACCACTGGATCATCGCGTCCTGCACGCCCGCATAGGCCGAATAGCTCTTCCACCACCCGACCGGCACGGCCGCGCTGTTGACGATGTGCAGCAGCGCGACCGCGATGATGAACGAACCGAAGAACCAGTTCGCGACATAGATGTGGCGCACGCGGCGCCGCCCGATCGTGCCGAAGAAGACGATCGCGTAGGCCACCCAGACGACGGCGATCAACACATCGATCGGCCATTCGAGCTCGGCGTATTCCTTGCCTTGTGTGTAGCCCATCGGCAGCGTGATGGCGGCCGCCACGATCACCAGCTGCCAGCCCCAGAACACGAAGGCCGCCAAACCCGGAGCGAACAGCGACACCTGCGAGGTGCGCTGCACCACGTAGAAGCTGCTGCCCATCAGCGCACAGCCGCCGAAGGCAAAGATCACCGCGTTGGTGTGCAGGGGCCGCAGGCGTCCGTAACTCAGCCAGGGGATGCCGAAGTTGAGCTCGGGCCATGTCAGCTGTGCCGCGATCAGCACGCCCACACTCATGCCCACCACGCCCCACAGCACGGCAGCGAGCGTGAACAGGCGCACCGTGGTGTCGTGATAGACCGATGGGGCTGATGTCGACGGGGCGTTGCTGGCCATTTGTTCTTCCTCTGGCGTGGGCTATCTGTCTGAACCGGGATCATTGGCAAACAGGCGTTCTCCCTCTTGCTCCAGATCGTCGAACTGCCCGCCGTGCAGTGCCCACGCAAACACACCGAGGATGCACAGGATCAGCACGGCGGACAGCGGGATCAGCAGGTACAGGGTGTCCATCGCGTGGTGGCGCCGCGTCAACGCACGAGCCGCAGGGAATTCAGCACCACGCACAACGAGCTGGTGGCCATGCCCAGGCCCGCTGCCCAGGGCGGCAGCCAGCCCGCGATGGCCAGCGGCACGCACGCCGCGTTGTAGAGCGCGGCCCAGGTGAAGTTCTGGTGCACCACGCGCAGCGTCTTCTTGGCCAACGCGCGGGCACGAACGATGTCGCCCAACTGGTTGGAGAGGAGCACACCGTCGGCCTGCGTGCGCGCGATGAGCGCGCCTTCGCCCATCGCGATCGAGACGTCGGCTTGCGCCAGCACCGGCGCATCGTTGATGCCATCACCGAGCATCGCCACGATCTCGCCGCGTTGTTGCGCGGCGCGCACGGCGGCCAGTTTGTCGCCAGGGGTCATGGCGCCGGCGGGTGATGAGTTGATGGCGTCCAGGCCCAGCATCGATGCCACCCGCTGCGCCTGGTGCACCGCGTCGCCGGAGAGCATGCACACCCGCACGCCATCGGCTTGCAGGGCTTGCACGGCGCTCGGAGCGTCGTCGCGCAGCCGCTCGTCGAACCCGAAGCGCGCGAGCAGATGGCCATCGCGGCCGAGGCAGGTGTGCACACCATCGGCGGGCGCCTCGGTGCGCGCAGCCGCGTGCGGGTGGGCCTGGGCACCGGCCCACTCGGCATGGCCCAGGCGCCAACGGCGGCCTTGCGCATCGGTGCCTTCGAGCCCCTGCCCGGCGATCTCGCGCACATCGCGCCATGCTATGTGGGTAGTGGGCGAGGCCAGGCGCAACGCGGCTGCCAGCGGGTGATTCGACCACCCGGCCAGCGATGACGCCACGCCTTGCAGCGCCTCGATTGCGGTCGGATCGTCGGCGTTCAGGCGCTGTGCCTGCGCGATGACCAATCGCCCCTCGGTCAAGGTGCCGGTCTTGTCGACGAACAGCGTGCGCATGCGGGCCAGGCCCTGAACGGCGTCGAGGTTGCGCAGCAGCACACCGCGGCGGCCCATGGCGCCTGCCGCGGCCAGCAGCGCAGAAGGCGCCGCCAATGACAGGGCGCACGGGCAGGTGACGATCAGCACCGACACCACCACCCAGATGGCGCGGGATGGCTCGATCACGCTCCACACCGCACCCGCCGCGGCGGCCAGCAGCAGAACACTCCACAGGAACGGTGCGGCCCAGCGGTCGGCGCTGGCCAGCATCGCAGGCCGTGCCGTGCGGGCGGCGCGCATCAAGGCCACGATGGCTTCGTAGCGGGTGTCGGTGCCCACCCGGTCCACACGCATCACCACGGGCGCTTGCAGGTTCAGGCTGCCGGCCACCACAGCCTGGCCGCGGCGTTTTTCGATCGGGAACGATTCGCCGGTCAGCATCGATTCATCGGCCTGGGTGCTGCCTTCGGTGAGCACGCCGTCCGCCACGAAAACCTGGCCGACGGGGATGCGCACCCGATCGCCCGCGCGCAGCCACTCGGTGCTGACCACTTCCACCTGGCCGTCAGGCCGCAGCCGCATCGCTGTTTGCGGCAGCTGCGCGGTGGCATCCTCGAACGACATGTCAGCGTGGTGTCGGGCACGCATCTCGAGATAGCGGCCGCCGAGCAGGAAGGCGATGAACATCGCCAGGGAGTCGAAGTACACATCGCCGCCGAAGGCACCGCCGGGGTCGAAGGCCGCACCGCTGCTGGCGACAAAGGCCACGCCGATGCCGATCGCCACGGGAACGTCCATCCCGATCCGCCGCTGCTTCAGCGCGCGCCACGCGCCGGAGAAAAACGGTGCGGCGGAGAACCACATGACCGGCAGCGCCAGCAGCCATCCGCCCCAGTCGAGAAGCTGTTTGTGGTCAGGCGCCAGCTCGCCCGGTGCGCTCAGGTAGGCCGGCGTGGCGAACATCATGATCTGCATCGCGCAAAAGGCCGCCACGAACAGGCGCCACAGCGCAACGCGGCTTTCCGCCTTGCGCTGTGCGCGGGCGGCGGCCGCCGTATCGGGCACGGCCTGGTAGCCCGCCGCTTCGATGGCACGCACCAAGAGCGATGCGCGGGTCAAGCCGGTATCCCAGCGCACGGTGGCGCACTGCGCCGCAGCGCTCACCCGCGCGTCGAGCACGCCGGGCACGGCCTTGAGCACCTGCTCCACCGCGCCGGCACAGGCGCCGCAGTGCATGCCGCCGATGCGAAGCGACGACTCGGCGATCTGTGCGCCATGGGTGCCGTCGCCAGCGGCGTTGCCGGTGCCCGGCATGGGCGTCATGCAGTCACGTGCGCTCACTCGAAATGACCTCCTCACGTAACGGCAGGTTCGGGTGGTGTTCAGCGCCTCGCAGGAGTCGGCGCTCGGGTGCCATCGATCAGATTAGTCGTGCGGTGCGGTGTCGTCTGTTCGCAAACGCACAGACGTGCCGACACCTTCGGCCTGACCGCGAACGCGGGCGTTCAGCCGCTCAGCGGATGGCTTGGAGCCCGCTTGGCAGGCGACGACGGCGATTTGCCCAGCCTCAGGCGCGGAACTGCCTGGCCGCAAACGCCCACGCCATGCGCGATGCATCGGGGCCTTGGCCGTCACTGAACGGTGTGCTCGCGGCGCCGCCGCTCCAGGCGTGCGCCAGTTTGTCAATCGCCACCAGGGTGGCCACGGTGCTGCCCTTGCGCTTGAAATCGGTGACCGACATCGGGTAGCGCTTGCCGCGCCGCACGGTGCGGGCCGTGCCAGCCCGGGCTCCGGCGGCGGCGGCCCACACCTGCGCCGCCGCCTGGCCGTTGTGCGGCGAGACCACGGCATCGGCTTCACCGTGGATCACCAGCAGGGGCGGCCAGCAGGCCTCCATCGCGACCGGTGTGGCCACCAGGGGCATGGTGGGCCGGCGGCCGTGCATGGCACCCAGCGCCGACATCGTGGAGTGGGCCGTGCCGGGCGGGATGCCTGAATGCATCACCACCGCCTTGAAGCGGCCAGGGTGGCGTGTCACCAGCAGCGCCGCCATGCTCGCACCCGCCGACAGGCCAGCAATCGCCACGCGGGAGCGGTCTACCGGATGCAGCAGGCAAACCTGATCGATGGCTTTCATGATCAGCGCCGCTTCGCCATAGGCGCGGCCGGATGCGGTGTCGAACCAGTTCCAGCAGCCCTGGCCGTTGGCCAGCCGATCCTGTTCGGGGTAGAGCACGAGAAAGCGCTCGCGCATGGCGATGCGGTTCATGCGTGTGCTGGCCGCAAAACTGCTGGCATCCTGGCCGCAGCCATGCAGCATCACCATCAACGGCAGGCGTTCGCCGAAAGCCACGTCGGGCGGGCGATAGAGCCTGAAGCGCCGCGCACCTGCGGCGCCCATCGCCACACCGGGGATCCACGCGCCAGCGCCTGGTGGCGGTTTGCGCTTGGCCACTGCGGGTTTGAGGGCGTGGCCGAGGGCGCGGGTTCCGGATTTTGTCGCCAGGCGGGTCATGGCTACGAAACTGCGTTCGAAGCTCCTGGCCCAGGCGGACGTGCTCAATCGCTTTTTCATGCGGGAGATTGTGCGGGGGCGCGGCGTTTCCCTTGCATTTGAAGGGCTTCGCGGATCGCGGACGCCATGGGTTTGCTATCGCCGTGAAGCGCCTGCGCGCGACCCGTGCCGACCCATGCCGGGTGGCATCCTAAAACGTGGGTCCTGTTGACGCCCACCGCCCAAGGTCTGCGCTGTGCAGCGGGTAGACCGTGTCGCCGGGATCGCGTTCGAGCTGAAAGTGCGGTTGCTCGGTGAAGCCCACCATCCGGTCGTGGGCTGTGGCATCGTTCAAACGCATCGCCGCGATGCCGCAGGTCTGAGCGGCCTCCAACAAGTGCTTC
>JANMAS010000596.1:0-3853 GCA_031359975.1 Burkholderiales bacterium
GTGCCCATGATTATGCGGCCTTCTTGTCGAGCATCGCCACCACCTCGTCACCCCAGGCCTTGGGCGCCATCGGAAAACCGAGCCGGGCGCGGCTGTCGAGGTAACACTGCGCCACGCTGCGGGCCACGTTGCGGATGCGGCCGATGTAGGCGGCGCGTTCGGTGACGCTGATCGCGCCGCGTGCGTCGAGCAGGTTGAAGGTGTGCGCGGCCTTGAGCAGCTGCTCGTAAGCCGGCAGCGCCAGCTTCTGGTCCATCAGGTATTTGGACTGCCGCTCGTGCGCATCGAAAGCCTGCAACAGGAAGGCCACGTCGCTGTGCTCGAAGTTGTAGGCGCTCTGCTCGACTTCGTTCTGGTGATACACATCCCGATAGGTGATGCCGGGCGCCCATTGCAGGTCGAACAAGCTCTCCACGCCCTGGATGTACATCGCCAGGCGTTCGAGGCCGTATGTGATCTCGCCGGTGATCGGCTTGCAATCGATGCCGCCCACTTGCTGGAAGTAGGTGAACTGCGTCACTTCCATGCCGTTGAGCCACACCTCCCAGCCCAGGCCCCAGCAGCCGAGCGTGGGATTTTCCCAATCGTCTTCGACGAAGCGCACATCGTTTTTCTTCAGGTCGAAGCCCAGCGCCCGCAGCGATCCGAGGTAGAGATCGAGGATGTTCGCCGGCGCTGGTTTGAGCACCACCTGGTATTGGTAGTAATGCTGGAGGCGGTTCGGGTTCTCGCCGTACCGGCCATCCTTGGGCCGGCGGCTGGGCTGCACGTAGGCAGCCTTCCACGGCTCCGGCCCGATGGCGCGCAGAAAGGTGGCGGTGTGGCTGGTGCCGGCGCCCACTTCCATGTCGTAGGGCTGGATCAAGGCGCAGCCCTGGGCATCCCAGTAAGACTGCAGTGTGAGGATGATCTGCTGGAATGTGAGCATGGACACGGTTGGCCGTCGGAAACCTTCGATTCTAGGGATGCGGCGCCGCGCCTCGCGGCCCGAGATGTCAGCCCAGGCGCCGCCGCAAGACGATGGCTCCCAGCAGCCCGAAACAGGCCAGCCACAGCGGCCACAGCCCCGCCCACACGAGCCAGCGGGCATAAGGCGTATCACCACGACGCCCTTCCACGCTGGCCTCCAGCGTGCGTCGCACCAACGCCGGCAGCCTGGCGCCGACGCGGCCTTGATGGTCGACCACCGCAGTGGCTCCGGTGTTGGTGGCGCGGATCACCGGGCGCTGGAACTCCAGCGCGCGCATGCGGGAAAACTGCAGGTGCTGGTCTTGCACCATCCGGTGGCCGAACCACGCCAGGTTGCTTGCGTTGACAAGCACGGTGGCCGATTCGGCACCGAGCACGCTGCCGACAAAGTCTTCGCCGAACAGATCCTCGTAGCAGATCAAGGGGCGCAGCCGCTGGCCGGCCACGTCGAACAAGGCCTCCGACTGCCCGTGTTCCTGGTCGCCGAGCGGGATGTTCATCAACGCGACAAACCACTTGAACCCGATCGGCACAAACTCGCCAAAGGGCAGCAGGTGGCGCTTGCCGTAGCTGTACAGCGCCTGCGGCGCGGCATCCTGGCCGGGCAGCACCCCGACCATCGAGTTCATATAGCCCACCTCATCGTTGCCGAGAAAGGTGCCAATCAGCGCCGCGCGCTCGCCGGTGCGGAACGACGCCACCACGGTGGCCCATTGCGCGGCCGGCATGAAGCTCAAGGGCACGGGCAAGGCCGACTCGGGCGTCACCACGATCCGGCCCTTCGCGGATTCAAGGTTCTCGATCAAGGCGGCCAGGTTGATGGCGGCTTCGGCGGGGTCGAACTTCAGATCCTGCGGCACGTTGGTCTGCAACAGGCTCACCGTCACCGAACCGGTGGAGCGGGTGAATGTGTGCGGCAACGCTGCGCCCAGGCTGATCACCAGCAACGGCGGCACCAGCAGGCCCACCGCCGCGCGGCCGGCGAACGGGAAAGTCAACCCAAGACACGCGCCGATCCACGCCGCCAGCGCACCGATGCCGTAGACGCCGATCCACGGCGCCCAGAAGGCCAGCAAGCCGGTGGTGTGCGCATAGCCGCCGGCCCCCCACGGAAAGCCGGTGAACCACGCGCCGCGCGCCAGTTCCGCCAGCGTCCAGCAGGCGGCAAATGCGGCCGCCGCCGCCATCCGAGCCGCGGGGGTGCGGCGCGCCGCGCTGCGGGTCAGCCAGGCCCATGACGCGGCCGCAAGCGCGTAGTAGAGCGACAGCGCAGCCGCCAGCACCGCCACCGCCAACGCGGCCAAGGGCGCCGCCATGCCACCGAAGTCGTGCAGGCTGATGTAGAGCCACCACAGGCCACTGCCGAGCCAACTCACACCGAAGAGCCAGCCCAGCCCGGCGCTCCGGCGCACTCCCTCGGCTTGCTGAAGCGCGATCACAAGCAAGGCAATGCCGAGAATCTGCAAGGGCCACCACGACAGCGGCGCCAACGACGCGGTCTGCGCCAATCCGCCGGCGATCGCCAGCAACCCGCCGAGCCAGCGCGGCCCCGCCGCGCCATCGCGCGGCGCGGCGCCTGCCACGACCTGCATCACCCGGTCTCGGCCTCGTCGTCGACCGGAACGCGTGCGACGCGGAACCAGCGCACCGCGCCGCCCCGCGCGAGCATCACCGCGAACGACAAGCCGCCGATGATGACCGTCTCGCCGCGCTGGGGCACGCGGCCCAGTTCCTGCGCCACGAGGCCGCCGATGACATCGAATTCATCGGTGGGCAGGTCGGCGGCAAAGGCTTCGTTGACCGCTTCGATGGTGGTATCGCCCGCCACCCGGTGGCTGCCGTCGGCCAGCGCGTAGATGCCGGTTTCGGTGACCTGCTCATCGAACTCGTCTTCGATCTCGCCGACGATCTCTTCCAGCACATCCTCGATGGTGATGAGGCCGGCGGTGTTGCCGAACTCGTCGATCACGATCGCCAGGTGGTTGCGGTTGGAGCGGAAGTCGCGCAGCAGCTCGTTGAGGTTTTTCACCTCCGGCACAAACACCGGTGGGCGCAGCAGCGTGCGCAGGTTGAGCTCCGGGGCGCGCTGCAGCTTGAGCAGATCCTTCGCCATCAGCGTGCCGATGATGTTGTCGCGCTGGCCGTCGTAAACCGGAAATCGCGAGTGCGCGGTATCGATCACCAGCGCCAGCAGCTCGTCGTAAGGCGCATCGATATCGAGCAGATCCATGCGCGTGGCGGGCACCATCGCATCGCCCGCGGTCAGATCGGCCATGCGGATCACCCGTTCGAGGATCACGCGCGACTCGGGCGCGATGATTTCGCGCTCCTCGGCATCGGCGAGCGCGGCGAGCAACTCGTGCCTGGAATCGGGCCCGGGGGAGAGAAATTCGACGAGCCGCTCGAACAGGCCTCGTTTTTCGCCGTGGGGCGGCGCGGTGGGGCCCCGCGCGGCCCGGGCAGGGTGAGGATCGGACACGGCGACAAGTGCCGGAAGTGACGATCTTCCAAGAATACCCGATCCCCGCCGCACCTCTTGACAGCCCCCCAGGCTTGAATGAGAGTGGTTCGCCCCCCATATGAGCGGGCTGATCGCAACCTGGACCCTCCGACATGTCAAAAGGCCTGATCCCCGCCACCATCCTCACCGGCTTTCTGGGCGCCGGGAAAACCACACTCCTGAAGCGGATACTGACCGAGTCCCACGGCCAGAAAATCGCCGTCATCGAAAACGAGTTTGGCGAGGAAAACATCGACAACGAGATTCTCGTGGCCGACACCACCGAGCAGATCCTGCAGCTCTCCAACGGCTGTGTGTGCTGCACGATCCGCGAAGACCTGCGCTCCACCCTCACCGATCTGGCCGAAAAACGCCGCAAGGGCG
>JANMAS010000612.1:0-8023 GCA_031359975.1 Burkholderiales bacterium
GGTGCGCTTCGTGGGCGCTACGCGGTGGTCAGATTTCGACACCTTCGGGCCGGATCGCCGGGATCAAGCCATGAAGGCGTGTGCTTACTTCCTGCGCTACATGAATGCGACGATCGGCGATCGGCCCTTTGGCGCACTCGAGTTGCGAGACCAAGGCCTCACCTGCCGACGCTGGCTTCAAAAGGCGCTTCGAGCGGTGCCGGATGGTTCGTATCAGAAAACGGTAGTGGTTACACACTTCGCGCCAAGCCTGCGCAGTGCCGATCCTCGCTACGGCCAGCAGCCGTCCACCGCCAGTTTTTGCAATGCCGATGATGACTTGCTGCCCCTGGCCGATCTTTGGCTGCACGGACACGTTCACCAGCGCTTCGACTATCCCGTCCACCGCGAAGGCTGTGTGGACGGTCGCGTGGTTTGCCATGCTCGCGGCATGGAAAAAAAGGGTGAGCCGTCTGGTTGGGACGAAGATTTCCTGATCGATCTCGATACGGACATGGCCACCGCGCTGTGGCGGTGAGCGGCCTATCGCGCGCGTCGGGCGGTCAGCCCCGTCCACCAGGGTGATGCGGAAGGCGCGGCGCGCCCGTCGCTCCGCGCAATGGGTGCCGACGCGTCGGCGACGTGCGCTTCCATCGCCAGATCCAGCCCGAATGCGGTGCCGCAGTCAGCGGGGTCGACCTCGTTGGGCGCAGGGCGCGCACGCCGCCAGACACTTCGAAATTGTTCGCGAGCTGAGTCTGACATGGCACCTCTCCACCGTCGTATCGATGACACATTCAGTGTGCTCGTTTCGGCGGCGATGCGTGTCGCGGAAATGCAGAGTGTTTCGCGCACAGATTCACGTGACGCCCGATGACGCATGCCTGGCCGATGCGGAACACGCGGCCATTGGTCATCGATTGTCCATATTTGGATGGAGTTCGAAGCGTGATCCGGGCGTTACGATCGCGGCCCAGTTGTTCAACATCGGCTCCCGCCGCCTTCATGCGTACTGTCGTTCTCCAATGCCTGACCTGGGGCACCGTTGGCTTGTCGGTCACCGCTTCGCTTTGGATGGCCAAGACGGCATCGACGCCCGTAGAGCCGCCGATGATCGCCGTGCCTCGCTTGTCGAACACACCGGTACCGCCCGGCGGCACCAGCACAGCCGCCGCGCCCGACAAGGCCGAACCGGTCGCCATCGTCAGCCGCTGAGCGGCGGCGTTCAGCGCCGCTTGGGCGGGTTGCCGGAGCGCGAACGCGGCCGAGCCGGCGTGCCGGCCGGGCGTGCCGAGGGCCGCGCCAGGATTTGCGGCCGAGACACATCGGCCAGCAGCATCACGCTGCGCACCAGATCCTCCACCGCCTCGGCCAGGTCAGCCGCAGGTTCGATCTCTTCGATCTGTTCCAGCAGCGCCTCCGCGTCTTCCAGATCATCGGGATCGAAGTGCCGGTACAGCAGCGCCAGTGGCTCCAGCAACTCAGGTGATTCGAGCGCCATCAAGCGCGGGAAGTGTTCGAGGGCCAGCGCAAAACCGGCCACCCACGGCAGCACGGAATCCGATGGCGACACCGCGTCGTCGAATTCGTAGACCCAGGGATCGAACCACTGGCGGCCGCCGATGGCGGCGTCGAGCTCGGCGTGTCGCTGGGCCAGCAAGTCGAACAAGGGTCGCGAGCGCGCCAGAAGGCCCGCCGCGACCGGCTGCCCTTGCGGATCGATCACCATCGGCTGCCAGCGTGTGGCGACGATCGGCTCCGGCTGCAGCAACACGCCGCAGATGAAGCCGTCGATCATCGACACATCCTGCGGCTCGGTGGCGGCCGGCAATTGGTCGAGCGCGTCCTGGATGCGCGCGGGCAGGGGATCGTCGTCGATGGGGCCTGACGGCGTGTTCATGGGCGAAATAGGCCAGAGCCGGGTGACGCCGGCGGCTGGCCGGCCCGCCAGATTGTGCGCGAAGCCCGGGTCAGGCGGCCTTGATGCGTCGCGCCGCCATCAGATGCGATGCAGTTGATCGTCTTGAACCTTCACCCGGTCGCCCACGCGCAAGCCGGCCAGTTGGCGGTAGTCGAACACACGCGTGTTGCCGTTGTCGAGTTGCACCGTGACGCGAAACACCTCGTCATCACGGCGGTTGCGCTCTTCGATGGCATTGCCGACCACCGCACCACCGATCACGCCAGCGCCGGTGGCCACGGCACGCCCGGTACCGCCGCCGACCTGGTTGCCGATCACGCCGCCAATCACCGCGCCGAGGATCGCCCCAGCGCCACTCGGGCGTGTCTTTTCCGCAATCACATCGATATCGCGCACGGTGCCACGGCGAGCCTTTTGTTCGGGCGCGTTATCCGGCGCGTCGTAGACCACGCGGTCGCGCTCGCGTTCGCGCGGCACCGAGGTGGCACAGGCCGACAGCATCGTGGCCACCACAACGGCTGCGGCGGTGGCGGTGAGGGACATGGACTTGCTGAACATGGTCGATTCTCCTGAGGTCGGACGGTGCCGGCGATCGCCAGCGTCTCAGGCATTTGAATGCCAACACGGCTCGGCGCGGGAAAGCGGGCGACGCATCCGCGCGTGGGCGCGGGGGGGTTGCGCGCATCGGCCAAGTCCTACAGGCAACAGGCCGCCGCCTGCCGCCACGGTGATTCAGATCAGCGGGCGAGAAGCTGGGCGGCCGTCCCCGTAGACGTCGGCAATGCGGGCCAGCGCTTTCACGTCGCGCAGGTGCAACCGGCCATCGGCCACACGATGCAGACCCAGGCGCTCCAGCTTGCGCAGCGATCGGTTGGTCTGCACCAGCGACAAACCCAGCGCGTCGGCGATGTGCTGTTGCGTGAGCGGAAACGGTACGCCATCGGAATCCGGCGGCAGCAGCGCCGCGGCGCGTTTGTACAACTCGATCAACAAGGCGGCAACACGTTCCATCGCGTTGCGCCGCCCCACCGTCAGCAGGTTTTCGTCAACCGCCAGCTCCTCGTGGGCGGCCAGCCAGGTGATGTCGAAACCGAGCGCCGGGGCCTCGCGGTGGATCGTCCACAGCGCGTCACGCTCGAATGAACACAGGCGCACCAGGGTGAGCGCTTCAACCCCGTGCGCGGCGGCGTCGGTCATGCGGCGTTGCAGACCGATGAAATCGCCGGGCAGGAGAAAGTTCAGGATCTGGCGGCGGCCATCGGTGAGCGTCTTGAAGCGAAAAGCCCAGCCGGCATACAGCGTATACAACGGCGAATCCGACAAGCCTTCGTTGACCAAGGAGGCGCCCGCCGGCCGCTCGATCTGTGCGCGCCGCAGCGACGCGATCAACGCCACCTCGGTCGGCAGCAGGGATTCGAACTGCGGCAGTTCGCGCAACTGGCATCGGGTACAGGGAACAGATTCCACGCTTCGCTCCGGGTTGACAGCCGTGGGCCCCAGGCTGCGCAGCATTGCGTTTTGGCTATGTCATTCGATATAGCGGCCGCGGCGACAGATCGGTAGGGTCTCGCAGTCGTCGACTCTCGACCCCTCAACCGCGTATGACCCACCCGATAATGCCAAAGGCACAGCCCGTCTACCGATGGCTTTACCTCAGCCGCCTGGCGCCAGGCCAATCACATGATGCCGTGGCCGCCATCCTGCGCGTTTCTCGCAAGCACAATGCCAACCTCGGCATCGGCGGGGCGCTGGTCTTCGATGGCGAGCGCTTTGCGCAGTTGCTCGAAGGCCCGAGACCCGTTGTGATGGACATGGCATCGCGCATTGCGCTGGATGCGCGACACACCGATCTGTGCGTGCTGTATGAGGGCGAATCGACCAGCCCCATGGCTTGCATCGAGTGGCGAGCAGGGTATGCCGAAGGCACCACGCTCGATGGCTTGATGCCGTCGTCCGCGGGTGCGCCATCGCAGGGCCCGTTGCAGCGGTTCATGGCCATGCTGGCCAGCTGCGACCTGGTATGAGCGCACCGTACGGCACAGCGGCACCACCCAACTCAAAGGCTCGCACGCAGCGCCAGAGCGATGCCTCCAGAGCGCGGCCGCATCGACACGCTCCATGATCCGCTGAGCTGGAAGCGCAACAACGATTCGCGACTGACGCCATAACGGGTCAAGGCGTTGGTGGGTTTGAACTCGAAACCCACGCGCACATCGGAGCGCGCTGGCCCGGCCACGCCAGACACGTCATCCGCGCCAGCGCGCCACCACGCTTGCTCAAGCGACAGCCGGGAGCCTTCGCCCAGCTGTCGGTGCACGCCCAACAGCCAGGCGCCCGCCTGACCTGACGCGTAGGCCTGGCCGACTGTGAACGAGGTCTTTCCCGACTGCGCCCACAGCCGCAGATTCAATGCGTCGGCACCGACATCAGGCACTCCACGGCCGTCATGCACGGCGCCGACGTGGGTGTCATGGTCGGCGCGCTCCAAGGTAACGCGCATGGCATCGACCGGTTGCGACAAGGCGCCTGCACAAACGCCTGTCAGCGCGACACCGGCCAAGAAGCCGAAACGGTTGATCACACCGCGTGCCATGTGCTGCTCCAGGCGATCGTCACCGATCAGGAACGATGAGCGGCCATCAGCTGCGGCGGCGCCCCAGCATCATGAAGAAGCCCGCAATCACGGCGCCTGCGGCGGCGGCCATCAGGGCCGAGCGCACCGGCTCGTCGCGCATGTAGCGCTGGGTGCGATCACCCACGGCCACCGCTTCCTCGCGCAGCGACGTGGCGGTGTCGCGCGCCAGCGAGGCGTTGCGATTCAGCCAATCCAGCAACTGGGTACCGATGCGTGCCGACTCATCGGAAGCGATCGCTTTCAGATCCTGCTTGGCCTCGTTGACGGTGGCCTTGGCTTCGTCCATCGCCGAGGCGAGGTGGTCACTTTCCTGATTCAACTGCGAGGTGAAGGGAGAGTCTTTCGGGTTCATGGTGTTTCCTTAGGGTGAGGGGCGCCGAAGCCGAACAGGCCGGCGAACGAGCCGATCACAAAGAAGATCTCTGTGTCGTACGGCATGGAGGGGATCCCTGAGATGACAGCGTTTTGGCCAATGACTCGAGCTTAGGCCGCCGCCCCATGCCTGGCGTTCGGAGGGCTGCGCGCCGGCGGGTCGGACTGCACAGGCGCGTCGTGTCGGAGAGCGCCCACAAGAGGCACTGATGCCGACCTTGCCAAAGGCGGCTCAGCCGGGCTGGTTGAGGGCTTGGCCGAGCGCGGACGCCGTGGCGCCCGCGGCTTCGATCGGGTGCACCGCGAAGCACGACACCCGGTGTGCGGGTGTGCCGGCCTGCAGCTGCGGCGTGCGCGTGCTGCACACCGCCATCACCTGAGGGCAGCGCGTGTGGAATGCGCAGCCGCTGGGTGGCGAGATCGGAGAAGGCAGCTCGCCACGCAGGATGATGCGTTCGAGCCGCGCGCCGGCATCGACCGTGGGCGTGGCCGACAGCAGGGCGCGTGTGTAGGGATGCTGGGGCGCATCGAAGAGCACATCGCGTGGCGCCTGCTCCACCACGCGGCCGAGATACATCACCAGCACCTCGTCGGCCATGTGTCGCACCACGCCGAGATCGTGCGAGATGAACACGTAAGCCACACGGAACTCGTCGCGCAGATCCACCAGCAGGTTCAGCACCTGCGCGCGGATGGACACATCCAGCGCCGACACCGGTTCGTCGAGCACCAGCACGCGTGGCCTGAGCATCAGCGCGCGGGCGATGGCGATGCGCTGGCGTTGGCCGCCGGAAAACATGTGCGGATAACGCCCGAAGTGCTCCTCGCGCAAGCCTACCTTGCCCAGCATCTCGCGGGCCATCTGCTCACGATGCGCGGCTGATTCGCCCACGTTGTTCACCGTGAGCGGCTCCATCAGCGCACGACCGATCGTCTGACGCGGATTGAGCGAACCGTAGGGATTCTGGAACACCATCTGCACCTCGCGCCGCAGGATGCGTCGCTGCGCCGAGGTGGCGCTGGCAACGGCGATGCCGGTGAGTTCGAGCGTGCCTTCCGTGGGCTCTTCGATCATCGTGAGCAGCCGCGCGAGCGTGGATTTGCCGCAGCCCGATTCGCCCACGATCGCCAGCGTCTGGCCGGCCTCGACAGTGAACGACACGCCATCGAGCGCGCGCACCAGCGCCGGTGGCTGGAACAAGCCGCGGCGCACCGGGTAGTGGCGCTTCAGGCCGTTGGCCACCAGCACCGGCCCGGTCATGACCAGGTCCCCACCGTCGCCAGGCTGGGCACGCCGTGCACCAGCGGGGTATGGCACAGCGCGCGACCGAGCGCGGGGTTGGCGTGGCCCGGCGCCACCGTCGCGCAACGCGCGGTGGCGATCGCACAGCGCGGCGCGAACAGGCAGCCTTGGGGCCGATCGTGCTGGCCCGGCACCAGGCCCGGGATGGCCGCCAGGCGCGCACCGGTGGCGCGCTCGGGCAGCGCCGCCATCAGCGCGGCGGTGTAAGGATGATGCGGGTCGTCGAACAGCGCTTGCACGGTGGCTGTTTCCACCTGCCGCCCGGCGTACTGCACCACCACCCGATCGGCGGTTTCGGCCACCACGCCGAGGTCGTGGGTGATCAGCACCAGCGCCATGCCGGAATCACGCTTCAGGGAGAGCAACAGATCGAGGATCTGCGCCTGGATCGTCATGTCGAGAGCGGTGGTGGGCTCATCGGCGATCAGCAGGCGTGGCTTGCAGGCCAGGGCCATCGCGATCATCACCCGCTGGCACATGCCGCCCGAGAGCTGGTGCGGGAAGGCCTTGACGCGGCGCGCTGGATCGGGGATGCCCACCTGCTCCAGCAGATCCATCACGCGCGCGCGGCGCGCCTTGGCATCCAGCTTGAGGTGGATGGCGAGCGTTTCGCCCACCTGGTAGCCGACGGTGAAACACGGGTTGAGCGATGACATCGGCTCCTGGAACACCATCGCGATGTCGCGCCCGATCAGCTCGCGGCGCTGGCGGGGGGTGAGGCCCTGCAGATCGCGCCCGTCGAACTGCATGCGTTCGGCGGTGACGGTGGCGGTGTTCGGCAGCAAGCCCATGATGGCCAGCATCGCCACCGATTTGCCGGAGCCGGATTCGCCGACGATCGCCAGCACTTCGTCGCGCCGCACCTCGAAATCGACCGCATCGACCGCCTTGAACGGCCCGGCCCGCGTGGCAAAGGTGACGCTCAGGCCCCGGATGCTCAGCAGCGCCGTCATGACCTGCGCATCCTCGGATCGGTGGCATCACGCAGGCCGTCGCCGGCCAGGTTGATCGCCACCACGGTGATCAGGATCGCCAGGCCCGGCAGGGTGACGAGCCAGGGGTCGGAGCGGATGAACTCGCGCGCATCGGCGAGCATCGTGCCCCATTCGGCGGTGGGCGGCTGGGCGCCCAGGCCGAGAAAGCCCAGCGCCGCCGCCTCGAGGATCGCATCCGACACGCCCAGTGCGGCCTGCACGATCAGCGGAGCCAGGCAATTGGGCAACACGGTCATGAACATCAGCCGGGGCGTGCGCACGCCAGCCACCTTGGCGGCGGTGACGTAATCCTTGCCCAGCTCACCCAACGCCGACGCGCGCACCAGCCGCACGTAACGCGGCAGGTAGACGATCGTCACCGCGACGATGGTGTTGGTGAGGCTGGGGCCGAGCACCGCCACCACCAGGATCGCCAGCACCAGGCTCGGCACCGCCATGATCAGGTCCATCGCGCGGGTGATCGCCACATCCACCGCGTTGCCGAGCGATACACACGCCAGGCCGAGCAACACGCCGATGATGAACGACACGCCCATCACCGCCAGGCCGATGAACAGCGAAATGCGTGCGCCGTGGATGAGGCGGGTGAGCATGTCGCGGCCGAGGCTGTCGGTGCCCAGCAGGAAGCGCGTCGAGCCACCCTCGGCCCACACCGGCGCGGCGCGCACCGCGTCGCGGAATTGCTCGGTGGGCGAATGCGGCGAGATCACGTCGGCAAAGATCGCCAGCAACACGATCACCACCACCACCGCCAGGCCGGCCACGGCGCACGCATTTCGCTGTTCATCGGCCTGGCGGTGATGGGCGTGTCGTTCATC
>JANMAS010000002.1:0-3864 GCA_031359975.1 Burkholderiales bacterium
GATCGTTTGCCCCGAGAGCGGCGAGGCCCTCGCGATCGATCCGCTCGATCATCAGAAGTGTTTGGCCGCGGCCAACGCGAAAGGCTGGCAGATCACGCAGATCCTCAACACGCACGAGCACCACGACCACACCGGCGGCAACGCAGCCGTGGTCGCGGCGACCGGGGCCAAGGTGATCGCGCACCACCTCGCGGGGTCGCGCATCGCCGGCGTCGATCGCGGCGTCAAGGCCGGCGACGTGATCAAGGTCGGCAAGACGGTCGAGCTCGAATGCCTGGACACGCCCGGCCACACGATGTGCCACATCTGCCTGCGCTCGCACACCGAGACGCCCGCGCTGTTCTCCGGCGACACGCTGTTCAACGCCGGTGCGGGCAACTGCCACAACGGCGGCAATCCGGAAGACATGTACACCACGTTTGTCGATCAGCTGGCCAAGTTGCCCGCCGCCACACGCGTCTACCCCGGCCACGACTACGTGGAAAACAATCTGCGCTTCACCCTCGCGCGTGAGCCGGACAACGCAGCCGCCGCAGCGCTGTTGTCCGATGTGACGGGGCACGACCCGGCAGCGGCCCGTGTCACCACGATGGGGGAGGAAAAGCAGATCAACACCTTTCTGCGCCTGTCCAGCCCGAGCGTGATCGCGGCGCTGCGCGAGGCCTTTCCGGATCTGCCCGAGCAGCCGGATCCGAAGACGGTGTTCGTCAAGCTCCGCGAGCTGCGCAACACCTGGTGAGCCGCGCGCCGCGCTGATCGGTTGGCGATCGGTTGGCCCGTGCGTGAGGATCGTTTCTAGAGTCACGGTCATGGGCTGGCCCGAGGGGTACGTGGGCGGCTCACACCGCCACACCGTGCCCGACTCAGGAGATCACACCATGCATCGCACTCACCAGCTCATCGCCGCAATCGCCTTGTCCACACTCGCCGCGGCGGCTTCCGCCAAGGTGATCGCGTCGGGCAACAGCCCGTCGAACTTTGTCTACACCGCCAGCGGTACGCTGCTGCCGCTCACCACCACCAGCAGCACCGGCGTGCTGTTCAACGCCAGCAAGGCCGGCACCTACGTGCTCACCTTTTCCGCCGAATGCGCCGTTGACGCGCCGGTCGGCAACACGGGTGCGTGGGTCGACCTGGACATCGTCGTCAACGGCACGGTGGTGCCAGCGACGGCCGGCACCTCGGACGCGTTTTGCACCGCCAATGGCACCTGGGGGTCCGACGGCTGGGTGCGCGCGTCGATCACCACCGCGGTGACGCTGGTGGCCGGCTCCAACTCCTTGCGCGTGCTGGGCAAGTTTTCCGTCGGCGCCGTCGGCGGATGGATCGGCAACAGCGCGTTCGTGATTCACCAATGACGGCGGGCCGCACTGCTGTTGATCGTCGATCGACGATCAACAGCCGCGCTCAGCGCGCGGCCACCGCGCCGGCGTTGGCGTCCGCGCCGATACCCACGCCGCTGCCACCGCCCAGGGCCTGATACAGCGTCACCTGGTTCTGCAGCTGGGCCAGCCGCACCTGCACAGCGGCCTGCTGCGCGGCGAACAGTGAACGTTGTGCATCGAGCAGATCGAGGTAGCTCGAAGCCCCGTTGCGATAGCGCAGGTCAGACAACCTGAAACGCGCCGCTTCGGCGTCGGCCTGGGCTTGCTGGGCGCGCAACTGCTCACCCCATGTGGCGCGGCCGGCCAGCGCATCGGCCACTTCGCGAAAGGCGGTCTGCACGGCTTTTTCGTACTGCGCCAACGCGATATCGCGGTTGGCCTGGCTGACGTCGAGGTTGGACTGGTTGCGGCCGCTGTCGAAGATCGGTAGCGTGATCTGCGGAATGAAGGTCCACGCGAAGGACCCGCTCTTGAACAAGCCTTCGAGCTCGCTGCTGGCCGTGCCGGCCGATCCGGTGAGCGTGATGCGCGGGAAAAACGCGGCACGCGCGGCGCCGATGTTGGCGTTGGCCGAGCGCAGCGCTTGTTCGGCCTGCAGCACGTCGGGGCGCTGGGTGAGCAGGTCGGATGGCAGACCCGCGCCGAGTTGCGCGCCGAGCGTGGTGTCGGCCAGGGGCCGGCTGGCGGGCAATTCGGCCGGCAGCGGCTGGCCGAGCAGCAGCACCAGCGCGTTGTCGTCGAGCGCATGCTGACGCTGCTGTTGCGCCAGCGTGGCACGAGCCGATTCGATCAGCGAGCGCGATTGCTGCACGTCGAGTTCGGACGACGCGCCGTTGTCGAAACGCAGCTGGGTGAGCTTGCCCGATTCTTCGCGCGTGCTCAGCGTATGGCGGGTGAGCGCCAGCAGTTCGTCGTCGGCCTGCAGCGCGAGATAACCCCGCGCCACCGCGCCGATCAGGCTCACCTGCGCCGCCCGGCGCCCTTCTTCGGTGGCCAGGTATTGCGACAGCGCGGCATCGCTGAGGCTGCGCACACGGCCGAACAGATCCAGCTCGTACGAGGTGCCCGCCAGGCCCACGGTGTACAGGCTCGTCTGCGTGCCGCTACTGCTCGGCTGGCGGGTGAGCGTGGCCGCGGCATTCACGCTGGGTAGCCGGTCGGCGCGCTGCACCCCGTATTGGGCGCGGGCGCGATCGATGTTGAGCACGGCCACGCGCAGATCGCGGTTTTGTTGCAATGCCAGCTCGATCAACCGCTGCAGGCGGGCATCGGCGAAGTAGCGACGCCAATCGATGTCGCTTGCGCGCTCGGTGAGATTCAGCGTGGTGGCGGCGTCGCCCGGGTAGGTGCCGGCCACCGGCGCGGCCGGGCGCTCGTAGGTGGGCGCCATCGAGGCGCAGCCGGCGAGCACGGCCGCCGCGACGAGGGTCAAGCTCTTGATGATCTGGGTATTCATGCGTGACCTTCCGGCGCAGCCGGCAACGGCGGCTTGGTATCGCCATCCATGTCATTGGGAAGCCTCCGGGCTTCGCCCTCCGGCATTCGCTCTTGGGGCGGCCCGTCGAGCTCATGTGCATACATCTTGCGTTGCCGCTCGCTGCCCTTGAAGACGCTGCGCACCACCACGAAGAACACCGGCACAAACAGCACGGCCAGCGCCACTGCGGTGATCATGCCGCCGATCACGCCGTTGCCGATCGCCCGCTGGCTGGCCGAGCCGGCGCCGGAGGCGAAAAACAGCGGCAACACACCGAGGATGAAGGCCAGCGATGTCATCACGATGGGCCGGAAGCGCAGATGCGCCGCCGCCAGCGCAGCCTCGATCGGGCTCTTGCCCTGGGCTTGCAGATCCTTCGCAAATTCGATGATCAGGATCGCGTTTTTCGCCGAAAGGCCGATGATGGTGATGAGCCCGACCTGAAAGTACACATCGTTGGCATAACCGCGGAACAAGGTGGCCAGCACCACGCCCAGCACACCCAGAGGCACCACCAGAATCACCGACAGCGGAATCGACCAGCTCTCATACAGGGCCGCGAGCGCCAAAAACACCGCCAGGATGGCAAAGGCGTAGAGGATCAGCGATTGCGAGCCCGCCAGGCGTTCTTCGCGCGACTGCCCGGTCCACTCGAAGCCGAAACCCGTTGGCAGCTGTGCGGCCAGGCGCTCCATCTCGTCCATCGCCGCGCCGCTGCTGTAGCCCGGCGCGGCACTGCCGCCGATGCGCACCGCCGGATAGCCGTTGTAGCGCACCGTCTGCATGGCACCGGTGATCCAGCGGGTGGTGGTGAAGGCCGAGAGCGGCACCGGCTGGCCCTTGCTGTTGGCCACATTCAGGCGCAGCAGATCGTCGGGCTGCATGCGCGCGGGCGCGTCGGCCTGCACGATCACACGCTGCAGGCGGCCGGCGTTCGGGAAGTCGTTGACGTAGGTCGAGCCGAGCGCGGTGGACAGGGCGGCGTTGATGGCGTCGAACGAC
>JANMAS010000047.1:0-5198 GCA_031359975.1 Burkholderiales bacterium
CTGAATGTAGCCGCGCAGGATGCCGTCTTCGATCAGCACATTGCGTTGGGTGGGGTGGCCTTCGTCGTCGATGTTCAGCGAGCCGCGACGATCGGCGATCGTGCCGTCGTCGAGCACGGTGACGCCCTTGGCCGCCACCCGTTGGCCGATGCGGCCCGAGAAGGCGCTGGAGCCCTTGCGGTTGAAATCACCTTCCAGCCCGTGCCCCACCGCCTCGTGCAACAGCACGCCCGGCCAGCCCGGGCCCAACTCCACATCCATCTTGCCGGCCGGGGCCGGGCGTGATTCGAGGTTGATCAGCGCGGCACTGACCGCCTGGTCCACATACAGCGCGAGCACGTCGTCCTGAAAATAACCGAGTCCGAAGCGCCCGCCGCCGCCGCCGCTGCCCACCTCGCGGCGGCCGTTCTGTTCGGCGATCACGGTGATCGACAGGCGCACCAGCGGCCGCACGTCGGCGGCGCGGGTGCCATCGGCACGCGCCACCAGCACCACGTCGTACTCGCCAGCCACACCGGCCATCACCTGCACGATGCGCGGATCACGCGCCCGCGCCATGCGCTCGATCTTTTCCAGCAGGGCCACCTTCTGGGTGCTGTCGAGCGTGGCGATCGGATCGGTGGCGGCGTAGAGCGTGCGGCTGGAAGCCACCTTGGTCTTGGTGCCCACCTTCACCCGGCGCGATTGCCCTGCGGCTGCGATCGTGCGCACCGTGTGCGCCGCATCCATCAGCGCGGCTTCGGTGAGATCGTCGGAATAGGCGAACGCCGTTTTCTCGCCCACCACCGCGCGCACGCCCACGCCTTGGTCGATCGAGAAGCTGCCACTCTTGACGATGCCCTCTTCGAGCGACCAGCCTTCGTGGCGGGTGAACTGAAAGTACAGATCGGCGTCGTCCACCCGATGTTCACCGATGGTGGCCAGGGCGTGCGCCAACGTCGCCTCGGTGAGGCCATTCGGCGCCAGCAGCAGGCCCTCGGCGATCGCAAGACGCTCGATGGTGGGTTCGCGCGAAATCATGGGCGGGCCTTTCGGGCAATGAGGGTCGGGCCTGATTCTAGGAGGGGGAGGGCCCGGGTGCCCACGGAAGGGGCGATCGCCCGGCGCACGAACGTTTACCTAGGTTTACAGGCCGGGCGTCTGCGACGCGGTACGGTATGGCGTTGTTATGGGCGTGGGAAATCCCCCACGCAGAACATCCTACGGAGCCATGTCATGACCCACACCGTTCGCAACCTCGTCGCCGCTGCCGTGCTCGGCGCGATGGCCCTTGCCGCTTCCGCTCAGACCGCCGCCCCTGCCCCTGCCCCCGCCCCCGCCGTGGCACCAGCTCCCGTCACCGCCGCCAAGCCGGCCTTGACGACCGAGCAGAAGCAGGACAACCAGGCCACCCGCATCACCGAGGGCAAGCAAAACGGCGAGATCACCAAGCATGAAAGCCGCCGCCTGAAGGCGGAGCAAATCGGCATCAACAGGGCCGAAAAGCACGCCAACGCCGACGGCAAAGTGACGAAGCGAGAGCAAAACCGCCTCGACAACATGCAGGCCAAGGCCAGCAAGGACATCCATCGCCAAAAGCATGACAACGCTGAAAAGCCTGCTCCTGCGGCAAAGTAACCGCTCACACTGAGTTTCTCGAGGGTTTCAACGCCGGTTTCTGCCGGCGTCTTTTTTCGGCCTCGTGACACCTTGACGGTGATTAGTCTGGATCCGTAGCGCCCGACGCGTCACGCCAGGCCAGCGCACGCGCGTACAGCAAGTTGCGGGGCGCGGCATGCAACTCGGCGCACAGAGCCACAGCCTGTTTCAGGGGCAGCTCACGGGTCAGCACACGCAAGGTTTCCACCGCAGCCGGGGGCAACGGATCGGCATCATCCAACGCGATCGGCGCCTGCGCATGCACCACCAGCACAAACTCGCCGCGCCGATGGTCGGCATCACCAGCCAGCCAGGCCGGGAGCTCGCCTGCGGGCAGGGTGACGCAGGTTTCGAACTGCTTCGTGAGCTCGCGGCAGATCGTCAGGCGGCGAAGCGGCTGAATGGCTGCGAGCGCCGCGGCGAAGTCTTCGATCCGGTGCGGGGCTTCGAACACCACCGTGGCACCGTCGTCGGCGAGCACGCGGGCGAGCGCCTGTTGGCGCGTCGCGCCCTTGGCAGGCAGGAAACCTTCGAACCGGAAGCCCTGCGCCAAGGTGTCACCCGCCACGCTGATGGCCGCCACCGCGCTGCTGGCTCCGGGCACCGGTACACATCGAAAACCGCCCGCACGCGCCAGCGCCACCAGGCCGGCGCCGGGATCCGACAGCGCCGGCGTGCCGGCATCGCTCACATAGGCCACTCGCTCGCCGAGCCGCAAGCGCTCGATCACGCGATGAGCGGCGTCGCCTTCGTTGTGTTCGTGCAGCGCGATCAGCGGCTTGTGCAGGCCGAAGCGGTGCAGCAGGCCGCCGCTCACACGCGTGTCTTCACAGGCGATCGTGTCCACCAGCGCCAGCACATGCAACGCCCGCAAGCTGATGTCGGCCAGATTGCCGATGGGCGTGGCGACAACATACAGCGCCGCTGCCGGATACTGCTGGGCGCCGGCCGCTTCGGTGGCCGCGCGCAGGAGCAGGGAAATGTCCATCTCGAAATCGATCGCGGCGTGGGCGAAGGGGGCGGCGCAAACAGCGGCGACAAAACCGTCGCCTGGCCCATCGAGCGGCGACGCGGCCGAAGCGCGCGCGCTGGATCACTTGCTCGCTCAGGGGCTTCGTCTCGTGACGTGCAATTATCGGGTGGCGCGCGGCCCGAGCCGCCGAGGCGGCGAGATCGACCTGATCATGCGCGATCGCGATGGCACGCTGGTGTTTGTCGAAGTGCGTGCCCGCCGCTCCGGGGCGCACGGGGGTGCGGCGGCGAGCATCGGCGCCAGCAAACGCCGCAGCCTGATCTTCGCCGCGCAGCACTTCATCGCACGGCAGCCCGAGCCGCCGCCATGCCGTTTCGATGTGGTGGCCATCGACGCGCAGCAGCTCACCTGGCTGAAGGCGGCTTTCGACCTCGGGGCCTGACACCGCGCGTGCAATCTTCGCGGCGCCAGCGTGTCCTATCATTCATGGCCATGCTTGAACAACGGATCCAGCAACAATTTTTCGACAGCGCGGATCTCAAATACCAAGCGGCCGAGAGCCTGACGCGCCCAATCGCCGATGCTGCGCAAGCCATGGTCGGGTGCCTGACGAGTGGCTCCAAGCTGCTGGTTTACGGGCAAGGTGCCTCGCAGCTGCTGGCCAGGTATATCGTCGGCGCCCTGGTGGGGCGTTTCGAACGCGAGCGCCCCGGTTTGGCGGCGATCGAGATCGGTGCTTGTGCCATCGGCGTGAGCGCCGCCGCCACGGCCGCCACGGCGCATCTGCATGCGCTGGGCCTGCCGGGCGACCTGCTGTTGCTGCTGGCCACCGACACCTCCGATTCCGCGCTCGGCGAGGTGGTGCGGCAGGCGCACGGCAAAGACATCTCCGTGGTCGCCCTGATCGGGCATGCGCTCGGTTCGCTGGAGGCGGTGATCGGCGAAACCGATGTGCTCATCGCCGTGCCGCACGAAAGACACGCGCGGGTGCATGAAATGCATCTGCTGATCGTCCACGGCCTCTGTGATGCCGTGGATCTGCAACTCATGGGTGAGGAAAACTCCGAATGAACAAGCACCATTTCCCAATCGCCACCGCCGGCACGATCATCCCGGGCCGGCTCATACACCCGGTGACACGCATCGCCGCGCTTGCGCTGGCCCTGGCTGGCGGCGCGGCCGCTTTGTCCGGTTGCGCACCGCTGTTGATCGGCGGCGCCGCGATGGGTGGTGTGCTGGTCGCCACGGATCGGCGCACCTCGGGCACGCTGCTGGAAGACGAGTCGATCGAAGTCAAGGCGCGGCTGCGCATGAAAGATGCGCTGGGCGATCGGGGGCATGTCAACTTCACCAGCTATAACCGCACGGTGCTGATCACCGGCGAGGTGGCCAGCGAGGCCGATTCCGTCGCGGTGGCGCAGGCGGTGGCGGGGGTCGAAAACGTGCGCTCCACGATCAACGAACTGGCGGTGATGGGCGCCAGCTCGCTGACCTCGCGCTCCAACGACACCATCCTCACCAGCAAGGTCAAGGCGCTGTTCCTGGACGCGAAAGATCTGCAGGCCAACACGCTGAAGGTGACCACCGAACGCGCCACCGTCTACCTGCTCGGCCGTGTCAGCGAGCGCGAAGCCACGCGGGCCACGGATGTAGCCCGCTCGGTGAGCGGCGTATCGCGCGTGGTGAAGGTTTTCGAGGTGGTGTCGGAGGCTGATCTGGCCAGCGGCGCCACCGCCAAGCCCTGACCCTCAGCGCAAGCGCCGTATCAGGCTCGATGTATCCCACCGGCGCCCGCCGAGCCCCTGCACGTCGGCATAGAACTGATCCACCAGGGCGGTGACGGGCAGCTTGGCGCCGGTGCGGCGCGCTTCGTCGAGGCACAGGCCGAGATCCTTGCGCATCAGATCCACCGCGAAGCCGAAGTCGAACTGATCGTCGATCATCGTGCGGCCGCGGTTGTCCATCTGCCAGCTTTGCGCGGCGCCCTTGGCGATCACGTCGAGCACGCCGCCGATGTCCAGATCGGCCTTCTGGCCAAAGGCAATCGCCTCGGCCAGCCCCTGCACCATGCCGGCGATGCAGATCTGGTTGACCATCTTGGCCAGCTGCCCGGCGCCGCTGGGCCCCACCCGCGAGACGGCGCGCGCATAGGCGCCAGCCACGGGCGCGATGCGGTGGATGGGCTCGGCGTCGCCGCCGCACATCACCGTCAGCACGCCGTTGTCGGCACCGGCCTGGCCACCGGAGACGGGCGCATCGACAAAGTGCAAGCCGCGTTCGCGCGCGGCCTGGTGCAGCTCGCGTGCGACATCGGCCGACGCGGTGGTGTGATCGACAAACACCGCATCCGGCGGCATGCCCGCAAAGGCACCCTCGTCGCCGAGCGCCACGGCGCGCAGATCGGCATCCGCGCCCACGCAGCAGAACACGATCGCCGCACCCTCGGCCGCGGCACGCGGCGTGGGTGCCGCGCGCATCGGGGCCGAGGCATCGGCATGCGCGGCCAGCCAGGCCTGCGCCTTGCTGGCGGTGCGGTTGTAGACGGTGACGGCATGCCCGGCACGAGCGAGGTGCCCGGCCATCGGAT
>JANMAS010000100.1:0-3388 GCA_031359975.1 Burkholderiales bacterium
GCAGTTGTTGCCGATGCTGGCCGACGTGGGCTATCGCATCCACACCGCTTGCGCCGCCGGAGCCAACCTGCTGTTCGAAGGCGCGCAAGGCACCTTGCTCGACATCGACCACGGCACCTATCCGTACGTCACTTCCAGCAACTGCGTCGCCGGCAACGCGGCGGCAGGGGCCGGCGTCGGGCCGGATCAGTTGCACTACATCCTGGGCATCACCAAGGCCTACACCACGCGGGTGGGATCGGGCCCGTTCCCCACCGAGCTCGATATCGATGAGCCGGGCGGCGTGGGGCATCACTTGTCGAGCGTCGGCCAGGAGCGAGGCACCGTGACCGGCCGCATGCGCCGATGCGGCTGGCTCGATACCGCGGCACTCAAGCGCTCGGTCATCATCAACGGCTTGTCGGGGCTGTGCATCACCAAGCTCGATGTGCTCGACGGGCTGAAGGAAATCAAGCTGAGCGTTGGCTACGAACTGGGCAGTCGCCAGATCGACATCCTGCCGCTCGATGCGGATGAAATCGAGGCCTGCCGCCCGGTCTACGAAACCATGCCCGGCTGGCAAGAAAGCACGGCGGGCGTCACCGCCTGGGATGACTTGCCGCTCAACGCGCGACGCTACCTCGAACGGGTGCAGGCGCAGGTGGGCGCGCCGATCGACATGGTGTCCACCGGGCCGGATCGCGATCACACCATCCTGCTTCGCCATCCTTATCAGGCCTAGAGGCTTTCAGGCCTGAAGCCGGACACCACCGCATCTTCCGCACCCAAGGAAACCCCATGCTCACCGACGACGGCAAACACCTCTACGTCTCCTGGGACGAGTACCACATGCTCATCGAGCGTCTGGCGCTGAAGGTGCACAACTCGGCGTGGCCGTTCGACCAGATCCTGTGCCTGGCACGGGGTGGCATGCGCCCCGGTGATGTGCTGTCGCGGTTGTTCGACAAACCCTTGGCGATCATGTCGACAAGCTCCTATCGCGCCGACGCCGGCACCATCCAGGGCCGGCTCGACCTGGCCAAGTACATCACCATGCCCAAGGGCGAGCTGGCCGGGCGTGTGCTGCTGGTCGACGATCTCGCCGATTCCGGCGAGACGCTGAAGGCGGTGGTGGATCGGCTGCGCGGCATGCCGTCGATCAGCGAACTGCGCTCCGCGGTGATCTGGCTCAAAGCCCTGTCGACCTACGAGCCCGACTACTTCGTCGAAACGCTGCCCACCAGCCCGTGGATTCATCAGCCGTTCGAAGACTACGACACGCTCAAGCCCGAAGGGCTGGCGAAGAAGTACGAGATCTGAGCATCGGCTGCCACTGCCAGGTTGGCCACCTTGGCCACGATGACCATGCGGCCCGAACCGCTCGCCCAACGAAAAAGGCCGATGCTTTTGCATCGGCCTTCTCAAAATCATGGTGCCCAGGAGAGGACTCGAACCTCCACGCCGCTAAGCGCTAGTACCTGAAACTAGTGCGTCTACCAATTCCGCCACCTGGGCCATTCAACCTAACGGAAATCTTACCATCAACAACAACATGATCCCCTCCGCGCCACCCTTGGGCGCCGCTCTGATGAGCGAAATCGAAGGCACTGTCATCGGCCACCGCGACGGCCACGGCTTTTTGCAAAGCGACGACAAGGGCCCTGACATCTACCTCTCCGCCCAGGAGATGCGTGCGGTGCTGCACCGCGATCGTGCGCGTGTGCGCGTGATCCGCTACGACCGCAAAGGCCGGCCCGAAGGCCGCGTGCTCGACATCCTCGAACGACGCAAGTCGCCGATCATCGGCCGCCTGCTGCACGAGGCCGGTGTCTGGCTTGTGGCCCCCGAAGATCGCCGTTACGGCAAAGACATCCTCATCCCCAAAAACGCCACCGCCAACGGCGTGGCGGGCCAGGTGGTGGCGGTGGAACTCACCGAACCGCCCTCGATGTATTCGCAGCCCGTGGGCCGCGTGACCGAGGTGCTGGGCGAGATCGACGATCCCGGCATGGAGATCGAGATCGCTGTACGCAAGTACGAAGTGCCGCATCGCTTTTCGCCCGAAACCCTGGCCCAGGCCGCCGGCATGCCTGATCGGGTGCGCCCGACCGATCGCCGCCACCGCATCGATCTCACCGACGTGCCGCTGGTCACCATCGACGGCGAGGACGCGCGCGATTTCGACGACGCCGTTTATTGCGAGCCCTACAAATCCGGCCGCGGGCGCACGCTGATCGAAGGCTGGCGCCTGATCGTGGCGATCGCCGACGTGAGCCACTACGTGAAACCCGGTGAGCCGATCGATGTCGACGCCTACGAGCGCGCCACGTCGGTGTACTTCCCGCGCCGGGTGATCCCGATGCTGCCGGAGAAGCTGTCCAACGGCCTGTGTTCGCTCAATCCGAACGAAGACCGCCTGTCGATGGTGTGCGACATGGTGATCGATGCGAGCGGCGAGATTCGCGCGTATCAGTTCTATGCGGGCGTGATCTGTTCGCATGCGCGATTCACCTACAACGAGGTGGCGGCGATCCTGGCCAATACCCGCGGCCCCGAGGCTCAGCGCCGCAAGGAACTGGTGCCCCACCTGTTGCATCTGCACGAGGCCTATCGCGCCTTGCTCAAGAAACGGCAAGTGCGTGGCGCGATGGATTTCGATACGGTCGAGACGCAGATCGTCTGCGACGAAAACGGCCGCATCGAGAAGATCGTGCCCCGTGTGCGTAACGAGGCCCACCGCCTGATCGAAGAATCGATGCTCGCCGCCAATGTGTGCGCGGCTGATTTCATCCACTTGCACGGCCATCCGGTGCTGTATCGCGTGCACGAAGGCCCCACACCCGAGAAGCGCCTCACGCTGCAGAACTACCTGCGTGCGCTCGGCCTGCCCTTCGTGATCAGCGAAGACCCGAAGCCCGCCGATTACCAGGCCATCGCCAGCGCCACCAAGGATCGGCCCGATTCCCTGCAGATCCACCAGATGCTGCTGCGCTCGATGCAGCAGGCGGTGTACACGCCGATCAACAGCGGCCACTTCGGGCTGGCCTACGAGGCCTACGCACACTTCACCAGCCCGATCCGGCGTTACCCGGATCTGCTGGTCCACCGCGTCATCAAGGCCTTGCTCGGTGGCAAACGCTACCACCTCACCACCGGCTTGCTGGCCGACGCGCCGGCGGTGCGCAAAGGCGGCAAGCCGCCCAAGCCGCATGCCGACGAAGCCGAACGCTGGCAGGGTGCGGGTGTGTATTGCAGTGGCAACGAGCGCCGTGCCGACGAAGCCTCGCGCGATGTCGAGGCCTGGCTCAAATGCCGTTACATGCGCGAGCACCTCGGCGAGGAGTTTGCCGGCACCGTCAGCTCGGTCACCAGCTTCGGCTTGTTCATCACCCTGGATTCGCTCTACGTG
>JANMAS010000104.1:0-6424 GCA_031359975.1 Burkholderiales bacterium
GGCCGGAAGGCAGAAATCTGCAGGGCTGCGTTTTCCGCGTCCGACGTCGACTCGACCACGAACGCGGCGGCAGCGAGAACGAACTTCGTGAGTTCGACGGTCGCCAGGTTGTCGTCGACGATCAGGACGCGGGGCTCGCTCACGAAGCATCACCCACGGGCAGCAAGGCGGCGGATGGGCGCCAGCTGCGCAATGCATCCAGCGTGGCGTCCAGCGACCCACCGCGCTTGCTCAGGATGGCGCGCGCCGAATGGCCCAGGCTGGAATAGTCCGCATCAGTCAGTGCCATGCTGGTCCAGATGAACACCGGCGTGTCGCGCCAGGCAGGCAGTTGTTGCAGGGCGTCCAGCACAGCGAAGCCGTCGAACTCCGGCATCACCAGATCCAGGATGATGGCATCGGGCCGGTGTTGGTCGAGTTCGCGAAGTGCCTCGCGTCCGTCCAGCATGCACACCGCGTCGATGCCGATGGCCTTCAGCGTGGCGCGCATCAGGTCCAGTGCCAGCGGGTCGTCGTCGATCACCATCACGTTGGTGGGGCTCGTCCCCGGCAGCCGAAACCGCGCCATCGCCGACACGATCTCGTCCGTGCGAATCGGCTTACCCAATACGTCGGCGATCGCGAACGTGGCCGCGGTCCCCGCATTCGCGCGCATCGTCATGCCCACCACCGGGCATCGGCGGCTCAGGCCTCCATGGCGGATTCTCCGAAGTACCTCCAGCCCGCACTGGTCCGGCAGCAACAGCCCCAGCGTGATCGCGTCGTAAGCACGGTGGTGCGCGCATTGCACCGCCTGTTCACCGCTGGCCACGGCATCGACGCGAAACCCCGCCGCCGTGAGGCCGGGGACAAGTTGCGGCGGATCGTCTCGGCCATCGTGAATCACCAGAAGTCGATGGTCGATCAGCGTTGCCAGCCGGTCCTCGGCCTCCGCAAACTGCACTTCATCGGTTCCGTGGATCCGATTGAGCACCAGATGAAATACGCTGCCGGTGCCCAGCGTGCTGCGAACGCCGACGCTGCCGCATTGCGCCATGACGAGGCGGCGCGAGAGCGCCAGGCCCAGGCCGGAGCCTTCATACTTCTTGGTGGAGCCGGTGTCGAGCTGCTGGTATGCGGTGAACAGGCGCGGCAGATCGAGCGCCGCAATCCCGACACCGCTGTCCTCGACCTCCAGCCGAAAATGCCGCGCGCCCGAGGCGCCTGCCCGCACGGTGATCAATCCGCCGCTCGGCGTGAACTTGATCGCGTTGGACAGATAGTTGTAGAGCACCTGCTTCAGCCGTGACGGGTCGAGCACCAGGTTTCCGAGTGACGGCTCGATATCCGCGACGACTCGGAGATGCTTGCGCTGAATCGCGTTGTGCAGGATCTCCTGAACTTCCTTGACGAGCACGGACAGGTCGAAAGACTCCGGGAAGAACTCGAGTTTTCCAGATTCGACCTTGGACAGATCGAGCACATCGTTGATCAGACGCAAGAGATGGCGACCGCTGCTGCCGATGTGGCCCAGAAAGATCTGATGCTGTGGCGCGTCCTGCGGAACGGCTCCCATCTGAAGCAGGTCGGCGAAGCCGATGATGGCGGTCAACGGCGTGCGCAGCTCATGCGACATGTTGGCCAGAAACTGACTCTTCAGCCGGTTGGCTTCCTGGATCTGCCGGTTTTCGCCTTCGAGTGCCAGCGCCATCTTCCCGGATGCGTCGGCGATGTGGCGTTGACCCTGCAGCGCCCGCGCCATGCGCAGGCGTTCGATGGCGTTCTCGACGGCCTGCGTCAAGGTTTCAGGGAGCAGCCAGGCCTTGCCGACGTAGTCCTGTGCGCCTGCGCGCAGCGCGGCTTGATTGAGTCCGAGCTCCATGGAGCCGGTGAGAACGACCACCGGAACCCGCGGCAGATTGTCTTCGTCGCGCGGCAGACGCCTGAGCACCTCGAACTCGCCGGCATCCGGCAGGCCAAGGTCGAGCACGATGCAGTCGGGTAACGGCGATTGCGCGCACACACGCAACGCCTCCTCGGCAGACGAAGCCTCGATGAACTGGTACAGCCGCCCGGACCCATTGAGGAGCGCTGCCTTGGCGTCTGCCCGGTCGAGCGGGTTGTCGTCCACGATCAGCACGCGCATCGCCCTCTCGCGTCGGCCGTTCAGGCTCATCGCCGTGCGTGCGACGAGCTCGCGGTGTGTCTGGCGTCAATCAACATGGGAGCCGGCGACCCGGGCCTCGAGGCCGGGCAGCGTGAAATAGAACGTCGAGCCCACGCCCAGTCGCGAATCGAACCAGATTCGACCCTGGTGCTGCTCCACCATCTTGCGGGCAATCGTCAGGCCCGCACCACTGCCGCCGCCATACGCGTCATGCGCGTGAAGGCGCTTGAAGATCTCGAAAATGCGGTCCTTGTGCCGCTCGTCGATACCGATTCCGTTGTCGCGCACGTAGAAAAGCGTGTGTTCCCTGGCCCCTGCCGGCGTCGATACCGGTCTGGGCATGGTTGATGATTCATCCACCGCGCCGATATAGCCGATCTCCACCCAGGTCTGGGCCTTGTCGTTGTACTTCATGGCATTCGAGATCAGGTTGGAAAACACCTCGCGTACGCGCACGCGATCGGCATGGGCCACCGGAAGAGGCCGTGGCACACGCACCTCGACCTGGCTTTCCGTCAGCCGGGCACCGAGCATTTCGAGCGCTTCCACGAGCACGGGGCCGAGGCTGATGTCTTCCATATCCAGAGACTGCCGCCCGACTTTCGAGAAGTGAAGCAACGCATCGAGCAGGGTGTCCATGCGCACCGTCATCCGAAGCAGCCACTCGGCGCGCTCGGGATCCTGAACACGGCTGGCGCGGGCGTCCTCCAGCAGCCGGTGCGCATACTTGTTGATGCCGCGCAGCGGCTCTTTCAGGTCATGGCCGGCCACGTAGGCAAAGGCGTCGAGTTCGGCGTTGCTGCGCGCCAGTTCGGCGTTGGCCTGGGCCAGCTGTTCGGTGCGCACGACAACCAGATCCATCACCATGCGGCGCAGCTGTTGCGCGGCCTCGATCTCCACCTTTCGCCACGGCCTCGACCGCCCGCGCACCTGCTCTTGCCACAGGTCGAAACTGCGCCGCGGCGTCAGGCGCAAGCCCTGCGGACCGACGGCGACGGGTTTCTCGTGCGGGTTGCCGGCCCAGTTGAATGTCTGAACCTGTTCGCCCCGAAACCACAGGATGAGCGGGCTATCGGGATGCCGCGAGACGGCGGTCGCCAGAGCGCCGCTGGCCAGCTCCGCGAACTCGGCCGCCGGCGGATAGGAGGCGCCCAGCGCGTCGGTGGCATAGGTTTGAAGCCCATCGGGCGCCTGGTCGATGCGCTCACGCAGCCATGCGGCCAGCGGCTTCAACTGCTGCGCGTCGGGCGTCAGTCCAACCGTGTGCCATCGCGACTCCTGGAAGATCGCGACGCCATCGGCCTGAATGCCATCGAGCAGGCTCGGCGACGACTGGGCGGCCACCGACAGGCGGCCGTCGCCCGCTGCACGCGCCAGCACGGCGAGGTGTACCGCGTCGAGATTGATTCGGTATTGAAGGTGTTCGCGCAACTCGGTCTGGGCGATTTCCAGTGACACGATCTGCGCCAGGAATTCCGCCGCTGACCGCAGCGGATAAGGCAGTTGCTTCGGCGTGTAGTGATGACACGCGATCAGCCCCCAAAGGGCGCCGTCGCGCAGGATGGGCATCGTCAAGGTGGCGGCCACACCCATGTTCTGCAGGTACTCGGTGTACATCACCGATGCGCCACGCAGGGCGCAATGGGTCATTTGCAACGGGCGCCCGGTGTCGGGGTTGAGCAGGGGCACCATCTCGCACAGCTCGCCCTGCGCATCGGGCAAAGGGCGAACGCCAATCCTCTTGAAGATCTCGCGCGCGGGTTTCGGAATATCTCCGGCCGGGTAGCGCAGGCCTTGCCAGGAGGGTAGGTCGTCGCGCCGCGCGTCGGCCATCACCTCACCGCTGTCGTCGGCATGAAACTTGTAAACCATGGCTCGATCGAGACCGGTGATGCCGCGCGCCTCGCGGGCAACCACGTCGCAAAACTCCGCCAGCGATCGGGTGCTCTTGAGGCGACCGATCGTCTTCCTGACCATCGAGAAGTAGTCGCCGTCCTGCCCCATGACGGGTGGCCCCCGGCCACTCGGTTCCATCTCGAGCAGGAGCACGCCATCGGCCACATGGATGGTCATGTCCATGGCCAGGGCTTGCGCGGGAGCTCCGGGCAAACGGGCTGTCAGCGCGTAGAAGGGGTTGTGCTCCAGCACCTCGGTTCGGGTGAGATCCTGGATACGCTGCGCGGCGTGCGCACCGATGATCCGCGACACCGGCGCACCCAGTACGCGATCGACGGACAGCGCCGTCCATCGTTCGCAGTTTTCGCTGACCTGCGTGACGACGAGATCGTCCAGGCGCAGCGCCATCAGCATGCCGTGCGCCTGAATGCAGCCAGGCGTCTGGACCGGCTCGTCATCGCAGTTGGACAGCGAGATGCCATGGCGCTTGATGCTGTACGGGACGGCCAATGCGGCGCCGTGTGTCTCGTTCTCGTCGACGATCGGCGCGCGCGTCGGAGTCATGTTGGGCATTTGTCCTGGTAGGCGTGGGCCGTGTGGGCCGGTATGGCGTGACGGATCTGGCCACCACGGCACCAGATGCTGGGGGGCAGTCTTGCGGCGTTGAGGCTCGCCGTCTGTGCGCCACCGAACACGACATTGAAATCGGGCTCGGCGCTGCCGTGGACGCCATCGGCGGTTGACACCGGGCAGCATGGAGAGGCCTGGCGACCCAAAGAAAAAGCCCCGCAAGTGGATGATCTTGCAGGGCTTTTCTTGGTGGGCGGTGCAGGGTTCGAACCTGCGACCCCTGCCGTGTGAAGGCAGGTTTCAAGAATCTTTGGGGACGTCCTGGGACGCTGTTTCGGCTATGAAACTTACTTGCGCTTGTCCCACAAAGTTCGCTAAAGTTCCCGCAGGATTTCCGTACTTTTTCCGTACTCCAAATCGACGATGGCCACGAAGATTGACACGGTTGCATCGCGCAACAGGCTCAAGCCGCGCAGAGAGCCCTACTGGCATCGAATCAGCAAGGGCTGCTATTTGGGCTTTCGCAAGATGGTCAGTGCAGGCCATGGCAATTGGATTGGCCGGGCGATGCAAGAGAGTTCAGGCAAGGAAAACTACAAGGCATTGGGTGACCTGTCTGCGTTGCCTGATCACCTGCGATTCGACGCGGCACAAAAGGCCGCGCAAGCCTGGTTTGAACACCTGGGGCATGGCGGAACGACGCAAGTCGCAACAGTGTCAGACGCCTGCTCGCGGTATGTGGCAAACCTGAAAGCGACCAGGAACGAGCGCGCCGCAAGAGACGCAGAAGCTCGGCTGAAAAACTGTGTATTGATCCACCCCAAGTTGGCCGCCACAGAACTGGCCAAGCTCACCCCAGCTCAGCTTGAGGCATGGCGCAAAGCACTGAAGGCATTGCCCACGCGCAGCGGCGGCAACCGGGGCCAAAGCCGTTCGGACAGCACCTTAAACCGCGACATGACCTGCCTGCGCGCCGCGCTCAACCTGGCCTACCTGGACGGCCTGCTCACCACCGATTTTGCATGGCGCAGCAAGCTGCGGCCGATCAAAAACGCAGACCAACGTCGTGAGCTGTACCTTGACCGCGCGCAACGTCTGAAGTTCATCGAGAAGTCACCGGCGGACTTGGCGGCGTTTCTGCGCGGCCTGTGTCAACTTCCGCTGCGGCCGGGCGCATTGGCAAACCTAAAGGTTGGCGACTTCGACCAACGCCTGAAGGTGCTGAAAATCGGTCAGGACAAGAGCGGTAGAGACAGGCGATTGAAGCTCCCCGACGTGACGGCGCAGCATTTCGAAACTGCCGCCCAAAACAAGCTGCCTGCAGCCCCCCTACTTTCACGCGCCGAAGGCAAAGCCTGGAACAAAGACGCGTGGAAGTGGCCCATCAAAATGGCTGCCGAAGCCGCCAGCCTGCCCGCAGGAACAACGGCTTACACCTTGCGGCATAGCGTCATCAGCGACTTGGTGCACGACGGCTTGGACCTGCTGACAGTGGCGCAGATATCAGGCACCAGCGTAGCCATGATTGAGCGGCACTATGGACATTTGCGCAGCGATGTTGCGGCGGGGGCGCTGGCTCGGCTGGTGCTTTGAAGTTCGGTCGGTTGCACATTGAATTGAGGCGTGCAAGTATTGAGAACTCTAGACGCAATGTGGCTGGGATTCGGCGATGACTTTCCGCGTGAAACTGTCGTTCGGCGCAAATGCCTGCGGTCTGCGAGTAGTTGGGGGCTTTGCTTTGGGTCATCGGATACGCATCGTTTCACGCTAGGGAACCGCTGATCAATAAGCGTTGTGGCCGAGCCTGAATCG
>JANMAS010000147.1:0-2543 GCA_031359975.1 Burkholderiales bacterium
CCGTTCCCGGGCCTGGGCCAGTTGCGCGCCGAGGGCAAGGGCTACGCCTGGGTGCCGTTCGACTACAACATGGGCGTCAGGTGAGGCGCCTAAACTGAAACGACAAGCCTCAAGGAGTGCACGATGAATGCCCGAGATCCGCTGCTTCCGATCCAGCCCGACGAAGCCAGCGCGCTCGCGGCGTTTACCGCCGAGGTGTGGGATGCCGAGATCGTGCCGGCGCTCATCGACTACATCGCGATCCCCGCCAAGAGCCCGATGTTCGATGCCGATTGGCAGCAGCACGGCTACATCGACAGGGTGGTGCGCGATGCGGCGAGCTGGGTGGAAAGCAAGAAGATCCCCGGCCTGAAGCTGGAGGTGATCCGCCTTGAGGGCCGCACACCGGTGATCTTCTTCGAGGTGCCGGCCACCAAGGCCGGCAGCACCGACACCATCTGCCTGTACGGCCACCTCGACAAACAGCCCGAGTTCAATGGCTGGCGCAACGACCTGGGCCCCTGGACACCCAAGGTCGAAGGCGACAAGCTGTATGGCCGCGGCGGCGCCGACGATGGTTATGCGGTGTATGCCTCGATCACCGCGATCCTCGCGCTCGACCGGCAAGGCATCCCGCGCCCACGCTGCGTGGGATTGATCGAAAGCTGCGAGGAAAGCGGCTCGTTCGACCTGCCGGCCTATGTCGATCTGCTGCGCCCGCGGCTGGGCAATGTGAGCCTGGTCGTGTGCCTCGATTCAGGCGCCGGCAACTACGATCAGCTCTGGCTCACCACCAGCCTGCGCGGCAACGTCACCGGCACCTTGAAGGTGGAGATCCTCACCGAAGGTGTGCATTCCGGTGATTCGAGCGGCCTGGTGCCGTCGAGCTTTCGCATCCTGCGCCAGGTGCTCGACCGCCTCGAAGACAGCCGTACCGGCCGCTTGCTGCCCGACAGCCTGCATTGCGCCATTCCCGCCGACCGCGTCGAACAGGCCCGCACCACGGCGGCAATCCTCGGTGACGAGCTGTGGAAGCGCTTTCCCTGGGCCTGCGGCGCGGATGGCGCGGCCTCGCTGCCCACCACCACCGACCCGGTGGAAGGGCTGATCAACCGCACCTGGCGGCCCACGCTGTCGATCACCGGCGTCGACGGCTTTCCGCCGCTGGGTAACGCCGGCAACGTGCTGCGGCCTTACACCGCCTTCAAGCTGAGCCTGCGGCTGCCGCCGCTGGTCGACGGCAACGAAGCAGCGCACACGCTGAAAACGCTGCTCGAAGACAACGCGCCGTACAACGCCAAGGTCACCTTCGTGGCCGATGGCCGGGTAGGCGCCCTCGGCGCCACTGGCTGGAACGCACCGAGCCTGGCGCCCTGGCTCGAAGATGCATTGAACAGCGCCTCCAACGCCCATTTCGGCGCGCCGTGTGGCTACATCGGCCAGGGCGGCACGATTCCGCTGATGAACATGCTGCAAAAGGGCTTCCCGGCGGCGCAGATGATGGTGTGCGGCGTGCTCGGCCCGAAGAGCAATGCCCACGGGCCCAACGAGTTCCTGCATGTGCCGTACGGCAAGCGCCTCACTGCGGCGGTGGCGCAGGTCATGGCGGCCTGCCCTTAGCTTGCCCTCGGACGACCGTTGGCTCCGGCCCGGTTCACGCGGTGGCTGACGATCGGCGAAGCCGCCGTATCGATTGCGCAGCCAGCGGCCGCACCGGCTCGATCACGCCGTAGACGGCGGCCTTCAGGCTGTCCACCCACGGCGTCTCCCCGAAGCCGCGTGGCGTGAGGCCCAGCCGGCGCAGCAGAAAGTTCATCGAGCGGGCGCGCACCTGGCGCGCGGTGGCGGCCGTGCGGTAGGTAATGGCAAGCGACACCGAGACTTCGTCGCCGTTCTGCACCCAGTGCGGCGCCAGATACGGGTGATGCACACCCTGGCCGGGTTTCAATCGCCATTGCGTGGCGCCGGCCTCGAAAGCCTCCCTGTACACGGGGCGCGGCGCAAACGGCTGAAACATCACCCTGTCCAGCGCCGCGTCGGAAAGCAGGGTCCGATCGTTGGGATCGAACAGATGGACCACCTTGTGGCCCCGGATCTGACACAGGAAATTGATCTCCCGATCCAGATGAAAAGGCGTGATCGCACCCGGTGAGCTGACAAAGATGTAGGCCACGTGCTCGTGGAAACCGGGATCGGCGTGGCCGACATGCGCCCGCACCTCACCGATCAGATCGCCGAACAGCCGGCCGAACGCCGCATCCTCTTGCGGATTTGCGATCAGCACATAGGAGCCCGCGGTGTCCATGTGCTTCATCGTGTAGGCCAGCGGTAACCCGGTCGGGTGCTGCTCGCCCGCACGCATGAAATCAGCCGTCACAGGCACGTTGGCGCAATGGTGGCGCACATGCTTCGGATCGAGGCGCAGCGCCAGATCATGCAGTGCATCGAGCCTCAGGTCGGGGTGCTCGTGCAGGGTGTGCCGGAACAGGAACGGGCGGCGGTTGTAGTCGCACGCGAGCGTCGCGGCATCGAAACTCAGGCTCGGGCGGCACGGATCAGGCGCG
>JANMAS010000160.1:0-7972 GCA_031359975.1 Burkholderiales bacterium
GCTCTGCCCACCCTCGACCAGCCGCACCGCCTCTTGCTTGAACTCGAGCGTGTAGCGCGCCCTCGTCGTCTTCGTCATTTCCGTTCTCCTTGCTTGCATTGAACCACTCAGCAAGGGATACGTTTTTCGCGGGCAAGGTCAGCGCGCGCGGCGGCCGCCGTCAGCCGCGCGGCCACGCCGGGCACCGGGCCGCCGTGTCACGCTCCTCACACGGTGTTTCTACAATATGCGGTTGATTCGGGTTTGGGGTTGTGATGGTTCATCCGCAGGAATTTGACGTGCTGGTGGTCGGAGGCGGGCACGCGGGCACCGAGGCCGCGCTCGCGGCGGCCCGCATGGGTGCGCGCACCTTGCTGCTGACGCACAGCCTGGAAACCCTGGGGCAGATGAGCTGCAATCCGTCGATCGGCGGCATCGGCAAGGGGCACCTGGTCAAGGAAATCGACGCACTTGGCGGGGCCATGGCGCTGGCCACCGATGAGGCGGGCATTCAGTTCCGGATCCTGAATTCATCCAAAGGCCCCGCAGTGCGCGCGACGAGGGCGCAAGCCGACCGCGTGCTCTATCGCGCCAGCATCCGTGGCCGACTGGAGAACCAGCCGAACCTGTGGCTCTTCCAGCAGGCAGTTGACGATTTGTTGATTGAATCCGACGGCCAGGGCGATCGGGTGGCTGGGGCCGTGACCCAGATCGGGCTGCGGTTCCGTGCGCGCACGGTGGTGCTGACGGCCGGTACCTTCCTCGACGGGCGGGTGCATGTGGGGCTTCAGAACCACGCGGCCGGCCGCGCCGGGGAGCCACCCGCAGTGCGCCTGTCCACCCGGCTGAAAGAATTGAAGTTGCCGCAGGGGCGGCTGAAGACCGGCACGCCACCGCGTCTGGATGGCCGCACGATCGACTTCTCCAAACTGGCAGAGCAGCCCGGTGATGCCGATCCGGTACCGGTGTTCAGCTTCATGGGGCGTGCAGACCAGCATCCGGCGCAACGGCCATGCTGGATCACACACACCAACGAACGCACCCATGCATTGATCCGCGCCGGGTTCGATCGCAGCCCGATGTTCACCGGCGTGATCGAAGGTGTGGGCCCCCGCTATTGCCCCAGCATCGAGGACAAGATCAACCGGTTTGCCGACAAGTCGTCGCACCAGATCTTTCTCGAGCCTGAAGGGCTGACCACCCACGAGATCTATCCGAACGGGATTTCCACCTCGTTGCCCTTCGATGTGCAACTGGCGGCGGTGCGGTCGATCGTCGGGCTGGAATCGGCGCACATCCTGCGGCCCGGCTACGCGATCGAGTACGACTACTTCGATCCGCAATCGCTGAAACCCAGCTTCGAGACGCAGACCATTGGCGGATTGTTTTTTGCCGGGCAGATCAACGGCACCACCGGCTACGAGGAAGCGGCGGCTCAGGGCCTGTACGCCGGCGCCAACGCGGCACGGATGGCTCGCGGTGAAGAGACTTTCACCTTGCGCCGTGATGAGGCTTACCTGGGGGTGCTGGTGGATGACCTGATCACCAAGGGCGTGAGTGAGCCTTACCGCATGTTCACCAGCCGTGCGGAGTACCGGCTGCAGCTGCGGGAAGACAACGCAGACCTTCGCCTCACGGACATCGGCCGTCGCCTCGGGTTGGTGGACGACGCGCGATGGGACGCCTTTTCGCGCAAGCGCGATGCGTTGGCACGCCAGGTCGAGATGCTGCGGGGCACCTGGGTGCATCCGGGCATCCTGGCGCCGGAGGTGGCTGAGCCATTGCTCGGCAAGGCGATCGAGCGCGAATATTCGCTGGCTGATCTTCTGCGGCGCCCCGGGGTGAGCTACGACACTGTGGCAAAGATCGGCGCTGTCGCCCGCCCGGATGTCGATGTTTCACGTGAAACCTTGGCCGACAAGATCGGCGACGACCTGGCTCAGGCGGTGGTCGAGCAAATTGAGATCTCGCTCAAATACGCCGGCTATGTGGACCGGCAGGTGGACGATGTCCAGCGCGCCGCCTCGTACGACGAACTCCCGATACCCGCCGACGTGGATTACGCGGCCGTGTCCGCACTCAGCATCGAGGTGCGACAGAAGCTGGCCAGGCACCAGCCCAAAACACTGGGCCAAGCCTCCAGGATCTCTGGTGTCACGCCGGCCGCGATCTCCTTGTTGCTGATCCATCTGAAGAAGCGCCGGGGCCGAGACCTGGCCCTGACGACGAGCGCCCCCACGCGTGACGCGGCCTGAATCCGCAACGCGCGCGATGGCGTCGTCTCTCCAACCGGGTGATCTGACCGCCGCTTTGGACCAGACGTACGCAGCTTGGTCCGATTCGGTACGCCCCGCGCTCGATGCGATGGCACGGAGCAGGTTGATCGACTATGTCGGCCTGATCGCGCAGTGGAACGCGGTGTACAACCTCACCGCTGTGCGCGACCCCGCCGATATGCTGGCGCAACACATCTTCGACAGTCTCGCTGTGGTGACGCCCATGCGTGGGCAGCTCACCAAGACCCAAGCGCCGGAGCCGTCGGCAGCCGGCCAACGGGTGCTCGACGTCGGCAGCGGGGCAGGGCTGCCCGGTGTGGTGATCGCCATCACATGCCCGGATCTCACGGTGGTGTGCGTCGATGCGGTGGCCAAGAAGGCGAGCTTCATTCGACAAGTGGCGGCGCAGCTCCGCCTGCCCAACCTGCAGTCGCACCACGCACGGGTGGAAGATCTCCTCGCCGACCCCTTCCAACTGATCACATCGCGCGCGTTCGCCTCGTTGGCTGATTTCACTCGGCTCACCCGCAGGCATCTGGCGGCTGACGGTGTCTGGATGGCGATGAAGGGTAAAGCGCCAATCGCTGACGCCCCGGAACGCGTCGAGCTGCCGGCAGACGTCAACGTGTTTCACGTGGAACAACTCCACGTGCCGGGCCTGAGCGCCGAACGATGTCTGGTCTGGATGTGCCCCGCCTGATCTCGCCGCAGGGCCCGATCGAGGGCGACAGGCCGGCGGCGTCTACGCCGCGGGGTGCGAGAATCCTTGCAAGATGGCAAAGATTTTCTGCGTAGCAAATCAGAAGGGCGGTGTGGGCAAAACCACCACCACCGTCAACCTCTCGGCCGGTCTGGCCCAAATCGGGCTGCGGGTTTTGCTGGTTGACCTCGATCCGCAAGGCAACGCCACCATGGGCTCGGGCATCGACAAACGCGCGCTCGATCCTTCGATCTACGATGTGTTGCTGGAGTCGGCGGGCATCGCTGAAACCCGCAAGCGTTCAGAAAAGGGTGGCTACGACGTGGTGGGTGCCAACCGCGAACTGGCCGGCGCCGAAGTGGAGCTGGTGGCGCTGGAACGGCGCAACGAGCGGCTGCGCGGCGCGCTCAAGGCGGTGGATGCCGACTACGACTTCGTGCTCATCGATTGCCCGCCCAGCCTGAGCCTGCTCACCCTCAACGGCCTGTGCAGCGCGCACGGCGTGATCGTGCCGATGCAGTGCGAATACTTCGCGCTCGAAGGCTTGAGCGATCTGGTCAACACCATCAAGCAGGTGCACGCCAACCTGAATCACGATTTGGAATTGATCGGCCTGCTGCGGGTGATGTTCGATCCCCGCATCACGCTGCAGTCGCAGGTGAGCGAACAGCTCAAGTCGCATTTCGGCGACAAGGTGTTCAACACGGTCGTACCGCGCAATGTGCGCCTGGCCGAAGCACCGAGTTACGGGCAGCCGGGCGTGGTGTTCGACAAGGCCTCGAAGGGCGCCCAGGCTTACCTGGAATTTGCGCGCGAGATGGCGGCCCGGATGGGGCCCGCGGTGCCGGCCTTGCCGGCCGTCTGACGCCCCATCAGAGGCCCAGACCCTCGTCAGCGCCAAGGCACAGGTTCATCGTTTGCACGGCCGCGCCGCTGGCACCTTTACCCAGGTTGTCGAGCCGCGCCATCAACATCGCCTGATCGCCTTGGGCGAAGACGAAGATGTCGCAGCGGTTGCTGTCGTTGCAGCCCTGCGGATCGAAGAAGCCAGCCTCGAGCGTCTGCGGATCATTCAAGGGCATCACCCGAATGAAACGCTCGCCTTCGTAGTGGCGAGCCAGTGCTTGTTGCAGCGCCGCGCCATCCTCCTTCAAAGCCGAAAGATGTAAGGGCACGCTTACCGCCAAGCCCTTGTAAAACGGCCCTACGATGGGCATGAACACCGGTGCCTGGGCAAGGCCCGTGCAGGCTTTCATCTCCGGGAGGTGTTTGTGCGCCAGGCTCAATCCGTAGGGGCGGGGCGCGTCGAGTTGTGCATCGCGGCCGGCGGTGTACTGCTCGATCATTTTCTTGCCACCGCCCGAGTAGCCGGTGATGGAGGTGGCCGAGATGGCGGCGTCGGCGGGGATCAGGCCGGCATCCACCAGGGGGCGCAACAGCAGGATGAAGGCACTGGCGTGGCAGCCGGGGTTGGCGATGCGCTTGGCTTGCCGTAGCCGTTCGCGTTGCCCGGGCGCGAGTTCGGGCAGGCCGTATACCCAGCCGGGATCGGTGCGATGCGCTGTGCTGGCGTCGATCACGCAGGTGTTCGGGTTGCTCACCAGCGAGACCGCTTCGCGCGCCGCCGCATCGGGCAGGCAGAGAAAGGCGACGTCGGCGGCGTTCAGCAGGCGTGCCCTTTCGGCGGCGTCTTTGCGCTTGTCGGGGTGGATGCGCAAGACTTCGAGGTCCGCCCGGGCGGCGAGCATCTCGTGAATCCGCAGGCCCGTGGTGCCTTCCTGGCCGTCGACAAAAACCTGATGCACCCGCTGCGCCATCTGCCCGCTCCCGCTATCCCATCCACAATCGACAAGGATAAGACATTGCCCGCCCCCTCCGCCATGGCCGAACCCATCCCTCGCGCTTTCACGCTCCCCGGTTGGCAGGGCTCCGGCCCGGGCCATTGGCAATCGCGCTGGGAACCATTGCATGGCTTCGAGCGGGTCGAACAAGACGATTGGATCTGGCCTCGCCGTGGCGACTGGATGGCCCGCCTCGAGGAGGTATTGCTGACCAGCCAGTACCACCCGGTGGTGCTGGTGGCGCACAGCCTGGGCTGCCATCTGGTGGCCGCGTGGGCCGCGCACAGCTCGAATGCGGCAGCGCGCGGCCGGGTGAAAGCGGCGCTGCTGGTGGCGCCGCCGGATCTGGAGCGCACCGATCTGCCGCCCAACCTGTTTGCATGGCGGCCGGTGGTGGTGGAGCGCCTGCCGTTTCCCAGCATCGCGGTGCTGAGCCACGACGATCCCTTCGCCGCACTCGCGCCATCGCGGGCTCTGGCTGCGCGATGGGGGAGCGAGACGATCGAGATCGGTGCGCGCGGGCACGTCAACGCCGAATCCGGTCTGGCTGACTGGCCCGAGGGTTACGCCTTGGTGCGGCGCCTGTGGGCCTGCGTGCCGTGAACAGGCCCTAGCCCATGGCATGGCGCGCCAACGAGCCCCTGGGCCTGTACACCGAGGCGGCGCTGCGGTTGATGGTCTGCGGCGCCATGACATTCGCCGCCTGGCGCTGGCTCGATTTGACCGTGGCGGTGCTCACCGCACCGCTCTGGGGCATGTTGCTGGCGCGACCGATCCTGGATATCGCCATCGATGTGCATCGCCGCCTTCGCGAGGCTGCCTTGCCGGGCGATGGTGGCAGCCATCACGCGGTGGGTGGTGTGTCGCTGGAGGTGATCGAAGAAGGGCCGTTCGCCTGGATCGCCGCCACCGGCTTGAAGCGTTCACTCGGCCATCGCGAGACCGATGATGTGTTTGCGGCACGATTTCCGGGCGGGTGGATCCGGCGGGAGCCGCGCGCCCGGCTGTACATACGGGCCGATGCGGTGATCAGGCATCTGGATGACGCACCGGATCGCATGCATCCCGGGCGCTTGCGCTTGCGTCGCGCCGTCGAACAAGACATTCTTTTCCCGCTGGCCGAGCGTCGGCGTCGCGCTTGACTGGCGCCTGTGCGCCGCGTTTGGTGACAATGCGCGCCATGGTCACGAAAAAACCCAAAGGCCTCGGCCTCGGCCTGGAGGCTCTGCTGGGCCCCAAGGTCAGTGAGTCGGGCTCCGACGCCGCCGACGCACCCACCAGCCTGCGCCTCGATCAACTGCAGCCGGGCAAGTACCAGCCACGCACCCGCATGGATGAAGGCTCGCTGTATGAACTGGCCGAAAGCATACGCAGCCAGGGCATCATGCAGCCGATCCTGGTGCGGCCAGTGGGGCCACAGCGCTACGAAATCATCGCCGGTGAACGACGCTTCCGAGCGGCCTCGCTGGCGGGTTTGACATCGGTGCCGGTGCTCGTCAAGGCTGTGCCCGACGAAGCTGCCGCGGTGATGGCGCTGATCGAAAACATCCAGCGCGAAGACCTCAATCCCCTGGAAGAAGCACAAGGCCTGCGACGGCTGACCGACGAGTTTGGCCTCACCCACGAGCAGGCGGCGCAGGCGGTGGGGCGATCACGCAGCGCCGCGAGCAATCTGCTGCGGCTGCTCAATCTGGGCGCGCCGGTGCAGCAGATGTTGATGGCCGGCGATCTCGACATGGGCCATGCGCGCGCCTTGCTCGCGGTGCCACCCGTGCAGCAGATTCTGCTGGCCAACGAAGTGGTGAGCCGCAAGCTCTCGGTGCGTGACGCCGAGAAGCTGGTCAACAAGACACTCAACCCGGGTCGACAGGCCACGCTGCTGCGGATGAAGTCGGAAAAGCCGCGTGATGTGTTGCGCCTCGAGGAGCGCTTGGCCGACACCCTCGCCGCCCCGGTGGATATTCGCTTGCTGAAAAAAACGCGACGCGGCCAATCGGGTGAAATAGCCATCAGGTTCGAATCCCTGGAAGCATTGAACGGCGTGCTGCAACGCCTTGGCATCGACGAGGCTTGACGCGCTCCGATCGGTGCAAGCCGCGTCAGCCGATGCGTCTCTTCATGCGTTGTGCAGCCATCGGTTCGATGTTGCGTGGCTCGCGTCTTGCAAGGACTCAAGCGCGAAACAGTGCCGCATTGGCCCCTTTACTTGAAGGCTCAATCGGCGGAGGATGACCGAAGCTACGTTCACGCAAGGACAGCCGCTCACCACACGATTCGCGAGGATCGGAAAGCTCTGATGGAGCCTGGGCCCGTACAGCCGGGACTCCATCAGAACTTCCCAGACGCCGGCCGGCAACACGCAAGGCCGTCGGCTTCCCCATCAAGGAGGTCCGCATGGACGTGATCAGCAGCTTCACCGCGCGCTACGAGCGCACCCGCGAAGAAGAGCTTTCGCTCGAAGACTATCTCGCGGAATGCAAACGCAATCCGCTGGCCTATGCCACCGCCGCCGAGCGCATGCTCAAGGCGATCGGCGAGCCGCAGATGGTCGATACCCGAAACGACACCCGGCTGTCGCGGATCTTCGCCAACAAGATCATCAAGATCTATCCGGCCTTTGCCGAGTTCTACGGCATGGAAGATTCGATCGAGCAGGTCGTTTCCTACTTCCGTCATGCGGCGCAGGGGCTCGAAGAGAAAAAGCAGATCCTCTATCTGCTGGGCCCGGTGGGTGGCGGCAAGAGCTCCATCGCCGAGCGGCTCAAGCTGCTGATGCAGGATGTGCCCTTCTATGCGATCAAGGGCTCGCCGGTCAACGAATCGCCGCTCGGGCTGTTCGATACCGCCGAAGACGGCCCGATCCTCGAAAAGGAATACGGTATCCCGTCGCGCTACCTCAACCGCATCCTGTCGCCCTGGGCGGTCAAGCGACTCGAAGAGTTCGGCGGCGACATCCGCAAGTTCAAGGTCGTCAAGCGCTACCCGAGCATCCTCAAGCAGGTGGGCGTGGCCAAGACGGAACCGGGCGACGAGAACAACCAGGACATCTCCTCGCTCGTCGCCCGGTTCCGTCTTGGCCACGCCCACCTGCTTGAGGATGCTCGGGTAGCGCTTGACGACCTTGAACTTGCGGATGTCGCCGCCAAACTCTTCGAGCCGCTTGACCGCCCAGGGCG
>JANMAS010000184.1:0-8009 GCA_031359975.1 Burkholderiales bacterium
CGTGTTGTTCAGTTTCTGCGGCGCCAGCGACGCGTGGCTGGCGCGCTCGAAGGCCTCTTCGTCGGGCTCGTGCGGCACCATGCAGTTGTGCAGGCTGGCACCGCCGGGCTTGAAGCCGTCGGGTTTGGCGTCGTATTCGCCGTGCACAAGACCCATGAACTCGCTCATCAGGTTGCGGTGGTACCAAGGTGGGCGAAAGGTGTCTTCGGCCACCATCCAGCGCGGCGGAAAGATCACGAAATCGCAGTTCGCGGTGCCGGGTGTGTCCGAGGGCGAAGTGAGCACGGTGAAGATCGATGGATCGGGGTGGTCGAAGCTGATCGAGCCGATGGTCATGAAGGTGGCGGTGTCGTATTGGCACGGCGCCAGGTTGCCGTGCCAGGCCACCACGTTGAAAGGCGTGCTGGCCATCGACGCGGCCCACAGCCGGCCGCCGAACTTCTTCACCAGGCTGTAGCCGCCGGCATCGTAGCCGTTGTCGGCCTCGAAGGCCGCCACCGGGCTGAGAAAGTCGCGTGGATTGGCCAGTCCGTTGGAGCCGATGGGGCCCAGCTCCGGCAGGCGAAAGTGGGCGCCGTAGTTCTCGCACAGATAGCCGCGCGACGGGCCATCGGGCAGCGCCACCTTGAAGGCGATGCCACGCGGCAGCAGTGCGATGTGGCCGGGCTTCACGTCGAGCATGCCCAGTTCGGTGGTGATGCGCAGCCGGCCCTGCTGCGGCACCACGAGCATCTCGGCATCGGCATTCACCAGGGCGCGCCTGTCCATCGATTGGTTGGCCAGGTACACATGCGCCGCGATGCCGCTTTGCGCTTGCGCATCACCGTTGGCGGCCAGGGTGTGGATGCCGTCGATGAAATCCACCGCCGCCCCGGCGGCCGGCAGCGGAAACGGCGCCCAGCGCAGCGGCTCCGGCGGGATCACCGCGCCGGCATCGGCACCGGTGGTCCAGCGGGCTTGGCGGTAGGGCTGGTAGTGGCCGGCGACGACCGACGGCTGCCGGCGGTACATCCAGGTGCGGCGGTTGTCGTGGCGCGGGGCGGTGAACGCGGTGCCGGAGATCAGCTCGGTGTAGAGCTCGAGCGGCGCGCGCTGCGGGCTGTTGCGCCCTTGCGGCAGCGCGCCTTCGATGGCCTCGGTGGCGAATTCGTTGGCAAAGCCGCTCTGGAAGCGAAGCGTCTGGGTCATGGTGCGAGATGTGGGACAAGGCCAGGGAATGATGAGCCCGGAGAATGCGCGGGCGGGCGATGATCGTCAATGCGGAACCTCACTGCGGATCGACGGCGCGGCTGTCGCGCGCAGCCTGCAGCGCTTGCAGCAGCACCCGCTGCGAGCCGATGTGATTGGCCAGCAGCAACACGAGGCGGGCGTTCAGCGCGTGGCTGTCGTCGGTGCTCAGCTCGCGATGGGCATCGATCAGCGCCTCGTAGAAATCATCGGGCGTATCGAGGTGGGGGGTGGTGATGAGGTCCATGGGGCCAAGTGTCAGGCGATCGAAGGGTGCTGTTCAATGGCCAGGGCGCGCCGCATCGCCGCGCCGATCGCCGCTGCGCCGGGGTTGCGCCAGCGGGCGCACAGGTGCTGGTCGGGGCGGAACAGGCAGGCGTTGCCCGGATGCAGGTCGTAGCGGTGGGCCAGCAGGCCTTGTGCGTCGTGCAGGTGCGAAGGCACACCAGCCGATGGCGCCGCATCGGCCGGCATCACGCGAATCACCGTGGTCGGCGCGATCGCGTGGGTCAGCTTGGTCCAGGCTTGCAAGGTGTCGTCATCCGGCTTGGCGCCCAACAGCAGCAGCGTGAAGCCCGCGCCCATCTGCCGCAGCCACCAGGCATCCGATCCATCGGCGCGCCGCAAAGGCGCATCGGTGGCGGCGGCGCCGGGCTTCATGCGGCCCTCCCAATGGTCGACATCCGCCGTGTTGAGCGCTGAACTGGTGAGCGTGGCGGGCGTGGACAAACGCCCGCTGTTGACCAGCGTGCGCGCAAACTCGTGGGTACGCGACAGCGCCAGCACCGCATCGCGAAAGGTGCGGCTGATCTCGCTCTTCGGCGTGATGAAATCGGTGGCGCGGGTGGAGTTGAGGATGTTCTCGTCCGCCGCGGCCTCGCGTTCGCTGGCGTAGGTATCGAGCAGCGCGTGGGTGGCCTGGCCTTGCAGCACGGCGGCGAGCTTCCAGCCCAGGTTGTCAGCATCCTGCACGCCGGAATTGGCCCCACGTGCGCCAAACGGCGACACGCCATGCGCCGAATCGCCAGCGAACATCACGCGGCCATGGCGGAAACTCGCCATGCGCTGGCAGGCGAAGGTGTACACGCTGGCCCATTCGAGCTCGAAGGGCACATCCTTCATCGCCGAATGGGCGAGCAGCGCCTTCATCCGCGGGATGATGTTCTCGGGTTTTTTCTCTTCATCAGGATCGGCATCCCAGCCGAGCTGGAAATCGATGCGCCAGACGTTATCCGGCTGCCGGTGCAGCAACACACTCTGGCCGGGATGGAAGGGCGGATCGAACCAGAACCAGCGCTCGGCCGGGTGATCGATCGCCATCTTCACATCGGCGATCAGGAAGCGATCGCGGAACACACGGCCCTTGCTTTCCTGGCCGATGAGCCGACGCGTGGCCGAGCGCGAGCCATCGCAAGCCACCACATGGTCGGCCAGCAGCGTGTAGGTGCCATCAGGCGTTTGCACGCTGAGCTGCACATGATCAGCCGCCTGCGCCACGCCGATCAGCTCATTGCGCCAGCGCAGATCGATCAAGGGCAGGGCGCTCGCGCGTTCGGCCAGATAGCCTTCCACGTAGTACTGCTGCAGGTTGATGAAGGCGTTGCGCTGGTGCCCGGCCTCGGGCAGCAGATCGAAGTTGTACACCGGCTCGGTGCGCAGAAACACACGCCCCACGTTCCACGACACGCCCTTGTTCACCATTCGCTCGCCGCAGCCCAGGCGATCGAAGATCTCCAGTGTGCGTTTGGCGAAGCAAATCGCGCGCGAGCCGCTGGACAGCGTGTCGTCGTTATCCAGCAGCACCACCGGCACACCGCGCTGCGCCAGATCGATGGCCAGACTCAGGCCCACCGGGCCGGCGCCGACGATGACCACCGGGTCGCGCGCCGGCGCGGCGGCGGCTTCGTCCGCATGACGCACACGCGGGAAGCGCAGCGCCTGGTAATCCGTTTCCACGGTATCGCTCACTGCGCTCAGCCTTCGAGCGTGGCCCACATCTCGATGTCGCGCTCGGCTGTCCAGATGCGCGGATGCACATGGCCGGTGGCTTCGTCGTAGGCGCGCGTCACATCGAAGGGCATGCAGTGGTCGAAGATCACCCAGTGGCCGTACTTGGGCCGCAGCGCGGCGATGGCTTCCTTGTAAATCGCGTTCAGGCCTTTGCCCGCCGCCACACCGGTGTGCACCAGCGTGTACACATCGCTGATGAAGGCCCGGGTGGAAGCGATGGCCCGGCGTGTGTCTTCGGCGTTTTCGAGCGCGCCGCCGCGGCCGGGTACGAGCTTGTCGAAGCCGAAGGCATCGAGCCGGTCGAGCGTCGTCGGCCAATCGCGGAAGTAGCAGTCGCCCGCGTAGGCAGTGCTTTGGTATTCGACCAGATCGCCCGCGAAGCAGATTTTTTGATCCTCGATATACGCGATGGTGTCGCCCTTGGTGTGGCCGCGGCCGATCTGCTTGAGTTTGACTTCGAGCTTGCCGAGCCACAGGCTCATTTCGCCTTGAAAGGTGACGGTTGGCCAGGTGAGGCCGGGCGGCACGGAGGTGACATCGCGGAACAGGCGCGGAAAGCGGCCGATCTCGCTGGCTTTGTCCTGCTCGCCGCGCTCGACGATGAGATCGTAGGTATCGCGGCTGGCGATGATCTCCTGCGCGCCTTCCTTGAAATACGCCGAGGCGCCGAGCACCCGCACCGCGTGGTAGTGGCTCAAAACCACATACTTGATCGGCAGCGGCGTGACTTCGCGGATGCGGCGAATCACATCCTGCGCCATCGTCGGCGTGGCCTGGGTGTCGATCACCATCACCGCGTCGTCGCCGATGATCACGCCGGTGTTCGGGTCGCCTTGCGCGGTATAGGCGTAGGCGTTGGCCGAGAGGCGGGTGAAGCTCACCACCTTGTCTTCCAGGTCGGCCTGCGAGGCGAAAGTCTTGGGCTGGGACATCGTGGTGGCTCCTGGATGGCGCTGCGGCCGGGCACGGTCAAAATTCGCGTACAACAAACTAGTTTGCAGTGTAGATGATGATTCGCTATTGTCAAACTCGTTTGTTGATGTGAGACTTGCGCCGTGGAGCACAGCATGCAACTTGGCGAAGACACCGACAAGGCGCAGCGCGGCATTCAGTCGATCGAGGTGGGCGGGCGCCTGCTGCTCGCGCTGGCCGATCATCCGGCGCCGATGAGCTTGAAGGATCTCGCCGCTCGCGCCGAGCTGCCGCCCTCACGCGCCCACCCGTATCTCGTCAGCCTGGGCAAGCTGGGTTTCATCGAGCAGGATGCGGTGACGCTGCGTTACGCGCTCGGCCCGGCGGCCTTGCAGATGGGCCTGGCCTGCCTGAACCAGGCCGATCCGATCAAGGCCGCCAACCCGGTGGCCGACGCACTCGCGGCGCAGATCGACCAGACGGTGGCGATCGCGGTATGGGCCAACTTCGGCCCGACGATTGTGCGTGTCATCGATGGCAGCCAGCCGCTGCACCTGAACATGCGCGCCGGCACCGTGATGTCCATCCTCGGCACCGCCACCGGCCGCGCCTTCGCCGCCAGTCTGCCGGCGGCCCGCGTGGAGCAGGCCTTGTCGGGCCAGGTGGCGCAGCAACGCCGTGCCGACGGCCAGGTGGTGGCAATACTCGACTATGAACTCGCCGCCATCCGCGCCGAAGTGGCCACGCATGGCCTGGCGCGTGCGCTCGGCCGGCCGCTGCCGGGCGTGAACGCCTTCAGCGCCACCGCGTTCGACCACGAAGGCCGGGCGGCGCTGGTGATCACCGCGCTGGGGCATGAAGACAGCTTCGATGGGGCGTGGACATCGCCTTTGGCTGAAGCCGTGCGGCAAGCGGCGGCGGATGTGTCGCGGCGGCTGGGGTATCGGAGGGCGTGAGGGGCCGTGTGAGCGTTGCTCTATGCGGCCGAGCCGATACGCTCGACGGCTGCTGCTGCGGTGACGATCTCGATGCTCTGAAAACTTTTCAGGTCGAGCAAATGCGCATCGCCCGAAACGATGAGATGCACCTGGGCCGCCAGCGCGGCGGCCAGCACCTGGTCGTCGGCCGGGTCGCGGATGATGGTCGGCGCTATGACGGCCGGCGTCACGATGGTGACCAAGGCCGCATAGCCGTCGAACACATCGCGTACGGTGAGCCCGCGCCTGACCAGTTGATCGGCGAACTTCGCGCGTGACAGCACTCCTTGCAGTTCCGCCAGCAGCGCCGCGCTGCTGGCCAGCTCGATGCGCCGCTTTTCAGCTGCATCGATCAAGCGCCCTGGCGTGCCGCCCCACAGTAAGCCGGACAGCGCGGTGTTCGTGTCAAGAACCAGCCGCACGCCGCTGCTCGGAACGATAGGCCTCGATCTCGACGCTGATCTCTTCAGGCGTCATTGGCAGGAGCGGCTCGGCCCCCAGGGCGGTGCGCGCGGCCTTCATCCGCTCGATGCGATCGGCGCGCAGCCGCTCACGCAAGATGCGCTCGATCTTCTCCGGTGCCAGCAGCCCGGCGCTGGTAGCTTCCTGGGCCAATGCGTCGGGCAAGGTGATCTGCACGGTGGTCATGGTGTTCCTTCCATCAGCGGCTGGCCGCTTGAGCCAGCACCGTTTGCGGCATCTCACTCACGAAGCGCTGCCGGGCCTTGGGCAACTTGGCCACAGCTTAAGCCATTGTCGGATGCGTAGAACTCAGAACCTGTCCGTGAACAAGACGGCGCAGGGCCGCCTTGCAGCGACGCGGTGCTACCATCTTTGCCGCTTGGTGCCTGGCCATCGCATCGTCGGTGGCCGGGGTAAACGGGAAGCAGGAAGGTTCGGCTCCATCGGGGCCCGCCCAACCTGCGCTGCCCCCGCAACGGTAAGCGGACGAGGTGACTGGCCCTGAGCCAGTGCACACCTCAATTCGTGCGATCGGCCACTGGTGCGTCAAAACGCCGGGAAGGCCGCACGGGTGGATCCGCCAGCCCGGATACCGGCCAGCAAGGGAGCGTGCCTCATGGGCGCGCTCGTATCGCACGTGCCTGCGGGGAAGCAGGCCGCGTGCCGCTTGCATCCCTCACTCCATCATGAAGATCCTCCTCTTGGCGCCGCCAGCCGCTTGGTGCGCGCTCGCGCCTGTCGCGGCAGCGATCAGCAGCCTGTGGCTGCCCTCGGCTTTTGCGCAGAGCCCGTCGGCTCCCCAAACCATCGTCGTCACCGGCAGCCGCGAACCGAGCCCGCTGGACAGCCAGATTGGCGATCTGGTGGTGATCGACGCGGCCACCATCCAGGCCAGCACGGCCGATTCAGTCGAAGATCTGCTGCGCCGCCAGGCCGGTGTGCAGGTGTCGCGCAGCGGGGGGCCGGGCGCCAGCGCGGGTGTGTTCATCCGCGGTTCGTCGTCGAGCAACACGCTGGTGCTGGTCGATGGCGTGCGCATCGGCTCGTCCACACTCGGCCAGACCGACTTCGCCAGCCTGAACCTGGCACAGATCGATCACATCGAAATCCTGCGCGGCCCCGGCTCCAGCCTGTACGGAGCCGACGCGGTAGGCGGTGTGGTGCAGATCTTCACCCGCCGCGGGCAGGGCTCGCCCCGGGTGACTGGCCATCTGGCCATCGGCTCGGATTCGTCGCGCGAAGGTGATCTCGGCGTGAGCGGCGCCAGCGGCGCGTTCGATTACGCGCTCTCTGCGAGTCACGAAGCCAGCGATGGCGTCTCGGTGCTGCGGCCGGCTGACCAGTTTGGCAACTACAACCCGGACGCGGATGGCTTCCGCCGCAGCACCGGCCAGGTGAACCTGGGCTTCACGCCCGCCGAAGGCCATCGCATCGGCCTGAACCTGGTTGAAGGGCGCCTGAATTCGCAGTACGACGGCAGCGAGTTTGCGCCGCCCGACTACGCACAGGATCCGTCGCCCGATTTCCGCAACCGCCTCGACACCCGCGTGGCGGCGGTCGACTATCGCGGCAAGCTCTCGCCGCAATGGACGCTCAGCACCCGCTTGTCGTCGAACCGCGACGAGCTCGAAGCCGGCGGCAACCTGATCGACCGTTTCCTCACCCGCCGCGAGCAACTCAGCGCGCAGGCAGCCTGGATGCCGGCCAGCGGCCAGCAGGTGGTGATGGCGGCCGAGCATCTGCGTGAGCGCGCCACATCGAGCAGCTTCATCGCCGATGTAAAACGCGACAACAGCGCGCTGGTGCTGGGCTATACCGGCGCGTTGGCGGGCGGCATCGGCGTGCAGGGCGATCTGCGCCACGACAACAACTCGATCTACGGCAACAACACCACCGGCCGACTGGGCGCCAGCTGGGGTTTTGCGCCCAACCTGCGGGCCCGCATCCTGGCCGGCACCACCTTCCGCGCACCGAGTTTCAACGACCTGTACTTCCCGGGCTTCGGCGTGAGCACGGTGCAGCCCGAGAAAGGCCGCAGCGTGGAGCTGGGGCTCGAATGGCGTGCGGCAGGCACCCAGGTGGCCGCCACGCTGTACCGCAATTCGGTGCGCGACCTGATCGGCTACGAGCCCGACGCCGCGCTGTGCCCGAACGATCCGGCGTACAGCTTCGGTTGCGCCCGCAACATCAACCGCGCCCGGCTGCAAGGCGCCACGCTGAGCGCGTCGCACCAGATGGGCGACTGGCAGGTGGCGGCGGTGCTGGATTGGCTCGACGCGCATGATCTGGCCACCGGCGCGCGGCTGGTGCGGCGCGCCGCCCACCAGCAAAGCCTCGATGTGGATTACCAGCTCGGCGACTGGACGCTCGGCGCGGCCCTGCTCGCCGTGGGCGCGCGGCCCGAGGGCGACAGGCAACTGA
>JANMAS010000244.1:0-10043 GCA_031359975.1 Burkholderiales bacterium
CCGACGGTCCACGCCCCACGCTGAAGGCCGATGAACTGCTGGTCCAGGTGCACGCCGCGAGCGTGAACCCAATCGACAACATGATTCCGACCGGGCTCTTCAAGGCCGTTGTGAAGTTCCAGCTTCCGGCCACGCTGGGCAGTGATCTGGCCGGCGTGGTGACCGAGGTTGGCAGCCGGGTCACCCGCTTCAAACCGGGCGATGCGGTGTTCGCCAACATCTTCGACCAGGACGCAGGTTCGATCGCCGAGTTCGCGGTCGTGCCAGAGAGTGCCGCCGCACTCAAACCGGCCAACCTGGACTTCGTGCAGGCCGCGTCGATCCCGATGGTCGGGCTGACCTCCTGGCAGGCGCTGAAGGAGCGCGTCGGTCTGCGCGCAGGACAGAAATTGTTCATCCCGGCGGGCTCCGGCGGTATCGGCACCTTCGCGATCCAGCTAGCCAAGCTGCTCGGCGCCAAGGTGGGCACGACCACCAGCACCGGCAATGTCGAACTGGTGCGCAGCCTGGGCGCCGACGAGGTGGTCGACTACAAGAAGCAGAAGTTCGAGACGGTGCTGCGCAACTATGACGCGGCACTGGGCACCATCAGGGGTGACTCGATCGAGAAGTCCATCGGCATCCTGAAGGCGCGCGGCAAGATCGTCTCCCTGGTCGGGCCACTGGACGTCGCATTCGCCCGCGCTCGCCGGGCCAACGTCGTCCTGACAGTCGTGTTCGCGCTGATGAGCCGCAAGATCAAGCGCCTGGCGAAGAAGCAGGACGTCGACTACTCGTTCCTCTTTGCCCGCGCCGACGGCGATCAACTCGCCCAGATCGGCAAGCTCCTCGAGACGCAGCGCATCCGGCCGGTAATTGACAGGGTGTTTCCCTTCGACCAGGCCAAGGAAGCACTGGACTACCTCGCCCTGGGGCGCGCCAAGGGCAAGGTTGTCGTGCAGATGCGATAGCCGCCATCGACACGCGGAGGCGCCGAAGGGCGCCACGCATAGCACCCACTTACACCCTCATCCGCTCTGGAGATTGCAATGAAGATCGAGAACACCGTCGCCCTCGCAGCAGGCGTGAACCTGCGCCAACGGAGCACCGCATGCGCCAGCTGATCCATCGCATGGCCCTGGCCGTGGCCTTGACCTCGTTGTTCACTTCAGCGCCAGCGCAACAGCGTGACGTTTCGCCGGAAAGTGTCCAGGCCCCTTCAACGACGGTGTCCCAATCAACAGGCCACAGCTGGATCGATGTACCGACGCAGACCGTGTCCGCCGGTGGTGTCGACTTCGCCTACCGCGAGCTTGGTAAGCAGCATGGCGGCACGCCGGTCGTGCTGCTGGTCCACCTGGCTGCCGTGTTGGACAACTGGGACCCGCGGGTCGTGGACGGTCTCGCCGCCAAGCGTCACGTGATCGCCTTCGACAACCGCGGCATCGGTGCGTCCAGCGGTTCACCGTCGAGTTCGATGGAGCAGATGGCTGACGATGCCATCACCTTCATCAAGGCCAAGGGCTTCAAACAGGTTGACCTCTTCGGCTTCTCGATGGGCGGGATGGTCGCCCAGGACATCGTGCTGAAAGATCCGCAGCTCGTGCGCAAGTTAATTCTTGCGGGAACGGGCCCTGCCGGCGGCGAGGGCATCAGTACCGTGGCCGGGGTGACCTTCTACGACATCCTGCGGGGCTTCTTCACCGGGCAGGACGCGAAGCAGTTCCTGTTCTTCACCCGAACGCCGGGCGGCATCGAGGCAGGCAAGACATTCCTGGCGCGCCTGAAGGAACGGACGCAGAACCGTGACGCGGAAATCACCGTGAGCGCGTTGTTCGCCCAACTGGAAGCCCTGCGCAGCTGGGGCCTGAAACAACCGGTGGACCTCTCGGTCGTCAAGCAGCCCGTGCTGGTTGCCAACGGGGACGCCGACCGCATGGTGCCGACGACGAACACACACGACCTGGCGCGGCGCCTGCCCAACAGCTCGCTGATCATCTACCCCGACTCCGGGCATGGCGCCATCTTTCAGTTCCACGCCGACTTCGTTCCCAAGGCACTCGAGTTCCTGGCGCGATAGACCCTTCAAAGGAAGAACACATCATGACCAACACCCACCTCACCGCGCCAACCCGCTTCGTTGAAATCGACGGCGACAGATTCGCCTATCGCCGCTGGGGCAACAGCACGACCGACCAACCGCCATTGTTCTTTCTTCAACACTTCCGCGGCGGCATGGACCACTGGGACCCGCTCATGACGGATGGCCTGTCCGCCGGGCGCGAGGTGATCCTGTACAACGGCCGCGGCGTCGCGTCCTCTTCCGGCAAGCCGCGCACACGAATCGAACACATGGCCGACGACGCTGCTGCGGTGATCAGTGCAATGGGTCTTCGCAAGGTCGACGTCCTGGGCTTCTCGCTCGGCGGTTATCAGGCGCAGGACCTGACGCGACGCCACCCTGATCTGGTCCGCAAGCTGATGCTTCTGGGAACCGGGCCACGCGGTGGCAATCCTGATTCGGACCCCGGCGTGCTGGAGCGGGCGCCACGGCCAATTCCCACGGTGGACGACTTTCTGTTCCTGTTCTTCGGCCGCTCCGAGGCTGCACAGCAGGCCGGGCGCGACTTCTGGAAACGCCGTCACGCGCGGGTGGATCAGGATCCGCCGAGTTCCCCTGAAGTGATCCAGGCCCAGATCGAGTCGAACATGTACTACCTGCCGAAGCTGGACCCCAAGGATCCGTTCGCTCACCTTCGCGAGATCAAGCAACCGACGTTCATCCTGAACGGCGTGAACGACGTGAACGACGTGATGATTCCGACCATCAACTCCTGGTCCATGGGGCAGAACATCCCGAATGCGCAACTGTTCGTCTACCCCGACGCCGGCCACGCAGCTCAGTTTCAGTACCCCGAGCGCTTCCTGAAGCACGCGATCCAGTTTCTCAGCGAATAGCTCACGCGCAGCACCTGCTGAAGTGAAGCCAGCTCTTCGAGAGCGTCACCTCAAGAAAGAAACAAGGTCATGCTGAAGTTCAAGTTCCTTCTCGGGATGATGCCCAAACTGATGCAGCGAGCCATCAACACCCAACCCGCCTGCGCGCACTACGTGGCCGGGAAGATCCTGGAGTTTCAGATTCAAACGCTCGACAAGATCGGGCGTCACTTCCGCGTCAAGGACGGCAAGGTGAAATCCTTCGCCGGCTTGACCAAGACTCCGAAGTTCACACTGACCTTCAGGAATGTGGACAAGGCCTTCAAGATCCTGTCGGCCGAGGACGGCAAGGAAGCCTTCCTGGCTGCCTTGCACGACGAGGATCTGACCATCAGCGGCGACTTTGTCGAGGTGCTGTGGTTTCAAGGGTTCACGGAGTATCTGCAGCCCGGCAAGTGAGCTTTGCCGACGATCAGCAATTCCGCGACCACTCGAAGAGTACCAAGACCATGAGCAAGACCATGAGGGCATTCGTTCTCGAGCGCTACGGCAAGAAGCGCGCGTTGGCGTTGGCGGAGGTGCCGATCCCGACGTTGCGCGACGACGAAGTCCTGGTTCGGGTGCATGCCGCTGGCGTCAACCAGCTGGACTCCAAGATCCGCGACGGTGAGTTCAAGCTCATCCTGCCCTATCGCTTCCCCGTGGTCCTGGGCCACGACGTCGCCGGCGTGGTCGTCGCCATCGGGCCGCGCGTCCAGCAGGTCAACGTGGGCGACGAGGTCTACGCCCGGCTGGATGACTTTCGCGTCGGCGCGTTCGCCGAATTCGTTCCCGTCAGGGAAGCGTCGCTGGCGCCGAAGCCGAAAGGCCTCACGATGGAAGAAGCCGCCTCCCTCCCCCTGGTGGCCTTGACGGCTTGGCAGGCACTGGTCGAGAAGGGCAAGCTGGAGAAGGGGCAGAAGGTCTTTATCCAGGCCGGGTCCGGTGGCGTCGGCACGGTGGCCATTCAGTTGGCCAAGCACCTGGGCGCCACGGTCGCCACGACGACGAGTGCGACCAACGTGGCGCTCGTGAAGAACCTGGGTGCAGACATCGTCGTCGACTACAGGGCGCAGGACTTCGAGGATGTCTTGCGCGACTACGACGTAGTCCTGAACAGCCAGGACGGCAAGACGCTCGAGAAATCCCTGCTCGTGCTCGCGCGCGGCGGCAAGCTCATCTCCATCTCGGGCCCCCCTGATGCCGAGTTCGGCAGGGCAATCAACGCACCGGCCTTTGTCAGGTTGGTCATGCGGCTTCTGAGTGCGCGAATCCGGCGCCAGGCGAGGCGCAGCGAGGTTGCCTACTCGTTCCTCTTCATGAAGGCGGACGGCAGCCAGCTGCGCGAGATCACCCGCCTCGTCGATGCCGGCGTCATCCGTCCGGTGGTGGATCGAGTCTTCCCGTTCGAATCGACGAACGAGGCCATGGCCTATGTCGAAGCAGGACGCGCGAAGGGCAAGGTTGTCGTGAAGGTCAAGTGAGTCTGTCCATTCCCATTCCCATTCCCATTCACGCTCTGGAGACCCCATGAAGATCGAAAACGCTGTCGCGCTCGTCACCGGCGCCAATCGAGGCATCGGCCTGACATTCGCGCGCGAGCTGCTTGCGCGCGGCGCCCGCAAGGTCTACGCCGCCGCGCGTGATCCTGCGGCCTGTTGGACATGCTGCGCCGGGGTCACTCACACTGTGGCCTGCAAGCCTCATGGATGCTTGCTTTCAAGACCGCGCGCTGCACAAGTTATCCGGAAAGTTATCCGGTCGAGAGCCAGTGGCGCGCAACCTGCCTTGCGAACTTCCAGTGGGGATGAGGTACCAGCTCTGTGCATCCACACCGTAGACGTCGCCGCTTTCCTGCTGGATTCGGACGTCCAAGTTGTAGACCAGTCGTCGGCAAGAAGTTCAACCTGCTGCAAGCACCAGCCGTATCGCCTCAGCCCCTTTCCACGTAAGCCAGTCGCAAAACTGTGGCGCCAGTCGCAACCAATCTGGCGCCCTACACGGCCAACAGCCGTCACACATCAATATTCGCCGCCCTCAACGCATTGCTCTCGATGAACTCCCTCCGGGGCTCCACCTCGTCGCCCATCAGCATGGTGAACACGCGGTCGGCTTCGATGGCGTCGTCGATCTGCACCTTGAGCAGGCGGCGCACGGTGGGGTCCATCGTGGTTTCCCACAGCTGCTCGGGGTTCATCTCGCCCAGGCCCTTGTAGCGCTGGCGGCTCACCTGGCTTTCGGCCTGGCTCATCAGCCACGCCATCGCGGCGCGAAAGTCGGGCACCTTCTGCTCCTTCTGGCGTTCGCCTTCGCCGCGCTTGACGATCGCGTCGGCGGTGAGCAGGCCCTTGAAGGTGGTGCCGGATCGGGCCAGCACCTCGTGGTCGGCGCCGTGCACGAAGTCGGGCGTGATGACGCTGATCTTGGTGTTGCCGTGATGGCGGCGGCGGATGCGCAGAATCTGCTTGTCGGTGCGGGGATCGACGGCGGCTTCCACGTCGGCGCCGCTGCCCAAGGCACGCAAGGCGAGCTGCAGGCTGGCGGCGGAGCTTTCCGCTTGCGCGGGGCCGTCGAGATCGAGCACCAGGCCATCGGTGATGGCGCGCAGGGCTTCCACGTCCATCCAGTTCGACAGCCGCGCCATCACGTTGGCGGCCAGCACGTATTGCCGCGCCAGCTCGCCGAGCGCGTTGCCGTTGATCACCGGGCGGTCTTCACCCGGCCACACGCTGGCATCCCTCAAGGCCACGTCGAGCATGTAGCCGTCGAGCTCCAGGCCATCCTTGAGGTATTGCTCTGATTTGCCGTGCTTCACCTTGTACAGCGGCGGCTGCGCGATATAGACGTGGCCACGGTCCACCAGATCGGGCATCTGGCGGTAGAAGAAGGTGAGCAGCAGCGTGCGGATGTGTGCGCCGTCCACGTCGGCATCGGTCATCACGATGATGCGGTGGTAGCGCAGCTTGTCGAGGTTGAAATCTTCCGGACCGATGCCGGTGCCCAGCGCGGTGATCAGCGTGAGGATGGCATCGCTGGAGAGCAGCTTTTCGTAGCGCGCTTTTTCCACGTTGAGGATCTTGCCGCGCAAGGGCAGGATCGCCTGGAACTTGCGGTCACGGCCTTGTTTGGCCGAGCCGCCGGCTGAATCGCCCTCGACGATGTAGATCTCGCATTGCGCCGGATCCTTCTCCTGGCAATCGGCCAGCTTGCCGGGCAGGCCCAGGCCGTCGAGCACGCCTTTGCGACGGGTCATTTCGCGCGCCTTGCGGGCTGCTTCACGGGCCCGCGCCGCGTCGACGATCTTGCCGCAGATGATCTTGGCGTCGATCGGGTTCTCGAGCAGCCAATCGGTGAGCAGCTTGCTCACCACGTCTTCAACCGGGGCGCGCACTTCGCTGGAGACGAGCTTGTCCTTGGTCTGGCTGGAGAACTTGGGCTCCGGCACCTTGACGCTGATCACGCAGGCCAAACCTTCGCGCATGTCGTCACCCGCGATCTCCACCTTGGCCTTCTTGGCGAGATCGTTGTCGTCGATGTATTTGTTGATCACCCGCGTCATCGCGGCGCGCAGGCCGGTGAGGTGGGTGCCGCCATCACGCTGCGGGATGTTGTTGGTGAAGCACAGCACGTTTTCGTTGTAGCCATCGTTCCACTGCATTGCTACTTCGGTGTTGACCAGCGTGCCGAACTCGCTGACACGCTCACCCTGCGCATGAAAGACGTTGGGGTTCAGAACCTTCTTGCCCTGGTTGATGAACTCGACGAATCCACGTACCCCGCCCACAAACGCGAAGTTGTCTTCCTTGGCGTTGCGCTGATCCACCAGGCGGATCTTCACGCCGTTGTTGAGAAAACTCAGTTCGCGCAGGCGCTTGGCCAGCACGTCGTAGTGAAAGTCAATGTTGTTGAAGATCTCGTCATCGGGCAGAAAGTGCACCTCGGTGCCGCGCTTGTCGGTATCACCGGTGATCTTCATCGGCGAGATCTCGAAGCCATCGCGCACCTCGATCACGCGATCTTGCGGTACGCCTCGGCGAAATTCGGTGAAGTGCACCTTGCCGTCGCGCCGAATCGTCAGCCGCAGCCATTTCGACAAGGCATTCACGCAGCTCACGCCCACGCCGTGCAGGCCGCCCGACACCTTGTAGCTGTTCTGGTTGAACTTGCCGCCAGCATGCAATTCGGTGAGAGCGATTTCAGCCGCCGAGCGCTTGGGCTCGTGTTTGTCGTCCATCTTCACGCCGGTGGGAATGCCGCGGCCGTTGTCGATCACCGAGATGGCGTTTTCGGTGTGGATGGTGACGACGATGTCGTCGCAATGGCCGGCCAGCGCTTCGTCGATCGAGTTATCGACCACCTCGAAAACGAGGTGGTGCAGGCCGGTGCCATCGCTGGTGTCGCCGATGTACATGCCGGGGCGCTTACGCACGGCCTCCAACCCTTCGAGGATCTGGATCGAGCCCTCGCCATAAGCCTCGCTGGCCTCGCGCTGCGACTCCTGATGCGCCTCACGTGCCACCTGCTGCTCCTGCTCGGTAGGGGGCACGGGCACGGCGGGCACGGCGTTCGATTCGGGTGGGTTCAGCGGATCGGGAGTGGTGTTGGAATCGGTCATGGCTTTCGGTCGTCAGGGCCATTGCCATGCAAGGCCCTTGAAATGCTGAAGCGGGCCCGCGCCTGGCGCCTGACCCGCTTGGAAGGTGGCCGCATGCCGCGGCCATCCGTGCGGCCTCAGATGCGCATCGGCATCACCACGTACTTGAAACCACCTTGCTCGGGCACGGTGATCAGCACGCTGGAATTGGTGTCTTGAAACTCCACCGTCACCATCTCGGCGCCGATGTTCGTCATCGCATCGATCAGGTAGGTGACGTTGAAACCGATCTCCACCGCGGCGCCGTCGTAATCGATCTCGATCTCTTCGCGCGCTTCTTCCTGCTCGGCGTTGTTGGAAGCGATCTTCATCACGCCCGGTTCGATGTTGAGCCGTACGCCCTTGAACTTTTCGCTGGTGAGGATCGAGGCGCGCTGCAGGCTGGCCAGCAAGGGCGCGCGGCCCAAGGTGACGTGGTGCTGATGGCCCTTGGGGATGACGCGGTTGTAATCGGGAAACTTGCCTTCGACGAGTTTGGTGACGAACTCCATGCCACCAAAATTGAACTTGGCCTGGTTGCCGGCAAAGCGCATCTCGATCGGATCGTCTTCGCCGGCATCCTTGTCGTCACGCAGCAGGCGCTGCAGTTCCAGAACCGTCTTGCGCGGCAGGATCACCTCCTGCTTGGGGATCGCGTTGTCGAGCTGGGCCTGGGCCAGGGCCAGGCGATGGCCATCGGTGGCCACCAGCGTCAGCTGCTTGCCTTCGGCCACGAAGAGGATGCCGTTGAGGTAGTAGCGGATGTCGTGCACCGCCATCGAAAAGTGCACCTGGTCGATCAGGCCTTTGAGCGTTTTCTGGGCACCGAAAACGCCGGCCCGAAATCGGCCGCTTCGTTGACGAGGGGAAAGTCTTCGGCCGGCAGCGTTTGCAGGGTAAAGCGGCTGCGCCCCCCGCTGAGGGTGAGCTTATTCTGCGCGGCGGTGAGCGTGACCACCTGATCGGCGGGCAGCGTGCGCAGGATGTCGATCAGCTTGCGAGCGCCTACAGTGGTGGAGAGGTTGCCGCTGTCGCCACCGAGGTCGGCATGCGTACGCACCTGGATCTCCAGGTCGCTGGTGGTGATCTCGATCGCCGAGCCCGTCTTGCGCAACAGCACGTTGGCCAGCACGGGCAGCGTGTGCCGTCGCTCCACGATGCCGGCGACGGACTGCAAAGCGGCCAGCAACTTCTCCTGTGGAGCTTTCAGAACAATCATTTGAATCCTCTTATTTAAACCTTAGTAGTCTTAGTAGAGGCCGCTAGCGGCTGTGGAGAACACTATTTTCGCCTTGTTTCTCAACGGCTTACCTCATGCTCAAGGCTGTGGACTGCTTCGGTACTCGGTGGGGGCCGATAGACAACAACTTCGCACCGGCGCCTTGGCCTGTGGATGACTACGGGGTTGTTCGAATGTTGTCCCCAGGCTTGCGGCCGTTGTGGGTGAGCGCTCGTTCAGCCTTTCAAGGTTTGTTCGAGCACATGCAGTTGCTGATTCAGCTCGGTGTTCTTGCCTCGTTCGCCACCGATCTTGCGCACCGCGTGCAGTACGGTGGTGTGGTCGCGGCCGCCAAACAGCTCGCCGATCTCCGGCAGGCTTTTCTGGGTGAGCTCCTTGGCCAGGTACATCGCGATCTGGCGCGGCCGTGCGATGGATGCAGGCCGCTTCTTGCTGTACATGTCGGCCACCTTGATCTTGTAGAAGTCGGCTACCGTCTTCTGGATGTTTTCCACCGAGATCTGGCGGTTCTGGATCGACAGCAGATCCTTCAGCGCCTCGCGGGCCAGCGCGATGTTGATCTCCTTCTGGCTGAAGCGTGAATAGGCCAGCACCTTGCGCAGCGCACCTTCCAGCTCACGCACATTGGCGCGCACGTTCTTGGCCACGAAAAACGCCACGTCTTCGGGCATGGAGGTGCCTTCCACCTCGGCCTTGCGGATCAGGATGGCAACGCGCATTTCCAGCTCGGGCGGCTCGATGGCCACGGTGAGGCCGGCATCGAAACGGCTGGTCAGCCGCTCGTCGATATCCACCAGCCCCTTGGGGTAGGTGTCGCTGGTCATGATGATGTGAGCGCGCTTGGCCAGCAGCGCCTCGAAGGCGTTGAAAAACTCCTCCTGGGTGCGATCCTTGCCGGCAAAGAACTGCACGTCGTCGATCAGCAGCAGATCGAGGGAGTGGTACTTGGCCTTCAGCTCATCGAAGGTCTTGCGCTGGTAGTTCTTGACGACATCGCTGATGAACTGCTCGGCGTGCAAGTAGAGCACCCGGGCGTCGTGGCGATCCTTGATGAGCGCGTTGCCGACGGCGTGGATCAGGTGGGTCTTGCCCAGGCCTACGCCGCCATAGATGAACAGCGGGTTGTACATGGCGCCCGGCGCGCCGGCCACGTGAAGGGCCGCGGTGCGCGCCATCTGGTTGGCACGGCCAGCCACCAGCGTGTCGAAGGTGAGC
>JANMAS010000256.1:0-7098 GCA_031359975.1 Burkholderiales bacterium
ATGGTGATGCCTGGGGACAACGTCACCATCACCGTGAAGCTGATCAACCCGATCGCGATGGAAGAAGGCCTGCGCTTCGCCATCCGTGAGGGCGGCCGCACCGTCGGCGCCGGCGTCGTCGCCAAGATCATCGAATAAGGCAATCGTTTACCGGCCACAGGGGCATAGCTCAATTGGCAGAGCGCTGGTCTCCAAAACCAGAGGTTGGGGGTTCGACACCCTCTGCCCCTGCCAGATCCTGACGCTTCACGGCGACCAGGATCTCCCGGCCGAAAAGGCAGCCCGCAAGGTCCAAAAGACCGGCGGGCTTTGCCGCTGAAAGGGGAGTCTCGAATCGATCGAGGCTTCCGATCATCGAAGTGAGTTCAATGGCTACCAGTTCTCCCGTCGAAACTGTTTCCACCTCGGCCGACAAGGCCAAGCTTGCCGTGGCCGGCTTGCTGGTCATCGGCGCCGTGGCGGCGTTTTACCTGCTCGGCAAACAAGATCTGTGGATTCGGGTGCTCTCGCTGATCGGCTTGCTGATCGCCGCGGTGGCCATGTTCTTCGTGTCGGAACCCGGCAAGCAGCTGGTGGGCTTCGGCCGCGAATCCGTGCGCGAAGTGAAGAAGGTCGTCTGGCCGACCCGCAAGGAAGCGATCCAGATGACGGGCTACGTATTTGCGTTCATGGTGGTGATGGCCCTGTTTCTGTGGCTCACCGACAAGACGCTCGAGTGGCTCTTTTACGACCTGATTCTTGGCTGGAAACGCTGAAGAGGACATGACCATGAGCGAATCCGCCGAAGTAATCCCCACCCCGAACCCCGCCACCGCGCCCGAAAGCGCACTGCGCTGGTACGTGGTGCACGCCTACTCCGGCATGGAAAAGGCCGTCGAGCGCAACCTCAAGGAGCGCATCGATCGCGCTGCGATGAACACCAAGTTCGGTCGCATTCTGGTGCCCACCGAAGAAGTGGTCGAGCTGAAGAACGGCAAGAAGTCGGTCACGGAACGGCGTTTCTTCCCGGGCTACGTGCTCGTCGAAATGCTGATGGACGACGAAACCTGGCATCTGGTCAAGCACACCAGCAAGGTGACGGGTTTTGTGGGCGGCGCGAAGAACCGGCCGGTGCCGATCTCCGAAGCCGAGGTGATGAAGATCGTCAACCAGATGCAGGAAGGTGTCGACAAGCCGCGGCCGAAGGTGGCGTGGGAAGTGGGCGAGCTGATCCGCGTCAAGGAAGGCCCGTTCACCGATTTCAACGGCGCTGTCGAAGAAGTGAACTACGAAAAGTCCAAGGTTCGGGTGTCGGTGACGATCTTTGGTCGTGCCACGCCGGTGGAGCTGGATTTCGCGCAGGTCGAAAAAGTCTGAGTTTTCACGGTGGATGGTGCGGCGCGACCCGGCACCACCCGCCCGTTCGAACAGGGTCGCAATCAACGAGGAGCTTGCGGAGCCAACGACTCCGGAGCGTTTGAACTCGAAAGGAGCCATTCATGGCAAAGAAAATAGTCGGCTTCATCAAGCTGCAAATCCCGGCCGGCAAGGCCAACCCGTCGCCGCCGGTAGGCCCGGCGCTCGGCCAGCGTGGCCTGAACATCATGGAGTTCTGCAAGGCGTTCAACGCGCAGACCCAGTCGATGGAGCCCGGCCTGATGCTGCCGGTGGTGATCACCGCGTTCGCGGACAAGTCATTCACCTTCATCCTCAAGACGCCGCCAGCCACCGTGCTGATCAAGAAGGCGTTGAAGCTCGACAAGGGATCGGGCAAGCCCAATTCGGCCAAGGTGGGCAAGATCAGCCGCGCCCAGCTCGAAGAAATTGCCAAGACCAAGATGAAGGATCTGACCGCCGCTGATCTGGATGCGGCCGTCAAGACCATCGCCGGCTCCGCCCGTTCGATGGGCGTCACGGTGGAAGGAGTCTGACCATGTCCACGATCACCAAAAAAGCCAAGGCCTTTCAGGGCAAGGTGGATTCCAACAAGCTGTATCCGATTGCCGACGCGCTGGCGATGGTTCAGTCGTGCGCCACCGCCAAGTTCGATGAATCGATCGACGTCGCGGTGCAACTCGGCATCGACGCGAAAAAGTCGGACCAGGTGGTGCGCGGTGCGGTGGTGTTGCCCAACGGCACCGGCAAGACCAAACGCGTGGCGGTGTTCGCCCAGGGCGTGAAGGCCGACGAGGCCAGGGCCGCTGGGGCCGATATCGTCGGCATGGATGATCTGGCCGCCGAAGTGAAGGCCGGCATCATGAATTTCGACGTCGTGATCGCCGCACCGGATGCGATGCGCGTCGTCGGCACGCTGGGCCAGATCCTCGGCCCGCGCGGCCTGATGCCCAACCCGAAGGTTGGCACCGTCACGCCCGATGTGGCCACGGCGGTGAAAAACGCCAAGGCCGGCCAGGTGCAGTTCCGTGTCGACAAGGCCGGGATCATCCATTCCACCATCGGCCGTCGTTCGTTCGACGCCGACAAGCTCAAGGGCAACCTGAGCGCGCTGCTCGAAGCGCTGACCAAGGCCAAGCCGGCGTCGAGCAAGGGCATCTACCTGCGCAAGGTGGCTGTTTCTTCGACGATGGGCGTGGGCGTGCGGGTCGATATCGCGTCGATGGCCGGCTAGTTTTGTTTTTAAGGCTGCGCGATCGTCTTGTGCGCAGCCCGACGAAGTTGGTGGGTCGCCGGTTGCTCTCAAGGCAGTCGGCGGGCCATCCAAGACCGCTGGTGGTGCTGAGGTTCTCGAACCGAAAGCGCCGTAATCGAGGGGCTTGCCCCGAAGCCAGCGCAGATGGCGGTCCCGCCCGAAGGGTATTGGGTTGAACGATGCAAACGAATCGTGAAGCTCGGTGGCTTGAAGGCATGGTCGCTGCAATCCAAGGGTGTGTCGTGAGGCGTCCATGCCGATCGACACGTTATTTGAGGAGAGTGGACCTTGAGTCTCACGCGCAATGAAAAGGTAACCGTGGTGACCGACGTGGTGGCGCAAGTCGCCAAGTCGAACAGCCTCGCGCTTGCCGAATACCGCGGCCTCACCGTCGAGCACCTGAATACGCTGCGCCGCCAGGCGCGCGACAAGGGCGTGTACCTTCACGTGCTGAAGAACACGCTCGCCCGTCGCGCCGTCACCGGCACGCCGTTCGAGGTGGCGTCGGAGCACATGGTCGGCCCGCTGATCTACGGTTTTTCCGAAGACGCGGTCGCTGCCGCCAAAGTCATCGCTGACTTTGCCAAGACCAACGACAAATTGATCGTCAAGGGTGGCGCCTACGCCGGCAAGTCTCTGGATGCGGCCGGCGTGAAAGCGCTGGCGGCGATCCCGAGCAAGGAAGTGCTGCTGGCTCAGCTGCTCGGCCTGATGCAATCGCCGATTTCGCGCTTCGCGCGTGTGCTGGCGGCCATCGTCGAGAAGCGTACGGTGCCTGTGGAAGAGGCCGCACCGGCCGAATCCGCAGCGCCAGTGGAAGCTGCCGCACCGGCTGAATCCGCAGCGCCGGTGGAAGCTGCCGCACCGGCCGAGGCTGCTCCCGCAGCCGAAACCGCCGCACCGGCGGAGCCCACGTCAGCCGCCTGACCGACACGATCAACGAACCCGTTCAAACCCATACCGAATCGAGGAAACCCAAAATGGCATTCGATAAAGACGCTTTCATGACCGCCCTGGACACCATGTCCGTGATGGAACTCAATGACCTGGTGAAGGCCATTGAAGAGAAGTTCGGCGTGTCCGCCGCTGCGATGGCTGCCCCTGCCGGCGCTGGTGGTGGCGCCGCTGCTGCCGTGGTCGAAGAGCAGACCGAGTTCAACGTGATGCTGCTGGAAGCCGGCGCCAACAAGGTGCAGGTCATCAAGGCCGTGCGAGAACTGACGGGCCTGGGCCTGAAGGAAGCCAAGGATCTGGTCGACGGCGCTCCGAAGGCTGTCAAGGAAGCCATCGCCAAGGCCGACGCCGACGCCGCTTTGAAGAAGCTGCTCGACGCTGGCGCGAAAGCGGAAATCAAATAATTCGTGGGACAGACCTGCGGACGCGGGCGCAGCCCGCCCCGCAGCTCTGTCCTCGACTGATCAAGTGTTGTGATTCCCGAGCCCACTTGAAATTGCAGGATTCGTCTGCAATTCCAAGTGTTCTCTGAACCGACTGCAGAGAACTTAGTTTGGTCGGACTCCGGTGCAATGCCGGGGTTGTCCGCCAGCGGCTGGTAGTGGCCAGCCACCAAGCTTCAGGCCGAACGATGGCGACATTTCCCTCGCCAACGTCCCTGGACGCCAGTCGCCGAACGATTCACCGCCCGACGCGAGGGTGGAGTGTCTTCGACACGGAGTAACTGATGGCGCAAGCTTCCCCCACCTACAGCTTTACCGAACGCAAGCGAATTCGAAAGAATTTCGGCAAACGCGAGAGCGTGCTCAAGGTTCCCTATCTGCTCACCATGCAGCGGGAGTCCTACAAGGCCTTCCTGCAGGCTGATACGCCGGCTGGCAAACGTCTGCCCGAGGGCCTCCAGGCCGCGTTTCTGGCCGCTTTCCCGATCACCTCGCATAACAGCATGGTCGAGATGCGGTTCATCGAGTTCAACATCGCACGCCCGCCGTTCGATGTGCGCGAGTGCCAGCAGCGGGGGCTCACCTTCGCCGCGGCCGTGCGCGCGAAGCTGCAGATGATCATCTACGACCGGGAATCGGCGCCGCAAAAGGTGGTCAAGGAGATCAAGGAGCAAGAGGTCTACATGGGCGAAGTGCCGCTCATGACCGACTACGGCTCCTTCATCGTCAACGGCACCGAACGTGTGATCGTCAGCCAGCTGCATCGCTCGCCCGGCGTGTTCTTCGAACACGACAAGGGCAAGACGCACAGCTCCGGCAAGCTGCTGTTCTCGGCGCGGATCATTCCGTACCGCGGCTCGTGGCTCGATTTCGAGTTCGACCCGAAAGACATCCTGTACTTCCGCGTCGATCGCCGCCGCAAGATGCCGGTCACGATCCTGCTCAAGGCCATCGGCCTGAACCCCGAGCAGATCCTGGCGCACTTCTTCGAGTTCGACAGCTTCCGCCTGATGGATTCGGGCGCGCAGATGGAGTTCGTGCCCGAACGCCTGCGTGGTGAAGTGGCTCGCTTCGACATCACCGACAAGAGCGGCAATGTCGTTGTCGAGAAAGACAAGCGCATCACCGCACGCCATGTGCGCACGCTCGAAACCTCGGCCACGCAGTTTGTCAGCGTGCCCGAGGATTACATCGTCGCGCGAGTGATCGCGCGCAATGTGGTCGATCCCGAAACGGGCGAGATCCTGGCCAAGGCCAATGAAGAAGTCACCGAAGCGCTGCTGAAGAAGCTGCGCCAGGCCGGCGTCAAGGAAATCCAGTGCTTGTTCACCAACGAGCTGGATCAGGGCGCCTACATCAGCCAGACGCTGGCTTCCGATGAAACGGCCGATGAGCTGGCCGCGCGCGTGTCGATCTACCGCATGATGCGCCCCGGCGAGCCGCCCACCGAAGATGCGGTGCAGGCCCTGTTCGGCCGCTTGTTCTACAACCCGGACACCTACGACCTGTCGCGCGTGGGCCGGATGAAGTTCAACGCCCGGGTCGGCCGCGAAGGCTCCACCGGGCCGATGACGCTGAGCAACGAAGACATCCTCGACGTGGTGAAGATTCTCGTCGAGCTGCGCAACGGCCGCGGCGAAGTCGACGACATCGATCACCTGGGCAATCGCCGTGTGCGCTGCGTGGGCGAACTGGCCGAAAACCAGTACCGCTCGGGCCTCGCGCGCATCGAGAAGGCCGTGAAGGAACGGCTCGGCCAAGCCGAGACCGAGCCGCTGATGCCGCACGACCTGATCAACTCCAAGCCCATCTCCGCGGCACTGAAGGAGTTTTTCGGAGCGTCGCAGCTGTCGCAGTTCATGGACCAGACCAACCCGCTGTCGGAGATCACGCACAAGCGGCGTGTGTCGGCCCTGGGCCCGGGCGGCCTGACTCGCGAACGCGCCGGCTTCGAAGTGCGCGATGTGCACCCGACGCACTACGGCCGTGTGTGCCCGATCGAAACCCCTGAAGGCCCGAACATCGGCCTCATCAACTCGCTGGCCTTGTTTGCGCAGCTCAACGAATACGGCTTCCTCGAAACGCCGTATCGCCGGGTGCTCGACAGCAAGGTCACCGACCAGATCGACTACCTCTCGGCGATCGAAGAAGGCAAGTACGTGATCGCGCAGGCGAACGCCAGCCTGGGCAAGGATGGCCAGCTCACCGATGAGCTGGTGTCGGCCCGCGAACACGGCGAATCGGTGCTTACCTCGCCCGAGCGCATCGAATACATGGATGTGGCGCCAACACAGATCGTCTCGGTAGCCGCCTCCCTCGTGCCATTCCTCGAGCACGACGATGCCAACCGCGCGCTGATGGGCGCCAATATGCAGCGCCAGGCCGTACCCACCCTTCGTCCCGAAAAGGCACTGGTGGGTACCGGCGTGGAACGCGTCGCGGCCATCGATTCGGGCACGGTGGTGACCGCCCGCCGCGGCGGCATCGTGGATTACGTCGATACCAACCGCATCGTGATTCGCGTGAATGACGCGGAAACGGTGGCTGGTGAAGTGGGTGTCGACATCTACAACCTGATCAAATACCAGCGCTCCAACCAGAACACCAACATCCACCAGCGCTCGATCGTCAAGCGGGGTGATCATGTGGCCCTGGGCGACGTGGTGGCCGATGGCGCCTCCACCGATCTGGGCGAGCTCGCGCTCGGCCAGAACATGCTGGTCGCCTTCATGCCCTGGAACGGCTACAACTTCGAAGATTCGATCCTCATCTCCGAACGCGTGGTGGCCGATGACCGCTACACCTCGATCCACATCGACGAACTGGTGGTGATGGCCCGCGACACCAAGCTGGGCTCCGAAGAAATCACCCGCGACATTCCCAATCTGTCGGAGCAGCAACTCGCTCGCCTCGATGAATCGGGCATCGTCTACATCGGCGCCGAGGTGAACCCGGGCGATGTGCTGGTCGGCAAGGTCACGCCCAAGGGCGAGACCACGCTGACGCCGGAAGAAAAGCTGCTGCGAGCGATCTTCGGCGAGAAGGCATCCGATGTGAAAGACACGTCATTGC
>JANMAS010000273.1:0-7074 GCA_031359975.1 Burkholderiales bacterium
CCGGTGCTGGCCTGCGGCAAGCGCCTGGGCTATGTGCACATCGGCGAAAGCAACCGGGGCTACCTGGGCTCGGGCACGATCGATTTCAAGCAGTTTTTCCACGCGCTGGCGGCCATCGATTACCAGGGCGTGGTCACCTTCGAGAGCTTCTCCTCCACCGTGGTCAACGAGGATTTGTCCAACGCGCTGGCGATCTGGCGCAACCTGTGGGACGACGGCATGGATCTGGCCATCCACGCGCGCGAATTCATGGCCGGCGGCATCCAGGCGGCGGCGCGCGCCAAGACGCACGCCTGAGCGGTGAAAGCGGGCCGGTTCAGGGCGCGCCGGCGATGCCGGCCAGTGCCCGCGCATCCTCGGCCCAGCCCTGCAGGCGCCTGGCCGCCGCCTGCCGCTGCTCGCCGGACATCGTGTTGTGCACCTGGGCCGCGAGCGCGCAGTTGAAGGTGATCAGGCGCTGCTGGTAGGCCCGGTAGGCGGGCGAAGGCGATTCCTGCGCGTGCTCGGACAAGCGGCGCAGTGCGCCGAGGGCGCGCTCGCGGTCGAGGCGGTGTTCGGCAATGTCGCGCAGCGTGGCCAGTGTTTCCTGTTGCCGCGCCACCCGTTCCGCGCCCCAGGCCACCGCGTCGAACGGCGAGGTGGCCAACGCGTTGGCGAGCACCTGGCGTTGGGGCTCTTCAAGTGAGCCGTAGATCATCTCGATGCGGTCTTCGGCGCGCTTGAGCGCGGCCTTGGCGCGATCAGCGGGCGCCGGCTGAAGGTAGTCGGACTCGAACTCCTTCATCGACTTGTCCATGCGTTTGCTCACATGGCGCAGCTGCTCGCTCGACAGGCTGGCGGCCAGGTCGGCCAGGGCCGGCAGCGCCTGCTCCGAAGCCGTGTTGCCGCGCACGCGGATCTCTTCACCCCAGCGGCACGTCTGTGCGGGTGTGGTGTCGCGCGGCAGTTCGGCGCGGGCCCGGTCGAGCAGGTTGGCGTAGTCGGGCAACTGCGTCTGGCGGTGCCAGGCAAACCAGGAGGCGATGGCCTCGCGTACCTTCGGCTCTTGCGCGTTGCTGAAGTCGAAATAACCATCGAGCCACCAGTAGGCCAGCTCCGGCGCCTGGCTGTAGCCCAGCCTCACCATGCTGCAGCCACCCAGCAGCGCCAGCGCCGACGCGGCCACCAGCGTGGCCGCGATAATCCATTTTTTTGCGGGGGTTTCGCGCATGGGCCTGAATGTCGTGATCATGGCAGCGGGCAAGGGGACCCGCATGAAGTCTTCCCGGCCGAAGGTGTTGCACCATCTGGCCGGCCTGCCTTTATTGCAACATGTTCTGAATACCGCAGCCGCCGTGTCGGCCGAACGCACCATCGTGATCACCGGGCATGGCGCCGACGAGGTGGAGGCGATGGCGCGCGGCGGTTCGGCCACGGCGCTCGCCTTCGCCCGCCAGATGCCGCAGCTCGGCACCGGCCACGCGGTGCAGCAGGCGTTGCCGCATCTCCTGCCCGAAGCGGGCACCACGGTGGTGCTCAACGGCGATGTGCCCCTGGTGCGCGCCGATACGGTGCGCAGCCTGGTCGAGGCCTGCGGCGGTGAACGGCTCGCGCTGCTCACGGTCAAGCTGCGGCAGCCCACCGGCTACGGCCGCATCCTGCGCGATGGCGGCGGGCAGCGGATCTGGGCCATCGTCGAAGAAAAGGATGCCAGCGCCGAACAGCGCGCCATCGACGAGGTGTACACCGGCATCATGGCCGCGCCCACGGCGATGCTGTCCAAATGGGTGATGGCGCTGTCGAACCAGAATGCGCAGCAGGAGTACTACCTCACCGATATCGTGGCCATGGCGGTGGCCGAGGGTGTGGACGTGGTGAGCGCGCTGGCCGCCGACGAGGCGGAGGTGCTGGGTGTCAACAGCCCGGCCCAACTGGCGCAACTGGAGCGTGAGCTGCAGCGCCAACGCGGCGAGGCCCTGATGGAAGGCGGCGTGCGGCTGGCCGATCCGTCGCGGCTCGACGTGCGCGGCACCCTGCGCTGCGGCAGCGATGTGGAGATCGACGTCAACTGCGTGTTCGAAGGCGATGTGCATCTGCACGACGGCGTGCGCATCGGCGCCCACTGCGTGATCCGCAACGCCACCCTCGGCGCCGGCACAGTGATCCAGCCGTTCACCCACATCGACGGTGCGCAGGTAGGCACCGGTGCCCAGGTGGGCCCGTTTGCCCGCTTGCGCCCGGGTGCGCAGCTGGGTGCCGACGTGCACATCGGCAACTTCGTGGAAGTCAAGAACTCCATCCTGGGCGACGGCGCCAAGGCCAATCACCTGGCCTACCTCGGTGACGCCGACGTCGGCGAGCGGGTGAATTTCGGCGCAGGCAGCATCACCGCCAATTACGATGGCGCCAACAAACACCGCACCGTGATCGGCAACGACGTGCATGTGGGCTCCAACTGCGTGCTGGTGGCGCCGATCACCATCGGCGACGGCGCCACGATCGGCGGCGGCTCCACCATCACCATCAAGGCGCCGGCCGGGCTGCTCACCGTGTCACGCGGGCGTCAGCTCACGCTCCCCAACTGGAAGCGGCCGGTGAAAGCCAAGCCGCAGAAGTAGGCAGGCGGCCCTACATCAGGTAGCGCCACACCACAAACGCAGCGACCAGCCAGTCGTACGCGGCACAGGCCGGCACATACCAGGCGGGCACCACCGCGTGCCCATGCTCGCCGTGGTGCAGGAAATCCCACACCCCGTGCAACACCAGGCCGGCAGCCAGCGCCACCCAGGCGCTGGTCGGATCCATCCACAAACCAGCCAGCGCCAGCGCCACGAACACGGCGCAACCGGCCACCTGGCGCCGCAGCGAGAGCTGCCCGTGAGAGGCCAGCGCGAAGCCGATGTACACCGCGGCGATCAGCGTGAGCAGGATCGCCACCGCCCCGCGCGCCTGCTCGGCGGGCAACGGCCACAGCGCCGCGCAGGTGATGCCGGCCAGCGCCAGGCCGAGCAAGTAGTCGCGAATCACCGCCAATCGCCCTGCATTCCGCCTCCGTATTCAATATGGCCGGAATCTTGCACAAGAACCGCCAAAAAAGTTTCATGATTCTCGAACGCCACCCCCAATTTGGCACTCTCACCACGTTGGCGCCAAAAACGTCCTGTGATACGGTGAATCATTGCCTGTCTACAAGCGCCTTCTTCTGGTGCGATGGCAGGCCAAAACATCGGGCTTGAAGCATGAATGTCACTCCGCAGGCATCGTCGGACATGGGCGTGGTGGTCGAGGGATTCGATCACCGCACGGCGTCGGATGCCGATATCGCGGCGCTGAAGCAGATGGTTTACGACAAGCGTCTGGCCATCATCCGCCACCAGCAGCTCAGCGCCTCGGATTACCTCGATCTCGGCCGGCGCTTCGGTGAGGTGGAGGCTTACTACCAGCCGATGTACCACCACCCGGAGGTCAAGGAAGTGTTCGTCTCGTCCAACGTGGCCGAAGACGGACGCACCATGGGCGTGCCGCGCACCGGCCGCTTCTGGCACGCCGATTACGAGTTCATGCCGCGCCCGTTTGCCTTTACCTTCGTGCATCAACGGGTGGTGCCCAGCGGCCCGCGCGGCACCTTCTTCATAGATCTCACCAAGGCCTGGGAGCGTTTGCCCGCCGCATTGCGGGCCGAAACGGCCGATACCGTGGCCTGCCACAGCCCGCGGCGCTACTTCAAGATCCGCCCCAGCGATGTGTACCGCCCGATCTCCGAATTGCTCGACGAGGTCGACCGTGAAACGCCTCCGGCACGCCACCCGACGGTGATCCGCCACCCGGTCACCGGGCGCGAGATGCTGTTTGTCAGCGAAGGGCTCACCTACGCGCTCGAATCCGCCGACGGCCAGGAGCTGCGGCCCGGGTTGCTGAAGCAGCTGTTCGAAGCCAGCGGGCAGCTCGACAGCAGCTACAGCCACCCGAACATCCATCTGCAGAAGTTCGAGACCAACGATCTGGTGATGTGGGACAACCGCGCGCTCGTGCATTGCGCGCTGCATACCCCCGTGCCAGAGCCCACCGTCACCTGGCGTATCACGGTGCACGACGGCCATCCGCTCAGCCGCGCCGCAGCCTAATCCTTGTCTTCCACGTCACCGGGACCACTCATGAGCGATACGGCCACCATCGATGCACCCAGCCGGCTGGACAACCCCGCCACGGCGGACGACGACGCCGCGCTGCTGACCAAGGTGCTGCGCCCGTACAAGCCCCACTGTCGTTATGTGCGTTCCACGGCGGTGACCGTGGAGCGCGACACCGACGAGGGCAACCGGGTGATCGCCCGCTGCGAGCTGTCGATCCCCGAATCCTGCTACATCGACGATACCGGGCACTTCAACTCGGTGGAGTTCAACATCTGCTACAACCAGATGGTGTATTTCGCCATCGCCAAGGCGGTGCAGGATCAACTGCTGAGCACCTTCGACGGCTGGCGTATCGAAGATTTCTGGCGCAAGCAATTGCCCGACATCCTCATCACCCGCTTCGAGAGCTGCTTCCGCCGACCGGTGAATGCGCGCCGCTTTTTCGGCGAAGTGAGTTTCGGCAGAGCACGCGCTGGCGGCTCGGCGATGATGCTGATGCGCACCCAGTGCCGCTTCTGGGACGACGCCGACGGCCGCTGCGACGGCAACATCACGCTGGCGATCCTCAATCCACCAGCCGTCGAAGGGCAGCCCGAGGAGGCGTGCTGATGGCCGCCGATGTCGGCTTTCAGCGCCTGGCGGCGCTGCCGCGATCCGAGCGCCGTGCCGCGCTCGCTACGCTCGTCGTTGGCGAGCTGCGCGAGGTGCTCCAGATGGAACCCACCGAGGCGCTGCCGCTGGACGAGAGCTTTTTCGATCTCGGATTCACCTCGCTGAGCCTGGAAGAGATGAAGCAGCGCCTGGAAGAGACACTGGGTTGCCACATCGATGCCGAAGTGCTGTTCAACCACCCGACGGTGGCCGATCTTCTGGCGCATCTGGAGAGCGGGCCGCTGAGCGCCCTGTTCGGCGGCACCGACACCCGCGGTTCTGAGCCACCCGTCGATGACCACGAAAAATCGCTGGTCGACGACATGATGGCGCGCCTGTACCAGGCCTGACGCGCGCGGCCGCACGCGGCATCGACCCCAACCGGAAGACACGGTGAGCCAAGCAGATATCCGCCAGCAACAGCTGCTCGACAAGCTGCTGCGCGAAAAGTACGAGCCGATCGCCATCGTCGGCATGGGCTTCCGTTTCCCCGGCGGCAACGACACCCCCGCCGGCTTTGCCGAATTTCTGCGCGAAGGCCGCTCCGGCACCGGGCCGATCCCGCCTGATCGCTGGGATGTGGCCGGCCTGGCCGCTTCGGATGACGCCGAAGCCAGCATCCGCGGCCGCATCCGCACCCAAGGCGGCGGTTTCCTCGATGGCATCGATCAGTTCGACGCGCGTTTTTTCAACATCGCGCCCAAGGAAGCCAACTACATCGATCCGCACCACCGGCTGCTGCTCGAATGCGCCTGGCGCGCGCTCGAACACGCCAACATCGACCCCCATTCGCTGAAAGATGGCGACGGCGGGGTCTACATCGGCATCGCCTGCGTTGATTACACGATCGAGGTGGAGGCGTTGCGCTACGACGAGCTCGACGGCCACATCGGCACCGGCACCTCGCACAGCTCGGCCGCCGGGCGCTTGTCGTACTTTCTCGGCCTGCGCGGGCCGTGCATCGCGATGGATACGGCGTGTTCGTCGTCGCTGGTGTCCACGCACCTGGCGATGCAGGGCCTGCGGCGTGGCGAGTGCGGCATCGCGCTGGCCGGCGGCGTGAACGTGGTGCACCACCCGCGCCATCACATCATCTTCTCGCAAGCCAACATGCTGGCTCGCGATGGCCGCTGCAAGACCTTCGACGAACGCGCCGATGGTTACGGCCGCAGCGAAGGCGCCGGCATCTTGGTGCTCAAGCGGCTGTCGGATGCGCTGCGCGACGGCAACGAGATCATGGCCTTGCTGCGTGGCTCGGCCATCGCGCAGGATGGCGCCAGCGCCGGCCTCACCGTGCCCAGCGGCCCGGCGCAGGAGATGGTGATGCGCCGCGCACTCACCAGTGCCATGCTCAAGGCCGGCGATGTGAACGTCGTCGAGGCCCACGGCACCGGCACACCGCTGGGTGACCCGATCGAGATGAGTGCGGTGCAGGCGGTGTTCGGTGCCGGCCGCGCCGCCACCGACCCGGTGATCGTGGGTTCGGTGAAGACCAACCTCGGCCACATGGAAGCCGCCGCCGGCGTGGGCGGGATCATCAAGGCCGCACTGCAACTGCAGCATGGCGAGGTGTATCCGCACCTGAATTTCGAGACGCCCTCGCCGCAGATTCCGTGGGCTCGCATGTCGGTGCAGGTGCCCACCACGCGCCGCGAATGGCCCGCCGGCCCGCGCCGGGTGATGGTCAACTCCTTCGGCTTCAGCGGCATCATCGCGGCGATCCTGCTGGAGCAGGCGCCACAGCGGCCCAGCCTCGCTGGCACCGACAACGGCCCCGCCTTGTTCGTGCTCTCGGCGCGCTCCAAAGCGGCGCTGCGCGGCCTCGTGCAACAGCACCTGCTGCGCCTGGCCGGCGGCCAAGCCACCGAATCGCTGGCCGACCTGTGCCGCGCCACGCAAGTGGGCCGCGCGCATTTTGTGCACCGCGTGGCCAAGGCGGTGCGCACGCGCGAGGATCTGGTGGCGTTTCTCGAGCGCAGCGCGCGGGAGCTGGATGCCGAGGCGGCGGCGCCCGCCTCATCACCCGCGGAAAGCCCGGGCCGCCAGGCGCCGCGTGTGGCGTTTCTGTTCAGCGGCCAGGGCTCGCAATCGGTGGGCATGGGCCAGGGCTTGTATCGCCGTTTCCCGGCGTTCCGCGAGGCCCTCGATGCCTGCGACACCGGCCTGCAACCGCTGCTGAACCGGTCGATTCGCGCGGTGATGTTCGGCGACGAGCCACAAGCCGAAGCCTTGCTCAAGCAAACGGCGTTCACCCAGCCGGCGCTCTTTGCGCTCGAATACGCCACCGCTCAGCTCTGGCGCTCCTTCGGTG
>JANMAS010000336.1:0-2109 GCA_031359975.1 Burkholderiales bacterium
AGCCCATCGACGGCTCGTCGAGCAGCAGCACCTTGGGCCGGGCCATCAGTGCGCGGCCCATCGCCAGCATCTGCTGCTCACCGCCGGACATCGTGCCGGCCAGTTGATCCCGGCGCTCCTTCAAGCGCGGGAAGATGCCGAAGACCTTGTCGATATCGGCGTCGATCTCGTTGTCGTTGCGCACATAGGCGCCCATCTGCAGGTTTTCGGTGATCGTCATGCGGGTGAAGGTGCCGCGCCCTTCAGGCACCATCACCAGGCCCTGCTTGACGAGGTTCCACGGCCCCTGGCCCTTGATCGACTGGCCGAGGAACTGCACATCCCCGGAGGCGATCGGCTGGATGCCGGTGACGGCTTTCAAGGTGGTCGTCTTGCCCGCGCCATTGGCGCCGATCAGGCTGACCAGCTCGCCCTGCATCACTTCGAAATCAACGCCCTTGACGGCCTGGATGCCGCCGTAAGCGACCTTGAGACCGCTGACCTTGAGCATGGATTGGGTTGTCATCGTGCTGCTCCGGATCAGTGGCCGGCGCCGAGGTAGGCCTCGATCACCTTTTCGTTCTTCTGCACCTCGGCTGGCGTGCCGTAGGCGATCTGCTTGCCGTAGTCGAGCACGGTGAGTTGGTCGCACAGGCCCATCACGAGCTTCACATCGTGCTCGATCAGCAAGATGGTGCGGCCGTCCTTGCGGATGCGGTCGATCAACTCGCGCAGCACCATCTTTTCGGTGGCGTTCATGCCGGCGGCGGGCTCATCGAGCGCGATCAGTTTGGGATCGGTGGCCAGCGCGCGGGCGATCTCGAGGCGGCGCTGGTCGCCGTACGAGAGCGTGCGCGCCTTGTAGTCGGCAAACTTGCCGATGCCCACGTAATCGAGCAACTCCTGGGCTCGCGCCGTGATGGCCGCTTCTTCGGCCTTGAATGCCGGCAGGCGCAACACCGCGCCCAGCAAGCCCGACTTGGTGCGGCAATGACGCCCCACCATCACGTTTTCGAGCGCCGTCATTTCCTGGAACAGGCGAATGTTCTGGAAGGTGCGCGCGATACCGGCTTTGGCCACTTCGTGCACGGCCTCGGGTTTGTAGGTCGCGTTGCCGAGTTCGAACGTGCCTGAATCCGGCGTGTACAGGCCGGTGATCACATTGAAGAAGGTGGTCTTGCCGGCGCCGTTGGGGCCGATCAGGCCGAACACGTGGCCTTTGGTTATCGTGTTGCAGACATCCGTCAGCGCCTGCAAGCCTCCGATGAGCTTTGAAACACCTGTCACCTTGAGGACGATTTCTTCGCTCATGATTCGTCCTTGTTCAGCGTGCCGGAGCAGCAGGTGCGGCCTTGCCATGCTCGGGCGAGGGCCACAGGCCGCGTGGGCGCATCAACATCCCCACGATCCTCGCCAGCGCGATCAGCAACTGGCGCAGGATGGCGGCGTCCAGGCGCCCGCCGGTGATCGCCTGCAAGGGGCCGGCCACATAGCGCAACACCTCGGGCAGCGCCGACAAGGCCAGGGCACCGACGATCACGCCGGGGATGTGCCCCAGGCCGCCCAGCACCACCATCGCCACGATCATCACCGACTCCATCAGGCTGAAGGATTCGGGCGAGATGAATTGCTGGAACGACGCGAACATCGCACCGGATACACCGCCGAAGCTGGCGCCCATCGAGAAGGCCAGCAGCTTCATGTTGCGGGTGTTGATGCCCATGGCCTTGGCAGCGATCTCGTCTTCGCGAATCGCCATCCAGGCACGGCCGATGCGGGAGGTTTCAAGCCGGTGGCAGATGACCACGCTGACCACCACCAGAAACAGGAACAGGTAGTAGTACAGCGACACCGACGCGATCGTGAACCCGAACACCTCGAGCGGCTTTCCGAGGTTGACCCCGGCGATGCTGATCGGATCGATCTGCGAGATACCGCGCGGGCCATTGGTGATGTTGATCGGGTGCTCCATGTTGTTCATGAAGACACGGATGATTTCGCCGAAACCGAGCGTGACGATCGCGAGGTAGTCGCCGCGCAGCTTCAGCGTGGGCGCGCCCAGGATGGCGCCGGCCGTGGCCGCCACCAAGGCGGCCAGCGGAACGATGATCCAAACCGGCGTGTGCAGCC
>JANMAS010000370.1:0-14396 GCA_031359975.1 Burkholderiales bacterium
CGCGCACGATGCGCGGCTGCTGCAGATCCGGCTCGCGTGCTACCCGGCCGAGCGAAACCACCAGTTCCACCGGCAAGCCAAACGCCACGGCGTGGGACTGCGGCAGCACTGCGCGGCGGCGTGCCAGCGCTGGGGCTGTCCAACGGGCGAGCGGCAAGCCGTCGAGATGCACTTGCCCGCTATCGAGCCGGCCTTGTGCGGCCATGAGATTGAGCAAGGTGGACTTGCCGGCGCCGCTGGGACCGACGATGGCCACGCGTTCGCCGGCCTCGATGGCCAGATTGAAGGGGCCGATGAACTGGCGGCCCACGCGTGCCACGGCGCCGCGCAGATCCAGCCTCATTGCAGGGCTCCACGCTTGCGCGCCACGCCGGCCAGCAGCGCGAGAAAACCCGGGCCGCCGAGCAGCGCGGTGAAGATGCCCACCGGGATCTCGGCGGGCACGGCCACGGTGCGTGCCAGCGTGTCGGCCAGCAGCAGGATCAGCGCGCCCACCGCCATCGCCATCGGCATCAAGCGGCGCTGATCGGCGCCCACGAGCATGCGGGCAAAGTGCGGTGCCAGCAGGCCGAGGAAGGCGATCATCCCGCACCACGCCACCGCAAAGCCGCTGAGCACCGCCACCAGCACGATCGCGTGGCCGCGCAGGCGCGCCACATCCACACCCACATGCCCCGCCGCCGCTTCGCCGAGCGCGAGGGCATTGAGCGCCTTGGCGAGCGAGCGTGCGCGCCAGGCGGCCAGCACCAGCAGCAGCAGGAGCGTGGCATCCAGCGCCCAGCTGCCGGCGGCCACCGAGCCGAGCGTCCAGAAGGAGAGGTTGCGCAGTTGCTCGTCGTCGGCGAGGTAGGTGCACAGGCCGATCACCGAGGCGGCGATGGCGTTCAGCGCCACGCCGGTGAGCAGCAGCCCGGCGATCGAGCCCGGCGCCACCCAGCGCGCCACACGGTCGAGCACGGCGCATACGGCCAGCGCGCCGGCAAAGGCGGCGGCGGGCAACAGATACGGGCGCCAGGCGATCGGCAGCGGCATCTGGGCGGCGCCGAAGAGCACGATCACCAGCGCCGCCGCGCAGGCCGCCCCGCCGGTCACGCCCAGCAGCGAGGGATCGGCGAGCGGGTTGCGAAACAGGCCCTGCGTGAGCGCTCCGGTGAGGCCCAGCGTGGCGCCGATGGCCATCGCAAACACCACGCGCGGCAGGCGCAGCTGCCACAGCACGTGCGCGCTGCCGCCGGGGGCCTCGGCCCCATCGGCCCACCAGGCCCACGGCGCCAGCCAGTCGACCGCCTGCACCGCCACCGCGCCAAATTGCGCGGCCGCCACGATCGCCACCAGCAGCAACACGACCACCGCGCCGAACCGCCACCGTGGCGAGGCAGTCAGGGCCATGCGGCGCGGTGACATGGCTGTGGCCAAGGTGTCGGCACCGGCGTCGAAGTTGACGGCCATGGATGGCCTACGTCGGCAGCGCGACGTGCAGCGCCACATCGAGCCGGCGCACCGCCGAGGGCAGGCGCGGACCAAAGCCGAGCAGCCACATCGCCTCCATCGCCACCACGCGGCGCGCGCGGCCGGCGGGCGTGTCGCGCAGGCCGGGCAGGGCGATCAGCGCATCGATGCTGCCGGTGGCCTGCACGCCTTGCTCGGTGGCCAGGATCACATCCGGCCGCGCGGCGATTGCCGCCTCGGGCGTGAGGGGTTTGTAGCCGGTGATGCCGGAGATCGCGTTCACCGCGCCGGCATACGCGATCATCGATTGCGCGGCGGTCTCGCTGCCCGCCACCATGGCCTGGCCCAGCGTGTGCGAGAGCACGAACAACACCCGCAGCGGCAGCTGGGCCGGCGTGGTGCGGCGGCGCACCAGGCCCGCCTGCAACGCGTGCCACTCGGTGCGCAAGTGCGTGGCGAGGGCGGCGGCCGCGTCGTCTCGCCGCGTGAGCTGGCCTACACGTTGCAGGCGATCCAGCATGCCCTCGAAGCGATGATTGGCCGGCAGGATGGCCACCTCCACGCCGGTGCCGCTGATCTGCCGAATCACCTGCGGTGGGCCGGCATCTTCGCTGGCGATCAGCAAGGTGGGGTTGAGCGACAACACCCCTTCGGCCGACAAGCTGCGTGCATAGCCCACACGCGGCAGCTTGAGCGCGGCTTCGGGGTACAGCGAGGTGGTGTCGGCACCGACGAGCGCCGCTTGCGCATCGAGCGCGTAGACCATTTCGGTGAGCGCGCCGCCCACGCTCACGATGCGCTGGGGTGGTTTGTTGTCAGCGACTGCCAGCCCGGGCAATGCCCCAGCCATCATCGTCAGGCTGAGCCTTGCCAGGCACCGCCTCCTGTCGATGCTCATGCCGCCGCCTCCTGCCCCAGCCCCGCCACCAGATCGCGCCAGCTGCACAGCTCGGGCCGGCCGGGCTTGCGCTCGCCGAAGAACATCGCGATGGTGTTGCCTTCGGCATCGAACAGCTCGACGGAGGTGACCAGTCCGTCCGCCGTCGGCTTGGTGACGATCCAGGCCTGGGTGACGTGGTCTTGTCGCAGGTGCAGGTTGAAGCCGGGGTCGAGCACGTTGAGCCAGGGCCCCATCGGCGCCACCCGATGCACCAACCCGCTGTGGATCTGGATCATGCCGGGGTTGCCCACGAACACCATGATCGGCACCGCATCGCGCGAGGCGGCGATCAGCAGGTCATGCACGCAGTCGGGCTCCAGCGCCTGCACAAAGCGCGGGTCGGCCAGACGCAGCGCCTGGGTGCGGGTCACGCCGTGTTTCTTGAGCAGCGCAAAAAACTCGTGCGTATCGCGCATCGCGCTCCAATGCTCGCGCAGCGAGGCCACGTCGATCTGCGCATCCGGCCGCTCGGCCTCGGATGCCGCGATGGGCCGGGCTTCGAGGCCGGCGCCTTGCTCATCGGCCATGAAACGTTCGATGACCTGGTTCCAGGCATGCAGATCGGTGCCCGGGCGGCAGAAGATCTTGTGGATCGCGGTGCCCGCGGCATCGAAAAACTGCAGGCTGCGCTGCGGGCCTTTGGCGGTGGGTTCGTCCACCGCAAAGCCGTGGGCCCAGCGCGAGTAGAAGCAGCGCAGATCGATATCGCCGCCCAGCACCATGCCCATCATGGCCGAGCCGCTGGCCTCGCGGTAGACGCCGGGTTTTTCGTGCACGCACGATTCGTTGCGGGTGAGCGCCATCACCTCGCCCACCGTCTCCAGCGCGCCGATGATGGCTGGCCATTCGGCCACGAGGCGGCGCGCGGTGAGGCCTAGCGCCGGTGGTGCGCCCACATGCGCGGCGATCAACTCGCCTTCGGCGATGTCAAGGGCTGCGGCCACGTCGCGGTGGCGCACCGGGCCATTGGCGCGGCGCTGGGCAAACTGGCGGCAGATGTCGGCCAGGTGCTCTGGTACGGGATGTTTCTTTGAGGCGATGGCGTTGAGCATGAAGGGCGCTTTCTGTTGAATAGTTGGGGTCAGAGCTCGGCTTGCGCCTCGGTCTGACCCACAAGGACTAGAAATTCACACGCACGGAAACCTGCGCTTCGCGGCCCGGGGCGGTGTAGGCCTCGGCCACGGCGCTGTCGGCGGCGAGGCCGCGCACGTCGGACCATCGCCAGTAGCGCGCATCGAACACGTTGTTGATGTTGGCGATCACGCTCACCTGGCGGCTGATGGCCCAGGTGGCGCCGAGATCGAGCACGGTGTAGCCCTTGGGTGCAAACGGCGCCGCCTCGGTTGCGGCGATGCGGTCGGCGGTCTTGCCGGCGCTGTGCAGAAGGTTGCCGCGCAGTTCCCAATCGAAGAGGCGGTAGCGCAGGCCGAACGAGGCGCGCCACGGCTGGATCGAATCCAAAGGGGTTGTCACGCCGTCTTGCTCGCTATCGCCCTTTGACCAGGCGATGCCGGCGGTGGCCAGCCACTGCGCATCGAGGCGCCATTGGCTGCGCGCGTCGGCGCCCTGGATGTGCGCGTTGGCGAGGTTGATGTATTGAAAGCTCAGTGGATCACCTGGCGCGCCGCTGCCGGAGACCACCTGCTGCGAGATGAAATCGCGGTAGCGGTTGTCGTAAGCCGCCATCGAATAGGAGAACCCGCCGGCCTGGCCGCGCAAGCCCAGTTCCACACTGCGAGCACGCTCGGGCTTGAGGTTGGGGTTGCCGATGCTCTGGTAGCCGAAGGCCAGGTTGGTGAAGCTGTTGTTCACCTGATCGGGTGTGGGCGCGCGAAAGCCGCTGGAGATCTGCGCGTACGGCGCGGCCAGCGGTGCCAGCCGCCACACCAGGCCCAGCCGCGGCGTGACGGCGGTATCGGTGAGGGTGACCACGTCGCCCACATAGCCGGCGGCCGACGGTGCCAGCTTGTAGTGATCCAGGCGTACGCCGGGGATCAGCATGAATGCATCGCTCTCGATCTCGCTTTGCACAAAGGCGCCGGCAAGGGTGTACTCGGTATCCGGAAACGGCTTGGCCGGCAGCACTTCGCCAAACGGCGGTGGATCACCATCGCGCACGCCGGTCACCTCGGTGCGGCTGGCTTCGAGGCCGTAACTGAGGGATTGTTTCCACGCCGCATCGGCGGCGCCGAGCCGGCTGGTGAGCACGGTGGACACGCCGGTGACACGCTCGCGGTAGAGGTTGTCGCGGGTGCGGTCCGTCACGGTGCGGTCTTCGAGCGTTTGCTGGCGCACATCGGCGCGCTGGGTGTACAGGCGCGTGGTGGCGCTTTGCACCAGGCCGCCAGCGTCGTCGGCATAGCGGTGTTCGAGCGATACCCGCTCGCGCTTCACCCGATCGTGGCCATCCAGATCGAGCGTGCCTTGGGCGAAGGGTGATTCAGGCACCCGGGCGGTGAAGACTTCGGTGTCTTGATCGCGCTGCAATGCTTCGATCGTCACGCCGATCTGATGCGCGGCCGAGAGATCATTGCGCAGCTTGGCGAGCACCGAGGTGGTGGTGGTGTCCAGCGGGTTGGGCGTGGTGCGTGAGGCGTCTTCGGTGTCCACCGTGCCCTGGTTGGCGGTTTCGTGGCTCTTGCGGCTGTTCACCATCAACAGGCCCTGCCAGCCTTCGCTGCGCCCGGCGATGGCGGCGGTGGCCGCCACCCCGCGATCGACCGACGCATAGCCCAGGCGCACGAAGCCGCCGAAGTCTCGCCCGCGCAAGAGATCCACCGGCTCGATGGTGCGCACGCTCACCGCGCCGGCCAGGCCATCGCTGCCGAACTGCACCGAGGCGGGGCCGCGCAAGACATCGATGGCCTGGGCGGTATCGACCGAGAGATAGTCGCCCCGGCCGGTGGAAAACGGGCCGAAGCTGAAGGCGTTGGGCACCCGGATGCCATCCACCACGATCAGCACCTGGTTGCCTTCGAGGCCGCGGATGTTGATGCCTTCATTGCCGGCGCGGCCGGTGGAGGAGAGCGCGCTGCTGAAGCGCGCGGGTGCGGCGCGTATCGTCACGTCGATCTCGTTCTCGAACGCCGCTTTGATGTCGCGCGCGCCTGCGGCTTCGATGTCGCTCTGGCGCAGCACGGTGACGGTGGCGGGTACGTCGTCGATCCGGCGTGGTGTGCGGGTGGCGGTGACGGTGATTTCGCCGGGGCTGCGGCTTTCAACGGTGGGCTCGGCGGGTGAGGTTTGCGCGCGAGCGATGGAAGCGGGCAGGCCGGTAGCCGCGCTCAATACGAGCACGAAGCAGGGGGTACGGAGCACGAAGGATCCTTGTCGGGTGGGGCGGCGGGGCTGTGGGGAGTGAGCCAACGATGGCCAGCCTGCATGCGGCGGCCCGGCTGCGATGCCGCCGTGATGGGTGGAGGCACGCAGCCGAATCGGCGCCGCGCGGGCGCCGGGTGGCTTACTTGGTGAGGATCAGCTTGCCCATGGAGGTGAGGCGCAAGCGATAGATCGACTCGCCGTGCTCGATCTCGATCTCGGCGCTGCCGGCCAGCAAGACCGAGCTGTCGAGACGGCGCACGGGCACGCGCCCACCGGGTGGCGCGGTGTGCGCCTCACGTGCGGGCGCTACATGGGAGTCACGCCCAGGCGTGATGGCCAAGCGGTTGATCGGGTAGGCAAGCTGGGCGGTCGTTTGCATCGTGGGGCCTCGTCAGTCGGTGGGCAGAAGGGCGATGTGGCTGGAGGCGACGCCTTTGGCTGAGACTCAACTGTAATGCGAATCGATCGCATTTGCAAAAACTATCGTGTGAATCGAGCCTGATTGCCCTTGGCGGCGCCGGGCCAAGGTTCGGCCTGCCGATTGAGGCAACATCCGACAGCGATATTGCTCAACGGCCCCCGCCATGCCTGCTCCTCACCGCGAACCGCCGCCCATCGCCCACCCGTGGCGCCGCCGCGCATTCATCAGCGCCGTGGCGATGGGGGCCGGCGGCCTCGCGATCGGCTATGCGCTGCGGCCCACTGCGGGCCCGCAGGCGGGCGGCGCGGCGGCCGCGCCCTTTGTGCCCAATGTCTTCGTGCGCATTGCCGCTGATGGGCTGGTGACGATCGTCGCCAAGCAAACCGACATGGGGCAGGGTGTGAAAACGTCGCTGCCGATGATCCTGGCCGAGGAGCTCTCGGCCGATTGGCAACGCGTGGTGGTGGAGCAAGCGGATGTCCATGCCGCCTACGGCGATCAAGGTACCGGCAACAGCCAATCGATCGCCGCCAACTACGAGGCTTATCGCCTGCTCGGCGCCACCGCCCGCACGATGCTGGTATCGGCCGCCGCGCAGGCGTGGGGCGTGGATGCATCGGCCTGCGAAGCGCTGCTCGGCCGGGTGCTGCACCGCGCCTCCGGGCGATCGGCGGGTTATGGCGAACTGGCGCCGCAAGCGGCTGCGCAGCCGGTGCCGGCGGCCCGCAAGGTGCAGCTCAAGGATCCGGCGCGCTACACGCTGGTGGGCAGCCGGGTGAGCGGCGTGGACGCGCCGGCGATGGCACGCGGCGCGGTGGTCTACGGCATCGATGTGCAACGGCCGGGCATGCTGCACGCCGCCTATGTGAAGAGCCCGGTGTTCGGCGCCAGGGTGATGCAGGCCAACATCGACGCGGTGAAGGCCATGCCGGGCGTGCGCGCGGTGCTGGTGCTCGAAGGCGCGGGCGACTTGCGAGGTTTGTCGCCCGGCGTGGCGATCGTGGCCGATTCCACCTGGGCGGTGATGCGGGCGCGCCGCGTGCTTCAGGTGCAGTGGGATACCGGCACCGCCACCGCACGGCCCGGTGTGGCCGAACTGATGGCGCAGGCCGAACGCGCGGTGACTGCCGGTGACGGCCAGGTGCTGCGCGACGACGGCGATGTGGAGGCGGCGCTGGCCGGCGCACATCGGCGATTGGAGGCCACCTACCGCACGCCGTTTCTGGCGCATGCGGCGCTGGAGCCTTTGAGCTGCACCGTGCTTGCCTCCGCCGCCGGGCTGGAGATCTGGGCGGCCACACAAAGCCCGGAAGGCGCGAGCCGCATGCTCGTCGAGCTGCTGGGCGTGGACAAGGCGCGCATCACGCTGCATCTGCTGCGCGCCGGTGGCAGCTTCGGCCGCCGCCTCGGCAGCGATTTCATCGTCGAAGCCGCCGCGATCGCGTTGCGGCTGCCCGAGAGCGTGCCGGTAAAGCTGACATGGTCGCGCGAAGACGAACTCCAGCACGATCACTATCGCCCCGCCGCGCTGCACCGGCTGCGCGCGGGGATCAGCACCCAAGGCACGGTGATCGCCTGGAGCGACCACTACGCCACCTTCGGCCAGGCCGGGCGGCCTGGTGGCGGCGCGGAATTGGCAGGCAACGAATTTCCCGCCCGATGGGTGCCGAACCGCCGGCTCAGCCAGAGCGTGATCGATGCACCGGTGCCGTTGGGCCTGTGGCGGGCACCGGGCAGCCACACACACGCCTGGGCGGTGCAGAGCTTCATCGACGAACTCGCGCTGGCGGCAGGCCGTGATCCGCTGGCCTTTCGGCTCACGCTGCTGGGCGACGAGGATTCGGTGCGCGGCGGTGGGCTGCTGTCGCGCGCGCCGCCGTACCGCGTCGATCGCATGCGGGCTGTGTTGCAGGCGGTGGCCGCGCGCGGCGGCTGGGGCAAGGCCTTGCCGCGCGGGCAAGGGCAAGGGTTGGCGTTTCATCATTGCCACGGCGGCTATGTGGCTCAGTTGGTGGAGGTGACGGTGTCGCCCGCCGGCCAGGTGAAAGTGGATCGTGTGGTGTGTGTGTGCGATGTGGGCTCACCGATCGTCAACCTGAGCGGTGCCGAGGCGCAGGTGCAGGGCGCGATCGTCGATGGGCTTTCGGCCGCGATGTGGCAACAGATAGATCTGCGCGAGGGGCGCGTGATGCAGAGCAATTTCGACACCTATCGGGTGCTGCGCATGGGCGAGGAGCCGGCGGTGATCGAGGTGCATTTCATCCTCTCGGCCAACCCCCCCACCGGCCTGGGCGAGCCGCCGTTGCCGCCGGTGGCACCGGCGCTGTGCAACGCGATCTTCCGCGCCTGCGGGCATCGGGTGCGGCAGCTGCCGCTTGGCCTCGTTGATCTGGGATGAAACGGCCTTTACGCTTGGAAATGCTCAGACTGCGGTGGGTGGATCGACAGGGCGATGGCGGTGCCCCCGTTCTCCGGCCCTCGCTCGCGGGGCGCTGTCGGGGCGTGCGGGGGGAGGTGGCTTCAACACCGGCGTGGCGGGGCGAGGGACGTCCCACCGCGAATGGGGCCTGCGCCCGGGGGCACCACCACCGCCCTGCGCATCGGGTGCCGGGGTACGGCGTGGCGTGCTGCGCGGGTACCAGCGCACGTGTCCCGGGCCACCTGCCTCGCCACACGCTCGCCCCGCCCGTTCGCCCGGCGACCAAGCGACCACTCGAGCAGGAACTGACATGGGGTTGAAGCGATTGGCGCCCACCGCATGATCCGCTTCGGCTCGATGAGCATCGTGCTGCTGCTCGGCATGCTGCACGGCCTGCTGTTCGCCGCGTTGCTGTGGGCCGCGCGTGGCAACCGCGTCGCCAATCGCTTGCTCGCGCTGCTGCTGATCGTGATCGCGATGCGCATGCTGCCGTATGCGATCGGCTACGCCGGTTATTACGACGCCTACCCGTGGCTTTCGTTCGCGCCGTGGGATGCCGCGCTCGGGTTCGGCCCACTGCTCTACCTGCATGTGCACGCGCTGGTGGCCAAGCCGGGCTTGCCGCGCCGGTGGGGCTGGCACCTGGCGCCGGTGATCGTGCAGCTGGCTTATCAATGCCTCATCTTCACCCTGCCGCTGGCCGAGAAGAACGACTGGGACGACCATGTGCACGAACCGTGGATCTGGCCTGCCCAGCAGCTGGCCACGTTTGTGTCGATCGCGGTGTATTGGTGGCTCTCGATGCGGCTGTATCGCGATTACCAGGCTTGGCTGGCCCAGCATGTGAGCGACCGCGAAGACCACCGCCTCGAATGGATCCGCAACTTCCTCATCGCGCTGGCACTTACGCTGCTGCTGTGGGCGGGTATGGAGGGTTTCGAGCGCTTTGTGGTGCGGCTGGATTATTTCCAGCGCTTTCCGATGTTTGTGTGGCTCGGCGTGCTGAGCGTCTACCTCGGCACCGAAGGCTATCGGCGTGCCGCGCAACTGCATCCGGCCTGGCCCGCGGCTGACACGCCCGCGGTGCCTTCGGCGGTTGACCCGCCCGCGGAGCCGGCCAGCGAAGCCCCGGCCGAGCCTGCCCGCGATTGGGCCGAGCTGGGCGCTCGCTGGGAGCGGCAACTGGTGGCGCAAGGCTGGTGGCGCGATCCCGAACTCAGCCTCGCCGCGCTGGCCCGCCATCTGGGCACCAACACCAGCGATCTCTCGCGCGCGATCAACGAAGGCCTGGGTCAGAACTTCAACGAACTGGTGAACCGGCTGCGGGTGCAGGCGGTGCAGGCGGCCTTGTCCGGCGATGCATCGGCCCACGCAGCCAACACCTCGTCCCAAGCCGAACCCGCCCGCACGCTGCTCGACATCGCCTTCGAAGCCGGCTTCAGCTCCAAGGCCAGCTTCAATCGCTGCTTCAAGCTCTACGTGAGCGAAACCCCCACGCAATTTCGCCAGCGCCTGCGCGCCGGGCGTCTCAAATCATGAATTTGCGCGACGCAGCGCGGATCTGCGACGCCGCCTGACGCCCGGCGCCCTAGCCTGCGGCCTGCGTTTGAACAGCAGGAGCAGGTGATGGGGTGGTACCGGTTGCATGGATGTTCGATGGCGCGGTGGGGTGCGCTGGTGGTGTCGGCGGGTTTGGTGCTTGCGCTGGCGCCGCCGCCCGCAACGGCTGAGTCCGCTGAGCCCGCTTCGCCCGCAGTGGCGGCGCCAGGCTCGCTCACCGCCGAACAAGCCGGCCGCGACGCCCGCATCCTCCAGCGCGCGCTCACCGAGCTTCATCCCGGCCTCACCAAATACCGCAGCCAAGCCGAGATGGATGCGGCATTCGCCCAATTCGAGGAGCGCGCCCGGGCGGCCCGCAGCGCCACCGAGACGTACCTCGCCGCCACCGAGCTGGCCGCTGCGATCCGCTGCGGCCACACCTGGACCAACCCGCTCAACCAGGCCGAGCCGCTGCAGTCGATGCTCGCCAAACCCGCCAACAAGCTGCCGCTGAACCTGGCGTTGGTGCAAGGCCGCTGGCTCGTCACCGCCAGTGTGGACGCTGCGGTGCTCTCCGGCGACGAGCTGCTGGCGATCGACGGCGTGCCCGGCCCGCTGATCGTCGAGCGCATGGGGCCCTACCTGCGCGCCGATGGCGCCAGCGACGGCAAACGCCTGATCCAGCTGAGCCACGAAGCCGAGACCAGCATGATGGACTGGGTGTGGCCGCTGCTGCAGCCGCCGAAGGACGGCCGCTACCAATTCCATCTGCGCCGCGCCAGCGGCGAGCGCGATACCGTGAACGTGGCCGCTGTGACGCTGGCCGACCGGCGCGACAAGCTCGTCCGCGCCGGTTGGAAACCACCCACCGACGACTGGGCTTTCGAGATCCGCGACAACGCCGCGATCCTCACCCTGCCCACGTTCGCCTTCTGGAATGGCGAGTTCGATTGGCGTGCATCGCTCGACCGCACGTTCGCCGAGATCATCAGCCGCAAAATCCCCAACCTGGTGATCGACATCCGCCGCAACGAAGGCGGCGCCGACATCGGCGAAGCCATCCTCGCCCGCCTGATCAAGAAGGCCTTGCGCGACCCGACCTCTCAACGCATCGTCAGCTTTGAGCGTGTGCCCTATTCGCTGGCGCGCTACCTCGACACCTGGGATTTCAGCTTCTTCGATCGCACCGGCCGTGTCGAAAAACTTGGGCCCCACCGCTACCGCGACAAATCCATGGGCACAAGCCCCAACACCGTCCAGCCCCGCGGCCCCCGCTACACCGGCCGTGTGTTCGTGCTGATCGGCCCGGAAAACAGCTCCGCCACCTTCCAGTTTGCCCAGCAGCTCAAGCGCAGCGGCGCCGCCACCCTGGTCGGCGAAACCACCGGCGGCAACCAGCGCGGCCTCAACGGCGGCGAGCTCGCCTGGGTCACCCTGCCCAACTCCGGCGCCAGCGTCGACATCCCCCTGATCTCGATGGGGCCGGTGGCATCGCAGCCGGATGCCGGGATAGCGCCGGATGTGTGGGCGGGGGCGACGTTCGAGGATCGGCGGGCGGGGCGGGATGTGGGGATGGGGACGGTGATGGCATCGATCGGGCGTGGTGGTCGTTGATGCGAGCTCGGGCCTCGGTCCGGCGATGATCACGCTCTTCCTCGCCCCGAGATCGACGGTATGCCGCTCCAGTCCATCGACCCCCTGACCACTCCACGACTGAGCTTGCGCCCCGTCTCGGCCAATGACCTGCCCGACCTGCTAGAGATCAACGGCGACGACGAGGTCACCCGTTTCCTGCCCTATGCCATCTGGACATCCTTGGACGATGGCATCGCCTGGTTGCAGCGCATGGCCGCATTGACGGCATCGGGCATGGGGCAGCAGTTGGTGCTGGTGCGCCAGCAGGATGCCAAGGTCGTCGGCACGTTGCTGCTGTTCAAGTTCGACGAGCCCAGTGCGCGCATCGAGCTGGGCTACGCGCTGGGCCGGGCGTTCTGGAAGCAGGGCCTGATGGCCGAGGCGATCGACGCGATCTGTGCGCATGCGTTTGCGGCGATGGCGATCCGCCGCATGGAGGCGGAGGTGAATCCGGCGAATGGGGCGTCGTGCCGGTTGCTGGAGCGGATCGGGTTCACGCTGGAGGGCACACTGCGCCAACGCTGGGTGGCCAAGGGCGCTGCGTACGACACCCATATCTACGGGTTGCTGGCCGACGAGTGGCGGCCTATCTGTCTTCGCGAGTGTGCCAAAGCCTGATGACATGAATCATGTCATCGGTGACGGCATACCGAATTTCATAGGGCCCGGCGATGACGCGCCGAACTTCGTCGGGCTGGAACTCGTCGAGCCGCCGTCCGATGCGCGGTTGCTCAGCCAATCGGTCGACAGCGCCAGTCATGCCCAAGATGGCCTTGGCAGCAGCCTTCGGGTTCACGTCGGCCAGAAAACCATGGAGACGAGCGAGGTCGCCCATGGCCTTGCTCGTCCACTTCACTTTCACCGTGGTGTGGGTCGTGGGGTGGGTGAGCCCAAGCTCTCGGCCCACGCCTTCACCTCGTCGTGGTCGATGAGATGGCCAGCATGCGCGTCGGCCAGCCCTTCGAGCGTGAGGCGATGCCGCTCCTCCTCAAGTTCCACCCACGCGGCAAGGGCCTGCTTCATCACCCAGCCGCGCGATCGTTCGAGCCGTTCTGCCAGAACGTCGACCTTCGCCGCCAGTGGGGCAGGCACGTGGGCCGTGATGACACGAGAGTTGGATGAATGCATTTGATTTATTCCTAATCACTCTTAATCATATTACCGTGGATCAGGTTCGGTCGAGCGCGCATGGATGTGATGTCGGGCAGCACACTAAAGGGTGAAATCGCCCGACCAAACCTATGCCGCCGCGCACAAATTGGTGCAGCCACCCGCACCCGCAGGAAAGATTGTTCAACAATTCGCTCCCAGGCAAGTTGTCGCATCGAACCGGCAAGCAGGGGATGGCCCAGGGCGCCCCGCGTAAGCCAAAATCACAATTGATACAAATAGACAAGATTTGACCCAAGGGTTTGTACCGAGGTCAAACGGGTGCGCAGATGGCGCGGTGTCAACCAAAAGGTGACCATGGCGATCTCACGGCGATGTGTGTTGGTGGGCGCGGAATCGTTGTTGATTCAATGCGCCCAGGTGCTGGAGCAGCAGGGGCATGTGATCGTGGCGATGGTGAGCGACAAGCCCGCCATCGCGCGCCACGCCATGGCTCAGGGCATCCCCAGCCTGGCCGATACCGACGACTTGCTGGCGCGTTTTGCGCCCGGCTCGTTCGATGTGCTGTTCAGCATCACCCACCTGGCGGTGCTGCCGCCCGCGGTGCTTGCACTGCCGGCGCTGGCGGCGATCAATTTCCACGATGGCCCGCTGCCCAGCTATGCGGGCCTCAACACGCCAGTGTGGGCGCTGCTCAACGGCGAGCGCCGGCATGGCGTGGCCTGGCACCTGATGACCGATCACATCGACGCTGGCGACATCCTCGCCGAGGCGCACTTCGATGTGGCCGACGACGACACCGCGCTCACCCTCAACACCCGCTGCTTCGAAGCCGCGATCGAAACGTTTGCCGACTGGGTGGGCGCGCTGGGCCGCGACGAGCCGCTGCGCGGTACCGCCCAGAGCGCCCCAGGCGCCGATGCGCCTCGCCGTGCCTATCGCCGCAACGATCGCCCTGAAGCCGCCTGCACCATCGATTGGCGGCAGCCGGCGGCGCACATCCTGGCGCTGGTGCGCGCACTCGACTTTGGCGGCTACAACAATCCCGTGGGGGCGGCCAAGCTGGCCCATGGCGGCCGCCTGGTGATCGTGACGGCCGCCAGCGCGCTGGAGACGCCCTCACGGCTGGCGCCGGGCAGTGTGGTGGATGTGGGTACCGAAGGCATCGTGGTGGCCACCGCCAGCCAGGATGTTCAGCTGCGCGCCTTTGCCACCCTCGATGGCGCGGTGCTCACGCCTGCCGAGGCGGCGCAGGCGCTTGCGCTCATGCCCGGTGCGCCGCTGGCCCTGCTCGAATCCGGGCTCGCCGCGCGGCTCACGGCGCTCAACCGCGAGCTGAGCGGCCACGAGGCCTTCTGGCTGCGGCGGCTAGAAACGCAGACTGCCATCGAGCTGCCCTACATCGATCGCACCGCGCCGATCCAGCCCAGCTGCTACGAGCATCTCGATGCGGTGGTGCACGCCTATCGGCCGGATGATCTGCTGGCAGCGTTTGTGTGCCAGCTCGCGCGCCTGGCCGACAAGGAGGCCTTCGAGATCGGTTTTGCCGACACCGAGCTTAC
>JANMAS010000429.1:0-2729 GCA_031359975.1 Burkholderiales bacterium
CCCGCCGCCGACGCCACAAGACTGCCGAGGGTTGCGCTGGCCGTGCCGCTTCCACCGTAGGCACTCACCCGCAGGTTGTCACCGAAGCTCACGTCGGCAAGCGAATTCACACCGTCGGCCGCCGCCGACACCGTCGACAGCGTCGCGAGGGCGCCGGTGGCGCCGTGTGCCTGCACATCGATATCACCGGCAACCGAAATCATCGCCTGACCGGCGCTTCCACTGGCCGACGCCGAGAGCTTGTCCATGCTGACCGAGGCCGCGCCCGCGCTCGCCACACCCGATACGCGGATGTCGCCGCCGATAAGCACCTCGGCCAGCGACGAGACGCCCGAGGCAGTTGCCGCCAGCCCGTCCATCGACACCTGGGCGTTGGAGGTGCCCTCGGCCCTGGCAATCAAGGTGTCGCCGATCGCGAGCCTGGCCGTGGCGCCGTCACCCGACGCGCTGACCGAGATGTTCGACATGCTGACGGAGGCGCCGCCGGCGTGCGCTGTGGCCGCAAACAACAGGCTGCCGCCGATGCTGAGCTGGGCCAGTGCGTCATCCCCATCTGCGGAGATTTGCCAGCTGCAGCCCATGCCAGCGGAGGCGGAAGAGTTGCCATCGGCTTGGACATTGAGGTCGCCGGCAACCAGGAATTCAGCCACCGCACGATCACCAGCGGCGCTGATGCTCATCGATCCGATCGATGCATCCGCGCTGCCGCTGTGGGCGCGAGCAAACACCCACAAGTTGCTGCCGACTTCGATTCGCGCCAGGGATTCGTCGCCGGAGGCGATGACCGACATGGTGCCGAGCGTTGCCGACGCATTCGTGACACCGCTGGCCGACACCGACAGGTTGCTGCCCACCGACAGCACCGCCTGCGCATTGGCGCCGCTGGCCGAAACCGTCAGCGATCCCATCGACGCATCAGCCGCGCCGTAGCCGGAGGCGCAGGCGCTCAGGTTGCCGCCGATCTCCACCTGGGCGATCGAGTGGTCGCCTGCGGCGGTGACTTCCACCTTAGCCATCGCAGCACTTGCATCGGCGGAGGCGCTGGCGCTAACGGCCCAGTTGCCGCCGGTTGCCACGAAGGCCTGTGCGCCGTTACCCAAAGCCATGACCTCCAGGCCCTGCAGCTGTGCGTGGGCACTGCCGGCGGTGGCAATCGCCGAGACTTCCATGCTGCCGCCGATGTCCAGGCGTGCAACGGAGTTGTCGCCCAGCGCTTCGACCGCCACGCCTTGCGACATGGTCAGAGTCGCATTGCCAGAGCCCGTGGCCGAAGCACACACATTGACATCGCCGCCAACGGATACCTGCGCAAAGCTGTCGTCGCCCTGGCTACGCACCTGCACCAGCGATTCGACGTGGGCGAGCGCGGCATTGCCGATGGCACTGACGCTCATCTGCCCGCCGATCTGCACGATGGCCTCGTCACCAACGCCCTGGGCGTTCGCCGCCAGTCCACCAAAGCGCACGTCGGCGGTCGCGCTGGCGGCCTGGGCCGAGACATCCACGCCGCCGCCCACTTCGACATGCGCCGATGCGGGACCGGATCCGCCAAGGTTATCGGCCCATGCGGCAAGCTGCATCATCTGGGCCGAAGCGATTCCCCCTTCAGATACGGCGCGCACCACCACATCCTCGTGCACCCGCACATTGGCCAAGGCGGAGGAGCCGTTGGCATGCGCGACCAGGCCTGAAGGATCGGTCAAGCCGGCAAGGGATACATCGCCCAGCTGGCTCGGATCGCCGCCCAGGCGGGCGGTGGCGCTCACAGATCCCTGCGCGGAGATTTCCAGATTGCACATCTCCACCGTGGCGGCGGCACTGTCACCGCTGGCTCGGGCAACGCCCAGTCCCCACGCGGTGGCTGTAGCGGCCGCCGCGTGGACGGTGGCTTCGAAAGCACCCATCCGAGCCTGGGTGCCGGCACCCTGGGCATCGGCGAGCAGCAGCACGCCGCCCTCGGCGGTGGTGCTGGCCTCGATGTCGAGCTTCAGGCTATCGACCCACACGAACTCGGAGCCGGCGGCAACCATCGTCTGGCTGACAGCCGGTGCGCTCGCCGCGAACGCCACACCACCCACCGTGAGCGTGGTGCTGGCCTCGCCGCTGGCATGGATGTGCAGGCCACCGGCCCCGGCTTCAAGGCCGGGGTCGGTGTTGCCCAAATCGCTGCCGGTATAGACGGAATAGGTGTGCGCGGCGATGTTCACCGGCAACGGGTTGGCCATGCCGAGACCATGCCCGACGATGAAGACATGGCTGTCCGGCGCATCGGCAAGCGCATCGGTAGCCACGTATTCGCGGCGATCGAGTCCAAAGATCCGGCAGCCGTCATCAATCATCAGAGCCGGTACCGAAACGAATGTGGTCGCCGTGCCGGGGCCGCTGCTGTTGCCCGCCAGGTCGGTCACGGTTGCCGTGACCGAGTAAGTGCCCGGAGCGCCGGTTTCGCCCTGGGGAATCGTGATGCTGGCATGGCCCGCGTTGATCTCGGCTTGCGTCAGCGTGTGCGTCACGGTGAACGGCGCACCGGTGCTCGGGTCGTCCACCGTGAGCGTGATGACAAAGCCAGGCCGCATGCCGGAGCCCGGAAGCGGCACCACCACCTGCACGCCTGCGCCAGAAGCGCGTTCGCTGTCGAACACGCCGCCGGAAGCTTCGGGCACCTGCAAGGCGGCCGAAAGAGCCGTCGGCGCCACGGTGTCGAGCGTGAAGCTGTAGTCTGTGACGGC
>JANMAS010000433.1:0-2363 GCA_031359975.1 Burkholderiales bacterium
ACGCCTTCCTGCTTGGTGGCGTCCACCTGCACCCAGGCCGGCATACCGATTTGCTCGGCCAGCTTGAGCGCGTCGACGACACGCAGTTGCTTCTTGGCACCCTCGCGCACCGCCACCACGTCGCCGGCCTTGACCATGTACGACGGGATGTTCACCGATTGGCCGTTGACCGTGATCGCCTTGTGCGACACCAGCTGGCGCGCCTCGGCACGGGTGGAGCCGAAGCCCATGCGATAGACGACGTTGTCGAGACGAGACTCGAGCAGGGACAACAGGTTGGCACCCGTGTTGCCCTTGCGACGCTCGGCTTCGGCAAAGTAGCGGCGGAACTGGCGTTCGAGCACGCCGTACATGCGCTTGACCTTCTGCTTCTCGCGCAATTGCTTGCCGAAATCAGAAGTGCGCGAACCCGATGTACGACCATGCTGGCCAGGCTTGCTGTCGAATTTGGCCTTGTCGCTGATGGGGCGCCGCGCGCTCTTCAGGAACAGATCGGTGCCTTCACGGCGGGACAATTTGGCCTTGGGCCCTAGGTAACGTGCCACTTTCTTTCCTTCAAAGAATTTGTTCTGACGAGCCCGGAGAGAACCGGTGCGCGCGAGTCTGGCGAGTGTTTTTCTGTGCTCAGACGGTGGGCTTGGTGCCAGGAAGCATGGGTCACAAAACCCAATCCCCCCAGCTTTCGGCGCGCAATCAGCCGGTTCGTGGCAGCCGGATTCTGGTGAACCGGCCAAGCCTTGAATTCGTCTGGATGCGCGCAACGCTCCAATGAAACGATGCTGCACGGAGCAGCATGGCAGTTTTCGAGCGAACCTGAGAGTCTAGCAGAGTTCGCGTTGATTGCAGGCGCAACCGTTGGCAGTGACCCTCGCGTGCTCAGATCCGCCGACGTTTTTGCGGGCGGCAACCGTTGTGCGGAACGGGCGTGACATCGGAGATGGAATTGATCCGGATCCCCAGCGAGGCCAACGCGCGTACCGACGACTCACGGCCAGGGCCCGGGCCCTTGATCCGCACGTCGAGGTTCTTGATGCCTTGCTCCTGCGCTGCACGGCCCGCCACCTCGGCTGCCACCTGTGCGGCAAACGGGGTCGACTTGCGTGAGCCCTTGAAGCCTTGGCCGCCCGAAGACGCCCAAGCCAGCGAGCTGCCTTGGCGATCGGTGATCGTGATGATCGTGTTGTTGAACGACGCGTGCACGTGAGCGATGCCATCCGCTACGTTTTTGCGGATCTTCGTGCTCACGCGGCGAGCCGCGGTATTGACTGGTGCTTTTGCCATTTCGTCTCTCGATCGTCGGGCTTGGGGGCTGAAGGCGCTGAAGGGCGCTTATTTCTTCAGCGCGGCCGCGCCCTTGCGCGGGCCCTTGCGGGTGCGGGCATTCGTACGGGTGCGTTGTCCACGGACGGGCAGGCCACGGCGATGCCGCAAGCCGCGGTAGCAGCCCAGATCCATCAATCGCTTGATGTTGATCGACACTTCACGGCGAAGATCACCTTCGATCGTGAGCTTGCCGATCTCTTCGCGGATCTTTTCAAGATCAGCGTCGCTGAGATCCTTGATCTTCTTGGCGAAGGGCACGCCCGCCGCGTTGCAGATGTGCTGCGCGGTGGTGCGACCGATGCCGAAGATGGAAGTCAGTCCGATTTCGGAATGCTTGTGCGGCGGAATGTTGATACCAGCAATACGTGCCATGAAAACCTCTGTCTTTGTCTAACGACCGGCCGTCAACCCTGGCGCTGCTTGTGGCGCGGGTCGGTGCAGATCACACGCACAACACCGTTGCGGCGGATGACCTTGCAATTGCGGCACATCTTCTTCACGGACGCTGCAACTTTCATTTCATTTTCCTCGATCTCGATTCCGCTATTCGGACTGCGTTCATTTGGCGCGGAAGACGATGCGTGCGCGCGTCAGGTCGTAAGGCGTCAGTTCGACCGTCACCTTGTCGCCCGGAAGGATGCGGATGTAGTGCATGCGCATCTTTCCAGAAATGTGACCGAGGACGACATGCCCGTTTTCGAGCTTCACGCGAAACGTTGCATTCGGGAGGTTCTCGAGAATCTCCCCCTGCATCTGGATGACGTCGTCTTTTGACATTTAGATCGTTCGCCTGACCGTCATCATCCCGCCTTGAAATTTGCCTTCTTCAGCAGTGACTCGTACTGCTGACTCATCACATAGCTCTGCACCTGGGCCCAGAAATCCATCGTTACGACAACGATGATCAACAGCGATGTCCCACCGAAGTAAAATGGCACGTTGTACTTCAACACCAAAAACTCGGGCAGCAGACAGACCAGCGTGATATAGATCGCCCCGCCGAGCGTAAGCCGCGACAGGATGCGATCGATGTGGCGCGC
>JANMAS010000478.1:0-3350 GCA_031359975.1 Burkholderiales bacterium
TGCTGATGGTGGAAACGCCGGTGAACCCGACGCTGGTGCTCACCGATCTGGCCGGTGTGGCGGCGCTGGCCAGGCCGCGTGGCATCACCACGATGGCCGACAACACTTTCGCCTGCCCGCTGAACCAGAAACCCCATGCGCTGGGCATCGACATCGTGGTGCACAGTGCCACCAAGTATCTCGGCGGCCACCACGATCTCACCGCCGGCGCGATCTGCTGCTCGCAGGCGCAGGCCGATGCGATCTGGCGCATGCACATCACGCTGGGCGCGGTGCTCTCGCCGATGGATGCCTGGCTCTTGCTGCGCGGCCTGCGCACGCTCTCGGTGCGGGTGGAACGCATCAACGCCAATGCGCTGGCACTGGCCGAGTGGCTGGAGGCCCAGCCCGGCGTGGCGCGGGTGCTGCATCCGGGCCTGCGCAGCCATCCGCAGCATGCGTTGGCGAAGCGGCAGATGCGTGGGTTCGGCGGCGTGCTCGCCGTCGACTTGGCCGGTGGCTTCGATGCGGCCGAACAGCTGGTGTCGCGCCTGAAGCTGGCCACTCACGCGGTGAGCCTGGGCGGGGTGGAGACGCTGGTGGTGCACACCGCCGCGATGTGGCGCGGGGTGATGGACGACGCGCAGATGGCGCAAGCCGGCATCGCGCCGGGCCTGATCCGCCTGGCGGTGGGCATGGAACACATCGACGATCTCAAAGCCGATTTTTCTCAGGCTCTCTCGGGCGGATGATCAGCCGCGCATCCCGGGGCCGTTATGCTGAGGCGTGATGGGCGACATGGTGGAGTTGTGAGATGACGCAGCCGAGGCGATCGGGCCGAGCTTCGATGATGGCCGTGGCTGTGGCGCTTGCCACCGCCTCGGCCATGGCTGCGGATGCAGCCAGCGGCGCCGCGTCGTCTGCCGCGCCCGACTGGCAGCTCGTCGGCCGCCAGGGCATCATCCAGGTGGTGGTGGTGCCGGCGGCCCAGGCCCATGATCGCGACGCCTATGCCGCACAGGCGCTCAAATTTTGCGCCGGCATCGAGACCTGCTTCATCAACTTCTACACCAACTCCACCAACGCACCGCTGGCGTTGCCCTTGCCCGACGCGGTGAATAACGAGCCCACCGCGATCATGCGGCGCTCTGCCAAACAGGGTGTGGATGGCTTTCGCTGGAGTTGCCGCATGGGCAGTGTGGAGCCGAATTGCTTTTGATCGGGGTTTGACAGGGCGCACCGTCGGAGCGGGCGCGGCGTGATGACTGCGACGGGCGGATCAGGCAGCTAACGCCGAGACAGCGGCTGAGGCCGCGGCTGGGGCCGGTTGGCCCTCCAGATGCGCGATGGCGTTGGCGTAGTACGCCAGCACATCCTGCGCATCGGTGGCCGCCGTGTACAGACCTTCGTCTTCGATCACGACCTTGCGCAGTACCAGCATGCGCAGGCCGACGCCGAAGGCGTAATCCTCATCCTGCCGAGGGATGTATTGGCGAGCGCCTTGCGATTGCAGCCGGGCCATGCGAGCCTGCATGGCTGCCTTGAGTTCCAGCTCCGACCAACTCTGCCCCGGTGCCTGCATGAACAGCGATGCCACCAGCGAAACCGGCAGCACCGGGATGTTCTGCCCGATGCGCGCCATCAGGTGTTGGGCGACCTGCGTCACTTCGAGCTTGCGCTGCGGGTCGGCGAGATCCGGAAAGTGAACGTTGCGCGACGCGCACCACGCGCGCATCGATACCGGCGTTCCGAAATTCACGCAGGCATAGCCAAATCGATGCCACTTGCCGTTTGCCGCACGCCACAGCTGTCCGCCGACGAAGGCCAGTGCGGTGCGCAAGGCCCGCACGCGCCCGGCCCGGGGGTGATCGGGATGCAGCTTGAGCAACTGGGTGCGATCTTCGAGCACGCGGTCGTAGTTCAGGCCCACCGGCACGAACACGATGTCGCGCCGACCATCGCCATCGCGCTCGTCGAAGCCCTTGAGCATGTAGTCGAGCAGGCCGAATCGGGGTTCGCGCAACTTGCCGTCCACGGTGAGCCCGCCTTCGGGAAACACGGCCTGGGTGACACCCGCTTCGGTGGCCATCTGCACGTATCGAGCCAGCACCACCCGATACAGCGGATCACCTGAATTGCGCCTGACAAAAAATGCACCCATGGCGCGGATCAATTGCTGCAAGCCCCAGATGCGTGCCCATTCGCCTACCGCGTAAGACAACGCCACCCGCTCCGCCGCGAGGAACGACACGAGGATGTAGTCCATGTTGCTGCGGTGGTTGATCACGAACACCAGCGTCGATTGAGGCGAGATCTGGCGCAGGGCATCTTCATCGACAAACCCGATGCGCACGCGGTACAGCGTGCGTGCGATGGTGCGCGACACGGCATAGCCGATGCGAAAGTAGATGTAGGCGTTGAACGACGGCACGATCTCGCGCACATAGCGCTTCACGCGTTTCCATGCCAGCGGCGCCGGCTCGGCGGTTGCGCTGGCGTGGGCTTGCACCGCGGCCTGCAACTTGGGGTCGTGAATCAGGCGATCGATCAGTGTTTGCCGGCGCGTGAGCTTGAACGAGGGCAACTCGACCGACAAGGTCGCACTGAGCCGCTGGATCATGCGCTCGATGCGGCGGCGCAGAAACCAGCGCATGCCCGGCGCCAGCAAGAGCACGAGCACGCTCCAGGCGGCCAACGCCGCAAGGAGAACGACGAACCAGAGCGGCAGGGTGACGGGATCGGTCATGGCAGACAAGCCGGACAGCGCCACCCAGCTTTGGCTAAGCTCTGCCCGGCGCGGGCGACGATTGGCGAGGCCGCTTCAGCACTCCACGATGTTCACCGCCAGCCCGCCGCGCGCCGTTTCCTTGTACTTGGTGTTCATGTCGCGGCCGGTGTCGCGCATCGTCTTGATCACCTTGTCGAGGCTCACGTGGTGGGTGCCGTCGCCGCGCAGCGCCATGCGGGCGGCGTTGACGGCCTTCACCGAGGCGATGGCGTTGCGTTCGATGCAGGGAATCTGCACCAGGCCGCCCACCGGATCGCAGGTGAGGCCGAGGTGGTGTTCCATGCCGATCTCGGCGGCGTTTTCCACTTGCTCGGGCGTGCCGCCCATGATCGAGGCGAGGGCACCGGCGGCCATCGAACAGGCTACGCCCACCTCGCCCTGGCAGCCCACTTCGGCGCCGCTGATCGATGCGTTTTCCTTGTAGAGGATGCCGATCGCGCCGGCAGTGAGCAGGAAGTCGATCACGCCCTTGTCGTTGGCGCCGCTCACGAAGCGGGTGTAGTAGTGCAGCACGGCGGGCACGATGCCGGCGGCGCCATTGGTGGGTGCTGTCACCACGCGGCCACCGGCGGCGTTTTCTTCG
>JANMAS010000511.1:0-13991 GCA_031359975.1 Burkholderiales bacterium
TGCTGATGGCCCAGGCCCGGTTGCCCATGCCACGCCTGCCGGACGCGCAGACCGCCGACATGGTGAGTGCGCTGCATGCGCTGCCGGTCGTGCCAAAGGCCGCGCAAAGGGCAGCGCAAAGGGCCGTAAAAAAGGCCTCGCGCTGAATGTCCGCCCAGGCGACTCCGCTGCCAGCACTCGCGCCCCTTCTGCTGCCCGACTCGGGCCCGTTGATCACACTGGCCTACGCCGGGCGGCTGGACCTGCTGTTGCGCCCGGGCTGGCCGCTGCGGCTGGTCGACATGGTGCTGCACGAACTCACGCGCAACGCCACGCCCACACGCGACGCGCTCCAGGCCTTCATGGCCGACCACCGGCCAACGGTGATCGCCACCGAGACCTTCGCTCATTACCAGCACCTGTTGCGCAGCGCGGCAAAAACTCCCACGGCGCCCGTGCGCAAGGCCGGGCTGGGCGAATTGGCGCTGCAGGAGGCCATCAACCGCCTGGCCCTGGCCGAGCCTGCGCAAGCGGCCGTGCTGCTGTTCGAAGACCACAAGATCGCTCGCGCCGGCTTTCATCTGCCGCAAGGCACGTTACGTGTTTCCACCCGCGCCTTCTTGCTGTTCCTGCAAGACAAAGGGTGGCTGGAATCGGCGGCCGACGTGGAGCGCCAGGCGGTACTGGCCGGGCGCCGGTTTTCGCCTTTGCGCTTTCCGTGAGCGATCACCGGTCAGGAGAATGTGGCTTTGCCACGTTCCTTGGTCCCTGCGGGAGACGGGCGCCTCAAGGCGGCGTCCTTGAGGCGCTCAGAACGTCGATGTCTTGCAAGTCGGCCACGAAACCCGACAAGGCCTGACTGAACTGCGCCAGCGCGGGCACCAGCTCATCGGCCAAGCCAGGTTGCTGGAGCAGGTTGCCGAGCGCCTGCGCCTGCTGCGCGAGATGGATTGCACCCACGGCCGCACTGGCGCCAGCCACCGAATGCAGGTCGCGCCTGAGCCGATCGATCTGCCGGGCATCTGCGCCGATCGTGGTGGTGTCGATGGCCTCCACACCGCCCGCGTAGAGCGCGGCGAACTGCCGCAGCCCGCGCAGGTAGACGCCGCTGTCTCCGGCGAAAAACGCCAGGCCGCTGGCGACATCCAGGCCTTCGATGCTCGCCAGTGCAGGCAGGGCCTCGGCCGGTGGCCCGATGACGACGGCCGCCGATACCCTCGAACTCGCCAACCAACGGGCCAGCACGCCGTACAACACCGGCGGCAGCACCGGCTTGATGAGTTGATCGTTCATGCCGGCGGCCAGGCACGCCGCATGGTCGTCGGCGTCGTCGCTGGCGGTCATGGCAATGATCGGCAGATGCGCGGTGCGCGCGTCGGTGCGCAGCAGGCGCGCCGCATCGAGGCCGTTGCGCAGCGGCATCTGCACGTCCATCAGCACCAGGTCGTAACGCGATGCGTTGGCCATGTCGATCACTTCGATGCCGTTGTGGGCCACATCCACCTGCAGGCCCGCGAGTTCGAGCAGCGTGGTGGTCACCGCCTCGTTCACCGGGTTGTCTTCGGCCAGCAGAACGCGCGAGCCCTCGTGGCGCTTGCGGATCGCTTGTTCGCCGGGTTCGTCGAAATCGGTCGCCATCGGTCAGCTGCGCAGCTCGGCGGCCATGCGGGCGACCAGCGCCATCAGGCTCTCGTGCAGGTGTCGGCCGTGCGACGTGCAGCTGGCGCGCGAGCCCGGGGCGTCCAGGGCGCGCTCGAGAACGGTCACCTCACGCATGAGGTGTGTCGCGCCGATGGTGGTCAGCGCGCCGCGCACCGAGTGGCATACCGCGCGCCAGCGCGCAACACCTTCATGCTCGTCGCCGGATGCGTCGAGCAGCGCCGGCAAGCCTTGCCGATAGGTGGCGACGAAGCGGCGCAGCACACGGGCCAGTACCGGCACCTGCCCACCGACGTTGCGAAGCGCGATCTGGATATCGAAACCTTCAATGGCTGCGAGGCGCTCGCGCAACCCGGTGGCGTGGTCGGGTGGTGGCATTTCCAGCGGCGCGGCCGGTGTGCCGTCAGGCTCGTTGGCGCGGAGCGGCGGCAGCCAGCGCAGCAGGGTGGCGTACATCAACGCCGGATCGACCGGCTTGGCTACGTGGTCGTTCATGCCGGCTTCGAGGCAGGCCTGCCGATCCTCCGAGAAGGCATTGGCGGTCATCGCCAGGATCGGCATCGACGGCCCGGCGTGCTGCCGGATGGCCAGCGCCGCTTCGAGGCCGTCCATCACCGGCATCTGCACGTCCATCAGCACCAGGTCGTACCGGCGCGCGAGGGCCAGCTCGAGGGCCCGCACGCCATCCCAGGCCGATTCCACCACCAGCCCGGCCGAGCGCAGCAGTTCCTCGGCCACTTCGCGATTCACCGGGTTGTCTTCCGCCAGCAGTACACGTTGGCCGGCATGCCGGCTGCGCAGCAAGGCCTCGGCACGCGACGCATCGGCGCTGGCCGTGGGCAAGGAGAGCCCTTGCTTGCGCAACACGGTGGCGAGGGTGTCGTGAAGGGCCGATGTGGTGATCGGCTTGAGCATCACGCCGTCATAACGCACCTCCCGGGCGCGCTGCAGGATCAAGGGATCATCGGACGCGGTCACCAGGATGCTCGGTGGCATGCCGTCGCCGAGCAACTCGCGCATGCGCCTGAGGGTTTCGATGCCGTCGAGCGGATCCATGTGCCAGTCGATGAGCACCACGTCGTAGGGCCGGCCTTGCGCCTCGCGGGCCTGCACCTTGTCCAACGCCGCGAGCCCGCTGACGCAGGTGTCGACGTCCACCCCCATCAGCCGCAGCAGGTGCCCGATCACCGCGAGGGCCTCGGGCAGATCGTCGACCAGCAGCGCATGCAGGCCCTGGCTGCCGACCGCGTCGTTCGGCGCCGGCGCCGGCGCCTCGCCTGCGTGTCGCAGGCGTGCGCTGAACCAGAACGTGCTGCCCGATCCCGGCGCGCTGATCACCCCCGCGTCGCCGCCCATGGCCCGCGCCAGCTGGAGCGACAGCGCCAGGCCGAGGCCGGTGCCACCATGCCGGCGCGAAAACGAGTTGTCGGCTTGCTCGAACGCGGTGAACAGGTCGGCCTGCCGCTCCGGCGCGATGCCGGGCCCGGTGTCCTGCACTTCAAAACGCACGTCCAGGTGATCCGCGGTTTCGTCGAGTATGTGAGCGCGCAGGCGCACCCAACCCTGTTCGGTGAACTTGACGGCGTTCGACAGCAGGTTGATCAGGATCTGCGACAGCCGTATCGGGTCACCGCGCAACCGGCTGGGCAGATCACCGGGGTCGAGGATCAACTCCAGGCCTTTGTCCCTGGCGCGTGTGTGCACCAGCTCGGTGGCGCGCGACAGCACCGTGTCGAGCGCGAACTCGGCGTCTTCCAGCGTGAGCTTGCCGGCTTCGATCTTGGACAGATCGAGGATGTCGTTGATCACATGCAACAGGTGCTGCGCCGCATGCCCCACCTTCACCAGCCGCTCGAGCTGAACCGGGTCGAGGGTGTCGCGCGACAGCAGATGCGTCAAGCCGATGATGGCGTTCATCGGCGTGCGGATCTCGTGGCTCATGTTGGCCAGGAAGGCGCTCTTGGCGCGATTGGCGGTTTCGGCTTCATCGCGTGAGCGCGCCAGGGCCTGGTTGGTGCGCTTCAGCTCGGCCTGCGCCTGCTTCAAGCCGGTGATGTCGAACGCCAGTACGTAGGTGCCCTGAATCGCGCCATCGGCGTTGCGCTCGGGAATGGTGTGCATCTGATGCACCACCAGGCTGCCATCGGCGCCGCGGGTTTCGCGCTCGAAGCGCTGTTCCACCCCGGCCATACCGGCCTCCAGGATCGGGCGGATGGATTCGATGTTCGCTTCGCCGACCAGATCGACCGGCGCGCAACCCATCATCTGCGCCGGCGTTCTGCCAAACCACTGCGCGTAGCTGCGGTTGGCAAACCGACAGCGCAGTTCGGCATCCCAGTACGCCACGCGGCCGGGGATCGCGTCGGTAACGGCACGATTGAAGTGCGCGATCTGCGCCAGTTCGGCGTTGGCGGCTTGCAGGTCGCGGGTGCGCTCGCTCACCGCGGCCTCCAGTTCGTCGCGGTGTCGCACCAGATCGGTCTCGATCCGATGCCGCGCGGTCAAAACAAAAAACGATGACACCACGGCCATGAGTGCACCGGTGTCGGGATTCAACACCGGCACCGAGCTGACCTCGAAGAATCCCGGTTCACCTTTGGGGCTTACCGTGTTCAGCAGCACCTCATGCTGCGCCGGCCCGCCGGCGAGCACCCTGCCCGGCGGTGATTCTTCGGCGGGCATCGGGCTGCCATCCGGCCGCCGCATCGACCACCCTGGCGCCACCACCGCCCTGCCCTGCCATTCGCTCTGCTTGAGGCCGACCAGGCGCTCGGCAGCCGGGTTGCAGCTCAATACCTTGCCTTCGGCGTCGCACACAAACACACCTTCGCTGAGCACCGACACCACCGAGCGATAGTGCGCTTCACTGTCGCGCAGCGCACGTTCCGCGCGGCGCGTTTCGGTCACGTCGCGGGCCACGCCGAGCATGCCCACCAGGCGGCCTTCGGCATCGAACAAGGGGCCCTTGGTGCATAGCGACACGATTTCGCCATCGGGGCCGGGAAGCCTCTCCTCGAAAAGCTGCGGGCCATCGCTGAACTGCGCCTTCAGATCGTTCTGGGTGAGGCGCTCGGCCGTCTGCTCGTCGAACAACTCGGCGTTGGTGCGTCCGACAACCTCGCTCGGCGGCCGCCCGATGCGCAGGCTGGCGGCACGGTTGTAGAAAACGTATCGGCCTTCGAGATCCTTGGCGAAGATGGCATCGCTGGCACTGCGCGCAATGGCTTCGAGCAACCCGAGGGTTTGCAGCCGTGAGCGTTGCTCATCGCGCTCGCGCTGTGCATCGGCAACCAGCCTGCGCTGGCTCCATAGCCGCGCCGCCAGCCCGATACCGAGCAGCGTCAACGCCGCCGCGGCCAGCGTGCCGCGTGCGCTCTGCCAGGCGGGCTGGTCGGCCTCGTCGAGATCGATCTTCGACACCATCCACCAGTTCGTGCCTTTGACACTGCGCACCACCGCCAGCACCGGCACGCCCCGGTAGTCGATCGCGTGAACCACCTGGCCCTCGATGACCTCACCGTTGAGCACACGCGCCACCGGCAAGCGCGACGTGGCCGCGACCTCGCTGAATCGGCCCGCGCCATCGGCCACATGCCGCGTGTCGCTGATGTTCACCACGCGGTCACCGTGGCGCTCCCACAGCACCGATTCCGCCGTCTCGCTGGGCACAGGCCATGACGAGAGCATCGGAAAAAGCTCGCGGCGCGGGTCGGACCGAAGCACCAACGCGCCGCGCGCAGGTTTGCCGGTGTTGAGCAGCGGAATCACCACATCCATGCGCAGCGCCATCGTCGCATCGTCGCGGCGGTAGATGTCGGTGTTCAGCGAAGTGCCCTTGGCGATCGCCTGCCGCAAGGTGGCACTCAGCTCCGGGCTGATATCGCGATGGGCGGGCTGCTCGCGCGCCAGCACCGGCCCGCTGGCATCGAGCAACAGGGCGCTGTCGGCATCGTTGGCCTGGCGCAGTTCGATCGAGCGCCTGAGCAAGGTGGCGCCGGCCTCGGCATCGCCGCGGTCCTGCCAGCGAAGGTAGAGCTCGGCAAAGGCGGTGCTGTCGTCGACGAAGTAGGCCAGGTTCATCTGCCGGGCCACCCAGCCATGCACCTGGGTGGCGCGAAGCTCGGCGATCGATTCGAGCCGCGACGCAGCCTGGGCGCGCTGGAGCTGGAACTCGTGCCGGATGGTCCATGCGCACACCGATGCGGTCACCAGAGCCACGACGACGGCGGGCGCCAGCCAGGCAGCTCGAAACGAGCCCCGAACCGGCGACTCTTCCGCAAGGACATTCATCTGCACGCGATCCCTCTGGCCGTCTCCTCGGCAACTGTTGAGCGATCCCTCCCACACCCCTGCCGGGGATGGATGTTGTCAGCGTGCTCTTCCGCTGTGGCGCGGACTCGAGCGCGCTGAATGTATGTCAACCTGGAACTTTTGCATACCAATTAGCCGTACTTTGCACGGCCAGCCGATCATGGTGGCGATGGCTCGAAAACCTCTGCAAATCCAACACGCCGAAGCGGCCTTCCTGGCATCCATAGAAGTGTGGATTCGCGCTCGGCCGATTGGCGTTAAGAGCATCCATCACGCAGCGAGCGGGCACCTTGGCCGGCAGGCTGCGGCCTGTTGCCAGCTCAAATCATTGAACGACCATGCTTTATCCAGGCCGATCCGAGACACCCGACGAGATGTGACGCGATGAAGTTCCTGATCGCCGACGACCATCCGATCATCCGCGTGGGCATCCGTCAGCTCATCGCGCAAGAGTGGCCCACAGCGCAGATCGATGAGGCCGAAACCATCGACGAGGCGGTGCAAATGGTGCGCGACCATGCACCCGATGTGGTGGTGCTCGACCTCGTGATGCCCGGCGCAACAGGCACCGAAGGCGTTGTGCGGGTGCTGCGCGTGGCAGGCGCCGCGCCCATCCTGGTGCTCAGTGCCAACGCCGAATCGGCCTTCGCCTCCCGATTGCTGGCCATGGGCGTATCGGGCTATCTGCCGAAGGATCGCGCCGCACACGAGCTGGTGATCGCCTTGCGTCGCCTCCTCGAAGGCCGGCGTTACGTGACGGCGTCGATGGCCGATCACCTCATCGATGCGCTCGGTGCAAAGAGCACACCGGCCCTTGCGCATGCGTTGTTGTCGACGCAGGAGCATCGGGTGATGCTGCTGATCTCCGCCGGCAAGACACCCGCCCAGATTGCGCAAGCGATGCGCTTGTCGGTCAAGACGGTCGGCACCTATCGCGCGCGCGTGCTCCAGAAGACGGGCTGGAAAAACAACATCGAGCTCACCAAGTACTGCCTCCAGCATGGGCTCACCGACCCATCCTGATCCGCACAGCGGCGGCTACGTGCCCAGCAACGCGGAGAAGCGAGCCATGTCGACGTTGCCGCCGCTGACAAGCACGCCGACGCGTTGCCCTTTGAGCGCGGCCTTCGTCTCGCGCGCAGCGGCAAAACCCAGGCAACCGGTGGGCTCGACCACCAGCTTCATGCGCGACGCGAAGAAGCGCATGCACTCGACCAACTGCGCGTCGGTGGCGGTGAGGATGTCGGTCACGTCGCGGCGGATGATCGGGAAGGTGTAGTGCCCGAGATGCTGCGTCTGCGCGCCATCGGCGATGGTCTGCGGCGTGTCGATGTGCACGATGGCACCGGTGCGAAACGATTGCTGCCCATCGTTGCCGGCCAGCGGCTCCACGCCGTACAGCTTGCACTCGGGCGCCAGCGCGCGCGTTGCCAAGGCCGAACCCGCGAGCAGGCCGCCGCCGCCAAGGCACACGAACAACGCATCCAGGGGGCCGACTTCTTCAAACAGCTCCTTGGCGGCCGTTCCCTGGCCGGCGAGCACATCCGGATGGTCGTACGGAGGAATGAGCGTCATCCCGTGCTGCTGCGCCAGATCACGGCCGATCTGATCGCGATCCTGCGTGTAGCGATCGAAGAAAACCACGTGGCCGCCATAGCCGCGCGTGGCGGCCACCTTCGCCGCGGGCGCATCATGCGGCATGACGATGGTGGCCGGCATACCCAGCAACCGGGCCGACAACGCGATGGCCTGCGCATGGTTGCCGGAAGAAAACGCCACGACACCCGCTCGCCTTTGGGCGGCATCGAATCTCGACAAGGCGTTGAACGCGCCGCGGAACTTGAACGCGCCCACACGCTGCAGGTTTTCGCACTTGAAAAACACCTGGGCGCCGAATTCCTCATCGACCGTGCGAGAGGTCAGCACCGGCGTGCGATGGGCGTGGCCCGCGATGCGGCCTGCGGCCGCCATCACGTCGTCATAGCTGGGGAGTTGCAGGGCTTGCATGGGTGTTCCGGTGGAGGTTGCGGCGGGCTTGTCGCCTGGTGTGTTTGTACACGACCGCTGTGGACACACCCGCATCCGCGGGAGACGCGCCGCGACATGGACCAGAAGGCTATCGACGAGATAGGGATTACTCGTCGCGTCTGGCCGGCTTTCGGAAGAGAATTTGGTTCCCCTGATCCCTGCCAGTGCACCAAGTAGGAATACCGAAAATGAGTAGCGAAAAGACCGAAGCGAAGTGCCCTTTCACCCAAGCCGAGGGCGCCGGCACGACCAACCGCGACTGGTGGCCCCAACAACTGCGCGTGGATCTGCTGCATCAGCATGCCTCGAAGTCCGACCCGATGGGCAAGGACTTCGACTACGCCCAGGCGTTCAACAGCCTCGACCTGGCCGCCGTGAAGCAAGACCTGGCCGCGCTGATGACGGACTCGCAGGACTGGTGGCCCGCAGACTTCGGGCACTACGGCCCTCTGTTCATCCGCATGGCATGGCACAGCGCCGGCACCTACCGCATCGGCGATGGCCGCGGCGGCGCGGGCCGCGGCCAGCAGCGTTTTTCGCCGCTGAACAGCTGGCCCGATAACGTCAGCCTCGACAAGGCCCGCCGTTTGCTCTGGCCGGTCAAGCAGAAATACGGCAACAAGATTTCGTGGGCCGACCTGATGATCCTCGCCGGCAACGTCGCGCTGGAAACCATGGGCTTCAAGACCTTCGGCTTCGGCGGTGGCCGGCCGGACGTGTGGGAGCCGGATCAGGATGTCTACTGGGGCCGCGAGACCAAGTGGCTCGGCGGCGACCTGCGCTACGCCAAGGGTTCGCCGGGCGTGGATGAGCCGCACGGCGTGCTCGTGAAGGACGACGACAGCAAGGTGGCGCATACCCGCGACCTCGAGAACCCGCTGGGCGCGGTGCAGATGGGCCTGATCTACGTCAACCCCGAGGGCCCGGACGGCAACCCCGATCCGATCGCCTCGGCCTTCGACATCCGCGACACCTTCGCGCGCATGGCGATGGACGACGAAGAGACGGTGGCACTGATCGCCGGCGGCCACACCTTCGGCAAGACCCACGGCGCCGCGGCGGCGTCGCATGTGGCGGAAGAACCCGAGGCCTCCGGCATCGAAGCGCAGGGCTTCGGCTGGAGCAACAGCTTCGGCACCGGCAAGGGCGGCGACACCATCACCAGCGGCCTGGAAGTCACCTGGACGACCACGCCGACGCAGTGGAGCAACAACTACTTCGAGAACCTGTTCGGCTTTGAATGGGAGCTCACCAAGAGCCCCGCCGGCGCGCACCAGTGGGTGGCCAAGGGCGGCGCTGGCGCCGGCACCATCCCGCATGCCCACGACCCCTCCAAGCGCCTGCCGCCGACGATGCTGACGACCGACATCGCGCTGCGCCTCGACCCGGCCTACGAGAAGATCTCGCGCCGCTTTCTTGCCAACCCCGATCAGTTTGCCGATGCCTTCGCACGGGCCTGGTTCAAGCTCACCCACCGCGACATGGGGCCGCGTGTGCGCTACCTGGGCCCCGAGGTGCCGGCCGAAGAATTGATCTGGCAGGATCCGATCCCCGCGGTCGACCATGCGCTGGTCGATGCGCAGGATGTGGCATCGCTCAAGCAGAAGGTGCTGGCATCGGGCCTGAGCGTCGCGCAGCTGGTTTCCACCGCCTGGGCATCAGCGTCCACCTTCCGCGGCTCGGACATGCGGGGCGGCGCCAACGGCGGGCGCATCCGGCTCGCGCCGCAAAAGGATTGGGCGGTCAACCAGCCGGAGCAACTGGCGCAGGTGCTGCAGGCGCTGGAAGGCATCCGCGAAGGCTTCAACCGCGGCGGCAAGAAGATCTCGCTTGCCGACTTGATCGTCTTGGCGGGCAACGCCGGTGTCGAGCAGGCGGCCCGGGCTGCCGGCCATGAGGTGACGGTGCCGTTCTCGCCCGGCCGCACGGATGCCTCGCAGGCGCAGACCGACGTGGCCTCCTTTGCGCCGCTGGAGCCGATCGCCGACGGCTTTCGCAATTATCAGAAGGCACGCTTCGGCGTGCCGGCCGAGGCGCTGCTGCTCGACCGCGCGCAACTGCTGACGCTCACTGCGCCGGAGATGACGGTGCTCGTGGGTGGCCTGCGTGTGCTCGGTGCCAACGTGGGGCAAAGCAGCCACGGCGTGTTCACCCACAAGCCCGGCACCTTGAGCAACGACTTCTTCGTCAATCTGCTCGACATGGGCACGCAGTGGAAAGCCGGTTCCGGTGGACAGGGCCCGTTCGAAGGGCGAGACCGCAAGAGCGGCGAACTGAAGTGGACAGGCACCCGCGTCGATCTGGTGTTCGGTTCGAACGCGCAACTGCGCGCCATCGCCGAGGTCTACGGCAGTTCGGACGCGCAGAAGAAGTTCGTCGATGACTTCGTGGCGGCGTGGACCAAGGTGATGAACCTCGATCGTTTCGACATCGCCTGAACCACCCGTCAAGGGCGGTCGTCGCGGCCTGGCATCGTTTCAACCTGTTGCCAGCGGCCTTGGACCCAGCGTGAACGCGTCATCGTGAACACGCCGGGTGCCGAATACACCTTCACCTCCCGCGTCAGCGGCACCAGCTGGCCGTCGCGGAAGGTGTAGGACTCGCTGCCGTAGCGGGTGGCGCCGTCGCGCCAGGACGAACGCACCTGGCGCCTGGCGGCGTCGAACTCGGGCGCGACCAGTTCGTCGAGCGCTTCGCTGCGCACAAAACGCTGACTGGCAGGGTCGAACAGCCAGTTGATGTAGCTCACGTTCGGCCCGGCCGGGCGCACATCGATGACGCGCAGGTCGGGCGTGCCGTCGAAGTTCAAATCCAGCACCTCGATGTCGGGCGCTTCGGCAGACGGTGGAATGTCCAGCCGTTGCAGCACGGTGGCGCCGCGGCGCACTTCGATGGCGTTGTCGACGCGCATGTACTGCAGCTCGGTGCTGCTGGCCGCGGATGGCGGCATAGCTGGCGCGGTCGGCTGGCACGCCGCCAGTACCGCCACGCAGCCAAGCGCGACCGCTGCCCTCAAGCCAACCCCAGCACCGCCTTGGCCCGGTTCAGGTTGGCGATGCGCTCGTCCAGGCCGTTGATCGGCGGGCCGCCGTTGATCCTCTTGGAGACCGTCTTCACGTCGTCGGCCTCGGCATGCGGGCCGATCTTGCGCAGCACGGCCCAGTACCAGCAGGCGGCATCCACCGAGAGCAACGGGTCGGTGGCCAGGGGTGATGGGTCGTGAAGGTAGTCGACGTGGTTGTAGTTGCCGTAGCTCGCGTAGTTGGCACGCCCGGTCAGCTGGATCAACCCGCGGCCTTTGAAGCGTTTGCCATCGCCGGGCTCGGTGTTGCCGAGATCGTGCCGTCCCTCGTAGGCTGCGCCGCTGGCGATTTCTTCCGAGTACAAAAAGGAACCCGACTCATGACCGATCTGCGCGATGAAATGCGCCATCTGCAGCCGCGTGCTGGCGATGCCGTACTTCAGCATGCCTGCCTTCAGCGGCTCGAAGTAAAGCTCGATCTTGCTGCGCGTGGCGTTGGGCAGCACGATGGCGAGCTTTTCCTTCGTGGGGCCGGGCGCCAGGCCTTCGAGCAGCGCCCTGATGGTGGAGTCACCGGGCGCGATCAGGCCGTCCGACGAAGGCAGGCCCATCACGCCGGTCTCGAAGGCCTCGATCGCCGCCAGCGTGTTGCGGCCGATGCGGCCATCCGTGGCCAGCTCGGGCCCCGTCGCAGGGAAACGATGGCTGTTCTCGTTGAGCAGGATCTGCACGACGGTGACGTCGGCAATGTCGTTGCGGGCGCCGGGGCCCACGGTTCCTGAAATGCACATGGTGTGCCTCAGCTTTCTCGAACAGTCAGGCAATCAGTTTGCACAAGCGCTGGCGCGCGTTGTCCAGCACGGATTTCAGCTGCGGGTCCTGGTCCAGGTCGGGCTCGTCGAGCAGCATGTATTTCACCGTGGTGCCCAGGTCGCTACCCAGCGCGGTCACCAGGTCCAGCAGCTGGTTGTAGGCGCCGCGCGTTTTGCCCACCACCTTGGTCGGCTCGTCGGGCAGGCTGGCGGCATAGGCACTGCAATCGCGCAACTGGTTCTGGTCGTCGATATAGACGCTGCCGCTGATGACCTGGCAGCCATGCGACCAGCCACCCACCGCATTGAAGCCGCGGCCACCCCAGTGCACGTTGATGGTGGGGTTGGCTTCGAGCGGGCGGTCAAGGTCGGCCTCGTCCAGAACGAAGTCTTTCGACCGCACGACCAGCACGCCCGAACCCAGGCTTACCGGCCGCAGCGCCAGGTAGCTTTTGCGGTGCCAGCCGAAGTGGTAGTGGTGCTGGCCCTGCACCAGGAAAGGTGGATCCAACGCCTTGCCGGTGGATTCGTCGGTGGCCGAGGAACCGGGTTCTGTCGAGCCCTGAAACTTGAACACCAGGCCCTTGATCAACAGCACGAGCACGTCGTCGGACTTCTGTTGAAACTGGCGCCGACGGATGCCGATGAGATGGATGTTGCCGGCGGCGGCGAAATCCCATTCGGCCACCTTGCGCGTATCGGTGCGGCCGGAAAAGGCGTTCACTTTCTGCAGCATGCGGTTGGGGTTGGCCAGGTAGTGCTGCTTCACACGTTCGAGCAAGGCCAGCCACTGCGCGTACTCGCCGCCGATGTGCCCCGCCTGCCACTGTTCGACGCTGGCCGCCCAGTGCGGGCGCTTGTCGGCGGCCAACCACTCGCGCAGGTAGCCCTGCGATTTGGGGCCGAACTGGCCGTCGGGCTTGCAGTCCGTCTTGCCTTCCACCGCGTAAAGATATTCCTGGAACAACCGAATGGCCGACTGCGTGCGATAGCCGCAAATGCCGTCGTCCTTGCCACCGGGAAAGAAGCCCAACGCCTTCAGCGCGCGCTGCACCTCGGCCACCGACATGGCTGGCGCGTCGGGCGCATAGGGTTTGAGCGCCACCTTGTCCAGGCCCGGCTTGATTTGTGCGTACGGCACGCGGGTGGTTTCTTCCAGCATGACCAGGTAGGCGGTGCGCTGGCCCTCGGACACACCGGCGTCGCAGCATCCCAGCTCGATGAGCTTGCTCACGTGGCACTCCTTTCGGATGGTCGGTTCGATTGGAGCGCGTGTGCGCGGCCTGCGCAAGCGCGCGCTGCCCTTGCGCGCCCCCTAGAAGCGATGTTGCAAGGCGCAAGGCGCTGCCTATAGTGAGTTCTATCCGAGCCCGATGCATCAGCAATCCGGCTCGCCGCAGCAGCGCCCGCATGCCAATTTCGCGGCACATCCACCAGGAGATCGATCATGAGTGAACGTACTACCGGCCCGACCTACGAAGGCAACGAGCGCGACATTTACAAGCTGGAACTGGTTGGCCTGAGCGCGGCCGGCGAGCGGCCCAGCGTGGTGGTGTCGGCGGTGGATTCGACAGGCGCGGCATTCCATACCCAGGAGGTTGGCAGCGACGGCAACTTCAACCTGCCGGCTGACGTGCTCAAGCGCGCCCACCGCGTCATGCTGGGCGCGCCCGATGCCAAGGGCGGCGTGCAGACCGCCGCCGCCATCAGCTACCGCGGCAGCGAGTTCATGGCGCAGATCACCGACGGCACACTGGCCCTGGCCGAAGGCATCTGGAGCGGGTTCATTCCCCATTGGTTCTGCGTTCACGGCAGCGTGCAGGCCTGCTGGCGCCGGCCTTGGTGGTTCGACAGCATTTTCACGGCCGCCACAACGGTGGGCGGGCGGGCCAGCACGCAGGCACGCGCGCTGTCGCGCTCGGTGCTGCCGATTCAGGCACTGGCATCAACCATCCACGACCGGATCGTGCCGTCGCTCAACGAGCTGATCTACTGGCCGTACCGCTGTGCGCCGGTGTGCCTGGGAACCGTCGACGTCTATCGCCGCAATTGCTGCTGCTACCCGATCGTGTTCGACGATTCGCGCATCGACGACCTGATCCGTGACCTCGAAATCTATGTCGAGGGGCTGCCGAAACTGCCACCGCCGAAGCGCGGCTTCCCGCCTCCGCCACCGCCGC
>JANMAS010000516.1:0-13007 GCA_031359975.1 Burkholderiales bacterium
GGAAACTCCCACGGCGTGCCGCTTTCGAGCCAGGGGTCGGGATGCTCGATCTGGCGGCCTTCATGGATGCTCTGCGCGAACATGCCAAATTCATAGCGGATGCCGTAACCGAACGAAGGCAGGCCGAGCGTGGCCATTGAATCGAGGAAACACGCCGCCAGGCGGCCAAGGCCGCCGTTGCCCAGCGCGGCATCGGCTTCGCAGGCCTCGATGTCTTCGAGGCGATTGGTGTGGAGGTGGGCGGCTTCGCTGGCGGCTTTGTCGAGGTTCAGTGCGGCCAGCGCATTGTTCAAGGTGCGGCCGATCAGGAACTCCATCGACAGGTAGTTCACCCGTCGCGCCTTGGCCTGCCGATCGGCGTTGTCGCCATCCACCCAGCGGCGCGACAGGCCGTCGCGTGCCACCTGGGAGACGGCCTGCATCATGTCGGTGAGCTGGGCGCGTTCGGGCGACACGCCCACCCGGTGCAGCAAATGGTGATCGACGCTGGCGGCGAGGTCGAAATTGTCGGCTTTTTGATTCACTTGGACGATCTTTCCTGTCGTTCGAGGCGGACGGCACCTCGCCGCGGCGGGCCCTTGCACCAACTCAGCAAGACCAGTGCCACCGGGCCCTGACGCACCGCCTTCGCAACCATTATGGCGTGCCCGGCCAATTATCCGAAACGCTTTGAATTGAGGTTCGGCAGGCCGACGCTGCCCCAGGATGTCGCACCATGTGGTAACCGGATGATCGGCCTGCTGACGCTGGATGAGTCGGGCATCTGATCGGGGTTAAGTGTCGATTAAGTGAGTCGCGCCAAGACTCGCAGGCATGACGATGTCTGCTTTGAAAACACGGGCCGAGCCGTGGCCCCGCGTTCGAGCCGGCGCGGCGTGCCTGCCGCTGGCCTCGGCCCTGATCCTGGGCCAATCGGCATCGGCCCAGGAGCCGATGCCGACCTGGGCGCAGCTCGAAGCCGCCGGCGCCCGGGTGGGCGATATACACATCCTCAACCAGGACATCTTCGACACCGACGACCCCAAGGAAGACAAGCTCCTGTTTCGATGGGCCAACGCCTTGCACATTCGCACGAGGCCCGGCGTGATCGAACGCGCGCTGCTGTTCAAGCGCGGCGATCCGATTTCCGAGCGCGTGCTCGACGAGACCGAGCGCCTGCTGCGAACCGCGCGCTATCTCTACGATGTGCGGTTCCGACCCACCGCCTATCACGACGGCGTGGTCGATATCGAGGTCGAGACGCGGGACACCTGGACGCTGGATGCCGGTGTGAGCGCCGCTCGCTCGGGCGGCGCCAATTCCAGCGGCATCCGGCTCAAGGAATACAACTTTCTCGGCACCGGGATGTCGGTGAGTTACGGCCGCTTCAACGATGTCGACCGCTCCGGCAACGAGTTCCAGTTCTCCAGCGATCGGACTTTCGGCACCTGGACCTCCCTGAGCTACAGCGCATCGCGCAACAGCGATGGCCGGCGCGATTCGCTGGCCGTGGTGCGCCCCTTCTACGCGCTGGATACACGCTGGGCCGCCGGCATCACGGCGTCGAAAGACGACCGCATCGATCCGATCTACAACGCCGGGCTGGTGGTGAGCCAATATCGCCATCGACTGAACCAGGCCGAGGTGTTCGGCGGCTGGTCGCCAGGGTTGGTCGATGGCTGGGTGCAACGCTACACGCTCGGCGTGAACCTGCACGACGAGGCCTTCGCGGCGGAGCCGGGCCTCACGGCGCCGCCGCTCCTGCCCATCGCCGAAAAGCTGGTGGCGCCTTTTGTGCGCTTCGAGGTGGTCGAAGACCGTTTCGAGAAGCTGCAGAACCGAAACCTGATCGGCCGCCCGGAATTCTTCGCGCTCGGCCTGGCCTCCACGCTGCAACTCGGTTGGGCATCGACCGCCCTGGGCTCCAGCCACGACGCGCTGCTCTATGCGGGTTCGATCAGCCGCGGATTCGAGCCGGTACCCGAGCACACACTGACCACCGCCGCCACGATCGCCGGTCAGCTTGTCGATGGTCAAGTGCGCCGGCAACACCTCGGTGTGCAGGCTCGCTACTACCTGCCGCAAGGCAAGCGATGGCTGTTCTACGCCGCCGCAACCGGTGACATGCTCACCCACCCCGACCCGGTGGACAGCTTGATGCTGGGCGGCGACAGTGGCCTGCGCGGCTACCCGCTGCGTTACCAGGGTGGTGAGCGGCGCGCGCTGTTCACGCTGGAGGAGCGGGCGTTTTCCGACATCTACGCCTTTCGCTTGTTTCGTGTTGGCGGCGCCGCCTTTTTCGACATCGGACGAGCCTGGGGCGGCAGCAACGTGAACACCGTCAATCCCGGTTGGCTGAGCAACGTGGGCATGGGCTTGCGCATCGTCAGCGCGCGTTCGGCGTTCAGCAACGTGCTGCACCTGGACATCGCGTTCCCGTTGCAACGGGGTGCCGACATCAAGAGCGTTCAGTTCCTCGTCAAGACCAAGGCGAGTTTTTGAGCCGGTCGGGTTCTGGCTCGCCGTTCGAAGCAAACACAACGCGCACTTCGAGGCCCTGTCCCCCGGGTGGCGTGTGCAGGCTGACAGTGGCGTCGTGCCGTTCGGCGATGGCGTGCACGATGGCCAGGCCGAGACCGCTGCCACCCGCGTCGCGCGCCAGCTCGTGGGCGTCGGCGCCGCGAAAAAAGCGGTCGAATACACGGCCCCGCTCGCTACCTGGAATGCCGGGGCCGTTGTCGATCACCCGCAGCGCCGGGCGCTCGTCGATGGCACAGGCTTCGACGTCGACCACGCCGCCGTCTGCGGTGTAGCGCAGCGAGTTTTCCACCAGATTGATCAGCAGCACGGTGAGCTCCTGCCTTTCGCCCCGCACCACGATCTCGTGCGCGGCGTTCGCGCCGAGGTCGATGCCCAGCTGCTCGGCCTTGGCGCTGAGGGTGACGACAACGTCTCGCACCAGCTCGGCCAGGTCGACCCGCTGCCGGCTGCGCGCCGCGGCATCCGGATCGGAGCGCGCCACTTGCAGCAATTGTTCGATCAGGCGCTGCGAACGATCGATGCCGCGCTCGAGTTCGGCCATCGCCTCGCGCCGCTCCTCGTCAGCCGCCGATCGCTTGAGCAATTGCAGTTGCAGTCGCAAGACCGTGATCGGCGTGCGCAATTCGTGCGCCGCATCGCCCAGGAAACGGCGCTGGCTGGCGAGCGCTTCCGACAGCCGCGCCATCAGCCCGTTGATCGCCTGCACCAGGGGTGACAGCTCGCCCGGAACGTCGGTGGTGGTCATCGGAGCCAAGGTTCGCGCGGTTCGCACGGCAATATCGCGGGTGGCTTCGTCCAGCGGCCGCAGGCCGCGGCGCAAGGCGAAGATCAGCAACGCCGCCACCAGCAACATCAGGCCCACCATGCTGGGGAAGATCTGCGAGGCCGCCTCCACCGCCGTCTCGTGCCGTGCGTCGGCACGCTGCGCGGCTTGCGCAACGCCGTTCTGGCTGACGTCGGTGTAGACGATCCAGTCGTCCCGACCGACCCTGATCCGCGTCAACGCCTCCTGCGACAGGAACGGAATATCGACCCGTGGATCCGATGAATACACGCGCCGGCCATCGGCCGTCCAGAGGATGGTCAGGATCTCCTCGGCTTCAGGCGCATCGCCGCTCTGGTCCGGCTTGCGATCGATCTCCACCAGCGGCTTGGGGCCGCCTTGGGTGTAGCTGCCCAGCGCCTGCGCCACGTGCTTGAGGTTGGCGTCGTACACCTCATCCATTTCGTCCAGCGTCACCAGATAGGCCACGAGCGCCATCACCAGTGAGCCCAGGCCGAGCGCGCCGAGAATCCAGCCCAACAGGTAGCGCTCGATGGTGCGCATCAGGCTTGCCGCCGATCATCACGGCGATCAAAGGCGCCGGAGCGGGCATCCTTGAATGTCGAGACTTAAGGCGGGCTTAATTTGATGTGGCCTGACAACGCCCGCTGGTTTCGCCTGCTGGCACCACATGCGATGCAGGGTGTGAAAGACGAAGCGGCCCTGAAGGCCGCCTCGCTGAACTCACGCGCCCGCCGTTTGGCGGGTGACGCGGCACGGCTTCGTGCCTACATCAGCTTCACTTCCACGCGCCGGGCGTCTTCGGCGCGGCCGGCATCGGCCTGCGCCGGTTTCTGCAGTTCGATGCGCGATTCAGCGATACCCGAAGCCTTCAAGGCTTCGGCCACCGAGATCGCCCGCTGCTTGGCCAGCTCGGCGTTCTTTTCGGGATCGCCGGTGGAATCATGGAAGCCGCTGACAAGCACCTTGCTGTCGCCCCGGGCCTTGGCGGCCAGCGTGAACAGCGCGATCGCGCTTTGCGCATTGGCCGGCAGATCGGCCTTGCCGCTGTCGAAGAACAGATCGATCGCGGCAGACGTGCCGACCGCGGCGGTTGAAACCGCTTCGGTGGTGGCCGCATGCGAGGCGCCGACGCTCACGCCGGCGGCCGGCAGCAGCGGCACGATCAGCAGCGCCACGATGTTGATGATCTTGATCAGCGGGTTGACGGCCGGGCCGGCGGTGTCCTTGTAGGGATCGCCCACCGTGTCGCCGGTGACTGCGGCTTTGTGCGCTTCGCTGCCTTTGCCGCCGTGGTGGCCGTCTTCGATGTACTTCTTGGCGTTGTCCCACGCGCCGCCGCCCGTGCACATGGAGATGGCGACGACCAGGCCGGTGACGATGGTGCCCATCAGCAGGCCGCCGAGCGCCGCGGCGCCGAGCAGCAGGCCCACCACGATCGGCACCACCACCGGCAGCAGGCTGGGGATGATCATTTCCTTGATCGCCGCGGTGGTGAGCATGTCGACGGCCGCGCTGTAGTCGGGCTTGCGCTTGCCGGCCATGATGGCGCCATCCTTGAACTGGCGGCGCACTTCCACCACCACCGAGCCGGCTGCACGGCCCACCGCTTCCATCGCCATGGCGCCGAAGAGGTAGGGGATCAACCCGCCGATGAACAGGCCCACGATCACTTTCGGGTCGCTCAGGTCGAAGCTGATGCTCATGCCCCGACCGGCCAGCGAATGGGTGTAATCGGCAAACAGCACCAGCGCGGCCAGGCCGGCCGAGCCGATGGCGTAACCCTTGGTCACCGCCTTGGTGGTGTTGCCCACCGCATCGAGCGGATCGGTCACGTCGCGCACGCTCTTGGGCAGCTCCGACATCTCGGCGATGCCACCGGCGTTGTCGGTGATCGGGCCGTAGGCGTCGAGCGCGACCACGATGCCCGCCATGCTGAGCATCGAGGTGGCGGCGATGGCGATGCCGTACAGGCCCGCCAGCTGGTACGACACCAGGATCGCCACGCACACAAAGAGCACCGGCCAGGCGGTGGAGCGCATCGATACGCCGAGGCCGGCGATGATGTTGGTGCCATGGCCGGTGGTGGAAGCTTGCGCGATGTGCCGCACCGGGCTGTACTGCGTGCCGGTGTAGAACTCGGTGATCCACACCAGCGCGGCGGTGAGCACGAGGCCGACGGCGCAGGTGCCGAACAGCTTCAGGTGCGTGCCCGCGCCGAGCGCGTCGGCCGGCATCACCATCGTGGTGACGAAGTAGAACGCGATCAGCGACAGCACACCCGCCACCGCCAGGCCCTTGTAGAGCGCCGGCATCACGTTTTTCATGCCCGGTGAGGCCTTGACGAAGTAGCAGCCGATGATCGACGCGATGATCGACACCGCGCCCAGCATCAGCGGGTACATCACCGCCGCCATCGGCGCCGCGGTGACGACCAGCGCGCCGAGCGACATGGTCGCGATCAGGGTGACCGCGTAGGTCTCGAACAGATCGGCCGCCATGCCGGCGCAATCGCCGACGTTGTCGCCCACGTTGTCGGCGATCACCGCCGGGTTGCGCGGATCATCCTCGGGGATGCCGGCTTCCACCTTGCCCACCAGATCGGCGCCCACATCGGCGCCCTTGGTGAAGATGCCGCCACCCAGGCGCGCGAAGATCGAGATCAGCGAGGCACCGAAGGCAAAGCCGAGCATCGGCTTGAGCGCCGAAGCAAGGGCTGCCGGCGCCGGGTTGCCGCTGGTGAGCACCATGAAGAACAGCGTCACCCCGAGCAAGCCGAGGCCGACCACCAGCATGCCGGTGATGGCACCGCCCTTGAACGCGACGTCGAGCGCCGGGCCGATGCCCTTGGTGGCGGCCTGCGCGGTGCGCACGTTGGCCTTCACCGACACATTCATGCCGATGAAGCCACAGGCACCGGACAGCAGAGCGCCGAGCACGAAGCCGATGGCCGACATGTGATCGATGAAGATGTAGATCAGAACAGCCAGCACCACGCCCACGATCGCGATGGTCTTGTACTGCCGGGCCAGATAGGCGGCCGCACCCTGCTGGATGGCGCTCGCGATCTCCTGCATCCGGGCGTTGCCCGCATCCTGGCGCAGGATCCAGCTGCGCTGGATGAATCCGTAAAGCACGGCGGCAAGGCCGCAGGCCAGCGCCACATACAGCGGCATCATGGTCGTCATCGAGTGATCTCCTCTTGGTTTGCGGTGGCCCGGGGAACTCCCCGCCCAGGCCGGAATCGCGACGCGCGATGCTAAGGGGTGAAAGGTGACACCGTGATGGTGTTTTCCTTTGGTGGTAGTGATGAGGCCGGGTTCCGGTGCCCTGGGAGGGCCCGGGTTACCAGCGGGTTTGCCCTTGTGCGGCCCGCATAGAATCCGCGTCAGCCCCGCATCCTACGAGAGACAGCGCATGAGCCTCCATAACGTGACCCCCGGCGACAAGGCACCCGAGCAATTCAACGTGATCATCGAGATCCCGATGAACTCGGACCCGGTGAAGTACGAGGTGGACGAAGATTCCGGCGCCATCTTTGTCGATCGGTTCATGGGCACCGCGATGCACTATCCGTGCAACTACGGCTACATCCCCAGAACGCTCGCCGACGATGGCGATCCGGTGGACGTGCTGGTGATCACGCCATTCCCGCTGCTGGCTGGCGTGGTGGTCACCTGCCGGCCGATCGGCTTCCTGAAGATGTCCGACGAAGCCGGGGGCGACAGCAAGCTGCTGGCCGTGCCGATCGACAAGATCCTGCCGATCTACACCCATTGGCAAAAGCCGGAAGACATGAACGTCTGGCGGCTGAACCAGATCTCGCACTTCTTCGAGCACTACAAGGATCTCGAGCCCGGCAAGTGGGTGAAGATCAGCGGCTGGGAAGGCCCGCCCTCGGCCAAGGCCGAAGTGCGTGAAGGCATGGCGCGCTGGGCGACCAAATACCCGGGCTGACACCGCGCCCGGCCGTTGCCCCTTAAAGTGCGCTGCGGCCCGAACGACCGATTGGCCGATTGGCCGCTGCGCCAGCCCACCCGGCTGGCGCGGGCGAACAATTCCTACCAGGAACCACCAGGGAGAAGCGGTTGAAGCTTTTGCGTACCTGTTTCATGGCCGGCTCGATGGCCGTTTTGGCGCTGGGCGCCAGCATCTCCGCCACGGCGGCGCCGCTGAAGCCGGTGCGCACCGTGGAGGGCATCGACGAATACCGCCTGCCCAACGGCCTGACGGTGCTTCTGGCGCCGGACGAGTCCAAGCCCAGCACCACGGTCAACGTGACCTACAGCGTGGGCTCGCGGCACGAAAACTACGGCGAAACCGGCATGGCGCACTTGTTGGAGCACCTGATCTTCAAAGGTACGCCCAAGCATCCGAAGGTGTGGCCCGAGTTCACCAAGCGCGGGCTGCGCGCCAACGGCAGCACCTGGCTCGATCGCACCAACTATTTCGCCACCTTCACCTACAACGAAGACAACCTGCGCTGGTATCTGGCCTGGCAGGCCGACGCGATGGTGAACAGCTTCATCGCGCGCAAGGATCTCGATACCGAGATGACCGTGGTGCGCAACGAGATGGAGCGCGGTGAAAACGACGCGAGCCGAATCCTGCAGGAGCGTGGTTTCTCGGCCATGTACAGCTGGCACAACTACGGCAAGAGCACGATCGGCGCACGCTCGGATGTGGAAAACGTCGACATCGGCCGCCTGCAGGCGTTTTACCGGCTGTACTACCAGCCCGACAACGCCACCTTGATCGTCTCCGGCAAGTTCGATCCCGCGAAGGTGATCGACTGGGTGGCCAAGGATTTTGGCAAGATTCCCAAACCGAAGCGGGTGCTGCCGCTGCTGTACACGATCGATCCGGTGCAGGACGGCGAACGGCAGGTCACCCTGCGCCGCAGCGGCGGCGCGCCGATGCTGATGGCCAACTACCATGTGCCGCCAGGGCCGCATCCGGATACGGCGGCATTTGAAGTGCTCGGCATGGCCATGTCCGACGCGCCCGGCGGCCGCCTGCACAAGGCCTTGGTCGATACCCAGCTGGCGGCCAGCGTTTTCGCCGCGAATGCGGCCTTGCACGATCCCGGCTTTGCGTTTTTCGGCGCCCAGCTGGCGCCCGGTGGCGATGTCGACAAGGCGCGGGAGGCGCTGTTGCGTACGGTTGAAACGCTGGGCACCCAGCCGATCACCGAGGAGGAGCTCAATCGCGCCCGTGCCAAGTGGCTCAAGGATTGGGATCTGCAATTCTCCAATCCGGAGAGTGTGGGCGTGGCGATGTCGGAGGCGGTGGCCCAGGGCGACTGGCGACTGTTCTTCCTGCTGCGTGACCGCGTCCGCACGGTGACGCTCGCCGATGTGAACCGCGTCGCGGTGTCGTACCTGCAGCAGACCAACCGCACGCTGGCCGTGTTCTTGCCCGCCGACAAGGCCGAGCGTGCACCCAAGCCGGCGAATGTCGATCTGGTCGCCGAGTTCAGTCAGTTCAAGCCGGTGGCCACCATCGCCAAGGCGGAGGCCTTCGACGCTTCGCCGGCCAACATCGAAGCGCGCACCCGGCGTTTCGATATCGCACCGGGCATGAAGGTGGCGCTGTTGCCCAAGGGCACACGCGGCGAGGTGGTGCAGGCGCAGCTGCGGTTGCTGATGGGTGACGAAAACTCGCTCAAGGGCCAGGAACAAGTGGCTGACACACTGGCCAGCATGCTCGACAAGGGCACGACGACGATGTCTCGCCAACAGGTGCAGGATCGGCTGGTCGAATTGAAGGCGCAGGTGGGTTTTTCGAGTGACGGCGGCTCGCTGTCGGCCAGCATCGTGGCCACCAAGGCCACCTTGCCGGACACCATCACGCTCATCGCCCAGATGCTGCGCCAGCCGGCCCTGCCGGCCCCCGCGCTCGACGAGGTGCGCCGCGAAGGCCTGGCGCAGATCGAAGAAGCGCGCAAGGAGCCCGAGAGCCTGGCACAGGAAGCGATCGATCGTTACGGCAACCCCTATGCGCGCGGCGATTTGCGCTATGCCCGCACGGTGGACGAGGTGGAACAGGATCTGAAAGCGCTGACGGTGGAGCAACTGAAGCAGTTCCATCAGCGCTTTGTCGGCCTGGCCAACGCGCAGTTTGCGGCCGTGGGTGCGATGGACGCCGATGCGGTACGCGCCGCGCTGGAAAATGGCTTCGCCGGCTGGCAGGCTGCAACGCCGTTCACCCGCATCCCGAAGCCCTTGGTGAATGTGGCGGGCACGCACATCGCGATCGAAACGCCGGACAAGCAAAACGCCAACTTGCGCGGCCGCCTGGCCTTGCCGATCCGCGAACTCGACCCCGACCACGCGGCGCTGCAGGTGGCCAACTTCGTGTTCGGCTCCGGCGGCAACTCGCGCCTATGGAAGCGCATTCGTGAGAACGAGGGCCTGAGCTACGGCGTCGGCAGCGGTGTGCAGTGGTCGCCCATCGATGCCAACAGCACCTGGGTGGTGGGCGCGATCTTCGCTCCGCAAAATCGGGGCAAGGTGGAAACTGCCTTTCGTGAAGAGCTGGATCGCTCGTTGAAGCTTGGCTTCACGGCGCAGGAAGTGGCCGAAGCCAAGCAGGGCATGCTCAGCAGCCGTCGCCTGGCGCGTGCGCAAGATGGCGCGGTAGCCGGTACGCTGTTGCAAAACGCCTATCTCGGCCGTACCTCGCTGGTGTCGCAGCAGCTCGATGATGCGATCGCCGCGGTGACGCCGGAGTCAGCCATCGCCGCTTGGCGCAAGTACATCGATCCGTCGCGACTGGTGATCGCCGTAGGCGGCGATTTCAAGGGCCAGTGAATGCGGGGGTGTCGGGCAATGTGCCCGGCACCTTGCTCGTTGCAGGTGTGGCCTTGAAGGGGCTGTGCTCGCGCAACTCGTCCACATAGGCCTCGATGCCCTGGCCCTCTCGCGCCAGGTAGTCGGCGATCGCGCGTTCGAACGCGGGATGTGCCAGCCAGTGTGCGGAGGCCGTACGCACCGGTAACAAGCCGCGCGCCATCTTGTGCTCTCCCTGCGCGCCGCCTTCGAAACGCGCGAAGCCCTGTTCGATGCACCACTGCAGCGGCTGGTAATAACAGGCCTCGAAGTGCAGGCAGGGCACGTGCTCGACGCAGCCCCAGTAGCGGCCATAGGCCACACGGCCGGGTTCGTCGATCGCGACGAGGGACGCGGCGATGGGCTCCTCACCGCGCCAGGCCACGAACAGGCGCCAGGCTTGCGGCATCGTCTGCGCCATGCGGCGAAAAAAGTCGCGCGTGAGGTAGGGCGTCGAGCGGTGCGCCCGGTAGGTGAGGGTGTAGCAGCGGTGGAAGAAGCTCCACAGCGCGTCGTCGATCTCGGTGCCTCCGTAGCTTGTGAAGTGCACACCGGCCTGGCTGACCTTCTTGCGCTCCTGCTGGATCTTCTTGCGCTTTTCGCGCTGCAGGCTGGCGAGGAAGTCGGCGAAATCGCTGTAAGGCACCGGCTGCCGGTTGCACCAGTGGAACTGCACCGCGTCGCGAATCAGCCAGCCTTGCGCGCGTGCGGCGGCTTCATCCGCTTCGGAGATGAACAGCAGGTGCGCCGACGACAAGCCCGCGTTGGCCGCCGTGTCGCGCAACGCCCGCAGCATCAGGGCACGGCATGGCGCGTCGCGCGCCAGGATGCGATCGCCGGGCACCGGCGTGAACGGCACCGCGCACAGCAGCTTGGGGTAGTAGGCCAGGCCGTGCCGTTCGTGGGCGTCGGCCCAGGCCCAGTCGAATACATACTCGCCATAGGAATGCGACTTGGCATACACCGGCATCGCCGCAGCGAGTTCGTCGCCATCGAACAGGGCCAGAAAACACGCATCCCAGCCGCTGTCGGCCACCGCGCTCCGCGAAGCGTGCATCGCCAGCAGATACGCATGCCGCATGAACGGCGTGGGCGCGTCCTGCCGTGCCAGCAACGCATCCCAGGCCTGCGCATCCAACTCGGCGGGATCGCGGATCACGCGGATAACATGCCCACTCGATCCGACTGATTCATCCGCCATGCCCATGCCTCCGGTTCCGCGTCTCCAAGCCGTGCTGCTGCAAATGAACGCCACGGTGGGCGATATCGACGGCAACGCGCGCCAGATCGCCGAAGGCGCGCGTGCGGCCCATGCAAGAGGAGCGCTGCTGGTGGTGGCGCCCGAACTGGCGCTCACCGGCTATCCACCCGAAGACTTGTTGTTGCGACCGGCATTCATGCAGGCCTGCGCCCAGCGGCTCGAAGCCCTGGCGCAGGAACTGGCGGGCCTGGAAGGCTTGCATCTGGTGGTGGGGCATCCGCATCAATGGGGCGACAGGGGTGACGAACGCAGCAAGTCTATGGCGGTGCAGCATCGCTTCAACGCGGCCTCGGTATTGACCGGTGGCCGCGTGGTGGCAACCTACGCCAAACGGGAGCTGCCCAACTACCAGGTGTTCGACGAGCGGCGTTACTTCGTCTCCGGCCGCGACGCGGGCCTTGGCGCGGTGGTGTTCGAGGTGGGCGGCGTGCGCGTGGGGCTGCTGATCTGCGAAGACGCCTGGTTTGACGAGCCGGCGCGTGCGGCGCTGGAAGCCGGCGCGCAGCTGTTGTGCGTTATCAATGCATCGCCGTTTCACCTCGACAAGGCCGAGGAGCGCGAGGCCCGCATGGCCGAGCGGGCGCGGGCCGTCGGCCTGCCCTTGCTGTATGCGCACCTGGTGGGCGGGCAAGACGAAGTGGTGTTCGATGGTGGTTCGTTCGCACTCGACGCGCAAGGCCGCCTGACCGCCCGGGCCCCCTTGTTCGAGCCTGCGGATTGCATGATCACCCTGGATGAGGCGGGCCAGCCCGCGGGCGCCATCACCGAGCTGCCGAGCGTCGAGGCCCAGGCCTGGGGTGCGCTGGTGCTGGGTGTGCGCGAGTACATCGGCAAGAACGGCTTTCCCGGCGCGATCATCGGTTTGTCCGGCGGCATCGATTCGGCCCTGGTGCTGGCCATCGCGGTGGATGCGCTGGGTGCCGACCGGGTGCGCACGGTGATGATGCCGTCGCCCTACACGGCCGATATCTCCTGGATCGATGCGCGCGACATGGCCGAGCGCCTGGGCGTGCGCTACGACGAGATCACGATCACGCCGATGTTCGAATCGTTCAAGGCCTCGCTGGCCGGCGAGTTTTCCGGCTTGGCGGAAGACACCACCGAAGAGAACATCCAGGCCCGCATCCGCGGCACCTTGCTGATGGCGCTGTCGAACAAACACGGCGCCATCGTGCTCACCACCGGCAACAAGAGCGAAATGGCCACCGGCTACTGCACGCTGTACGGCGACATGGCGGGTGGCTTTGCGGTGATCAAGGATGTGGCCAAGACGCTGGTTTTCCGGCTCGCGCGCTGGAAAAACGAACAGCCCACACGCCGTGCTGATGGCTCGATCGGGCCGATGATCCCCGAGCGCATCATCACCCGGCCCCCCTCCGCCGAGCTGCGGCCCGACCAGACAGACCAGGACAGCCTGCCGCCCTATGAAGTGCTCGACGCGATCCTGGCGCGTTACATTGAAGACGACCAGAGCATCGATCAGATCGTCGAAGCCGGATACGCCCGGGCCGACGTCGAACGGGTGACGCGCCTGATCAAGATCAACGAGTACAAACGCCGCCAGGCCCCGGTAGGCATCCGCATCACCCACCGCGCTTTCGGGCGCGATTGG
>JANMAS010000538.1:0-13546 GCA_031359975.1 Burkholderiales bacterium
CGCGCCGGTGGGCACCTGGCCACCGTTGTCGTTGCCGATGGCCTGCAGATTGCGGGGCTGCATACGCACCTGCAACCCATACGACAGCGTGGAGCTGAAGTCGATCTCGGTGCCGCCTTCGGTGGTGGTGCGCACCGCGTGAGCCGGCCCGGCGAGCAGGCAGGCCAGCGCGGCGAGCCCGGTGGAAGTGATCGCGAAGCGAGCGCGTGAGCGGGTGGTCATGGGGTGGCTCCTTCAGCGTGCGCCGGCGCGGCGCAGTTCATCGGGATTGAACTTGTTGGCATCGATGCGGCCTTCGCGGCCGGCGAGCCAATCCACCTTGCCTTCCTGCGGCATGTTGTCGGCCATGTAGCGGCCCACGTTCAGGTCATAGGCGGTGTAGCCCTGGTACACGCAGGCCGGCAGTTCCCACGCGGTGTAGGGATACGACTCCTGCACCCGCCACACCTTGCCTTGCGCGTCGTACAGATCGGCGGCCAGCATCATCCAGGTGTCTTCGTCGAGGTAGATCACCCGCTTCGGGAATGTGTGGCGTTGCCCGGCCTTCACGTTGGCCTCGATCTTCCACACCCGGTGCGACTCATAACGCACCAGCTCGCGCTTGGGGAAATCCGGGCCGAACACTTCGGCCAGCTTGCGGCCCTGGTCGTTGAAGCGGAAGGTGTTGTAGGGCACGAACAGCTCTTGCTTGCCGACGAGCTTCCAGTCGTAGCGATCGAGCCGCCCACCGAACATCGGGTATTGATCCACCGCCAGCAGGTTTTCGTAACCCGGCACCGGGTTGTCGTACGAGAAGGTGGGCGCTCGGCGCACACGGCGCTGGCCGGGGAAGTACAGCCAGGCGTCGTTGTCCTTGTTGAGAAAGTAGTGCAGGAGGATCAGCTCGCCGGTGCGTGCGGGGGGGGTGACCACTTCATTGAGCAGCCGGTACTCCACACCTTCGCCTTCGGGGATCGGCTTGCCGGCGAGATCGCCGTTGGAGGTGACCGTCAATTGATCCTGAACCAGCGGCACGAACTTGCCGTCGCCCGGCTGCGAGAACACCGTGGAATACCGCTCGATGCGGCCTTCGCCCAGCCAGCGCAGCTTGTGGTTCCACATCGCCTCGGCGCCGTTGGTGGGGATCGGAAACGGCACGCCGCCGGTCACCGCCTTTTCCAGGTCGAAGCCGTTGGCCGCCAGCTTGGCGCCGGTGGCGTTTTTGCGTGTGTTGTCGTAGACCGCATCGGGATAGCCGCAGGATCGACGTGTGGGGTACACATCCATGCGGTAGCCCTTGAGCGTTTTCAGCAGCGCCGTCTGGCCTTCGCTGAGCCGATCCTTGTACTTGTCGGCATTCGATGCATCGACGCTGAACAACACCTTGTCCGCCGCGTACGGATCCGGTCGCGCCTGGCCGGGCTTCCAGCCAGCCGGAGCCTTCATGTCGCCACCGCTCCAGGCCGGTATCGACGCATCCTTGTTGGCGGCACGTTCGGCGCCCATCGGCGTCAAATCCTTGCCGAGCGCCTGTGCCTGCGCATCGGTGGCGGCAGATGCGGCCGTGGCATAGCCGAGCAGCGCGATCACCGCGCACATGACCTGAATCTTCATGGCCTCGAACTCCTGGTGTGCCTCGGGGGGAGGCGTTTGCTCTTGTGGGATTCGTTGCAGCGGGTCAGTCGATGGACACGCCCTGCGCGCGTGCCTGCTCCACCAACTTCAACCGTGCCGCCGCCACGTCCACCAACGGGGTGGAGCGGGCGCGGCGGACTTCGGACTCGTCGTAGGGAATGTGATCGGCGGGCACCGATGCCTTGGCCAGCGTGGTCAGCACCCAGTTGGTGACATCGGCAACTTGTCGATCGTCGAGGCCCGAACCCATCACGCCCGGCACCTTGATCACGAAATCGCGGCCGCCGTCGATCTGCAGAAACTGGCCCAGGCGGCGCATGTCGGGCACACGACCGAGCGCCGAACCCGAACCGTCCATGCCGTGGCAACCGGCGCAATGCACCACATAGTTGCTGCGCACACTCGTGGTCGGGGCGTGGGTTTCGGCGTCGGGCCGGGGCGGTGCCTGGCGCCCATTGACACCGGCGAGCGCCGAGGTGGCCAGCACCAGCAAAGCCGTCGCGATGCCGAGCTCGCGCGTCACATCAGCCTCCGAGCAACTGCGCGCGACGCTGGCGCGACTGCGGCGGGCTGCCGGCCACCTGGCGCAGCGCCTTGAACTGCTCCGCGGTATAGGGCTCGTCGGTGGCCGCGCCTTGCAGCTTGCGCAGGTGCGAGGCGATGGCCGCAAGCGATGCGTCGTCGAGTTGCGCATCGAACGCCGGCATGCTGCCGACGAAGGTCAGGTCGCCCACCTTGATCGCGCCCGACAGGCCATGCAGCAACACCGTGGGCAGGTAGGCGCGATCGGCGCCAAGCCTGGCCCAGTGATCGCCCTTGAGCGGCGGCGCCAGGCCCACCGTACCCGAACCATCGGCCTGGTGACAGGCCGCGCAATGCTGGCCGAACAAGGCCTGGCCGTCGGCTTGTGCATGGGCGGGTGAGGCCATGGCCGTCACCATCGCCACCAGCGTTGCAGCCAGCATCGGCTGAAGGATCACGCCACACCCACGATGATCGACGTGGTGCAATGAAACATCGAGCTGGTGTTGGCCATGCACCAGTTGATGTCGTTGTGCACGCCCATGCGGTAGCCCGGGCGTTCGCGTTCGTTGTTGTTGCACAGGCACTCGCCGCACGAACCCTTGCCGCAGCAATCGTTGTACGACACCAGATAGTGGCGGTTGTCGGCCGGGTTCAGGCAGGTGCCCACCCAGCTCACCTTGGAGGCTTCGCTGCCCGGCGGGCACTGCGTGAGCGAGCCGCCGCAGCAGGTGCACAGGTAGCCATCGAAGGCGCAGTAGCGCCAGTACTCGCACTGCGTCGGGTCTTCGGCCTTGGCCAGTTTGCCGCCGGGGGCCGGCGCGGCGTTGGCGCTCATGAACTGGCCGCTGCGGTCGAAGGGCAGCATCGGCAGCACCGCGCCGCCGACCAACGCCACACCGAGGCGGCCGATGACGCTGCGGCGCCCATGGCTGTGGGCCACACGGCGCACGCTGCGCTCGGTTTGTTTGTCGATCAGGTTGAAGAGCCAACGCATGGGGATGTCTCCGTGAATATCAGGGGTCAGGCGGGTGATCCGCTCAGGTACTGCTGGATCGTCGGCGTGTGCATGTCGTGGGCGTTGAGCAGGCTGTCGAGCTGTTCACGCGAGTTCACCAGGCCCTTGGCGGCCACCACGCCTTGCGCGTCGAGCAACACGGCATAGGGCAGGCGCGACACGCGGAAGCTCATGCCCAGGTCTTTCGACAGCACATAGGGCATGGCTTCGAGGCCGTACTGGCGCACGAAGCCCAGGTGCTCGGCCGCTTCGCCATCGCTGGCCAGCACCACCTTGAGATGCCGCCGCTCGTCGCGCACCAGCGCCTTGAGCACCGGGATCAACTTCTTGCATACCGGGCAGGTGGGCGAGAGGAAGAACACGAGCGTTGGCTGCGCTTGCGCCCCGCCGAGTTCGACCACCTCCGACTGAATGCCGGTGAGCGCAAAACGTGGCGAGGTCGCGCCCACCGGCGGGCCGGCATCGGTGACCAGCGCGCCCATCGGCGCCACCCGCTCGAACAGCACACCCACCTGCCGGGAGAGCGCCCACAGCATCACCGCGAGCGCCAGCACCGCGATCCAGAGCAAGACCACCGAGACTGTCAGTGCATCCATGAGGTTCTCCCGAGGTTTTGACGCAAGCCCAGGCTGGCACGATGGCGCAGCACCTGATTGAAAGCGGCGTAGAGCAAGGTGGCCAGGATCAGCGCGGCCACCACCACCGCAAAATCTCGCCAGCCCATGGCCCGCGCAACCATCGGCATGGCGGCCACCGAAGCCAGGCCGGCCAGTGCGAGGTTGCGAGCCACCAGCGCCCACGACACCGGCAGCGGCTCGCCACCGCAGCCGCAGTCGAGCTCATGCCGCTGCATTCGGTGGTATCCCATCGCGGCGGCGTAGACGATCAGCGCCGCACAGGCGATGAGCGCACCGAGCGTGCGCCAGGGCGTGAGCAACAACAGCGCGGCGGTCAGCTCGATCGCGGGCAGCAGCCAGCGGGTCATCGACAGCCACGAAAACGGCACGCCATACACCGCCAGATGCTGCTCCAGCAAGGGCAGATCAACCAGCTTGGTGATCGCCGCGTGGGCGAACAGCGTGGCGATCAGCGCCGCGCAGATCCACACCGCCAGGGGGTCGAGAGCAGAGTCGATCGACATGGCCGGGCCGATCAGTCGTGCGACTCAAGATGGATCGATGTCTCGCCAGCGCGCTTCACGGTGGTCATCGGCTGCATCGCCGCGGCACCGGCAAAGCGCCACACATGCATCGCGCCGGTCTCGCCGTCGAGGGCCTGCAGCCGCTGGCCGTTGTGCGAGAAGGTCAACGAGACGATGCCCATGCCCGGTGCGGTGGCCACGCGTTTGCCGGAGGTGAGATCGACGGTCCACAACTGCTTGGCGGGGCGCTTGTGCGAGCCTTCCGTACCTTTGTCGTGCATGGCCAGCACCAGCCACTTGCCCGACGCATCGACAGCGAAGCCCTGGTAGCCGCCCGGCCGCCAGCCGGCGCGCTGGCCGGCAGCGTCCACCAGCGGTCGTGACGACTTCACCACCGCCATCGCGCCACCGAGATCGAGCTCGGTGAGCGTGCCCTTGAACGACACGAACCAGTAGCGATCGCCGGACTGTTCGGCATGGTGGAACCACGCATCGGCGTCGGCATCGAAGAGCTTCTCGCTCACTTGCCGATCGCTCACCTGGCCTTTGTCGTCGAGCGTCACCGTGGCCACCTTGCCATCGCCGCACAGCATCGAAAACCGGCTGGCGTGGGTGGCCGAAGGCAGGATGCCCCAGCAGCCCGGCGTGGGCACCTCGGCCACCGCCTTGCGCTGCGCCAGATCCACCACGGTGATCGATGTGGCCGGCGTGGCGTTTTGCACCAGCACAAACCGGCCATCGCCGCTGGTGCGGACCAGGCCACGGTAGGTGAGCGCCTGCGCGCGTTTGCTGGGCAGCTGGATCTCGTACTTGAAGCCCAGGGTGGCGGTGTCGTGCACCTCGAGCACATCCACCCGGTCACCCCGAGTGCCGCGGCTCAGGTAGGTGGTGGCTACGTAGAGTTCGTCGGCCTTCGCGCTGAGCGTGAAGTTGCCGACGTAGCCGGTGGAAATCATGCCCAGAAACTTGCCGTTGCGGGCATCGAAGACGCGGATGCGGCTGTCCGAGATGTGGCTGATGGCCACGTCTGCCACATAGATGCGCTCGGTGTCGGTGGCCGAGAGAATCGCGGTGCCGAGGGTCTCGGCCGGCAGTTCGGCGGGCACCTGGCCCTTGGCCACCGCCGCGTGGCCAACCGCCGGCACGAGCGCGGCGATGGTCAGGGCCGCCGCCAACACCAGGAAGGGCCGCTGGCGGCCGCGCTGGCACGGATTCGTGAGCATCGTGAATCTCCTCCTGGGGCTTGCGCATCGGCGACTGCGAATCGCAAGTCGGCACGATGACCAAGCCATGGAGACCGATTCTGGGTAAAGACCCCACCGCCCGATATCACAATTCGGCAAGAACGCGGGCGGCCTACCCTCCGCCAGGGAAAACCCGGCCCGGCACCAACACCGCCGCAACCGTGATTCTCAACGTGAGGCGCGCGATGCGTCCACGCTCCAGGTGCCGCCGCCGGCCACGCTGAGGAACAGGAACACAAAGCAGAACATCACCGCCAGCTCGCCCCCGTTCAGGATCGGGGTGAGCAGGCCGCCTTGCGAAGCGTGGGCCATGAAGTAGGCCACCGCCATGAAGCCCGACAGCACAAACGCCACCGGCCGGGTGAACAGGCCGATGAGCACCAGCAAGCCGCCCACGATTTCGAGGCCGCCGGCCACGCCCATCAGCGACATCGGCTGAAAGCCATCGAACATCTCCACATGCGGCATGCCGAAGAACTTGGCCGTGCCGTGCTGGATGAACAGGAACCCGGTGACGATGCGCAGCAAGGCCTGGGCGCGCGGGATATGGGCAGAGGTGGACATCATGAGGAAACTCCTTCGGGTTGTGGTTGTGATGAGTGAATCGAGGTCACCGGCGCCGGCGTCCGAATCGCCGGGCGTCGGCATCTTAGGTGGATCAGAGCCGTTGAGCCGACGTTCAACCGAAGCGGAACGCCGATACGGTGGCGCCGAGCACCTGGTCTTCATAGACCTTGGTGCCCAGGTCATCGCCCGCCGCGCCGGCCGCCACCATCAGCGGCAGCAGATGCTCTTCGCGCGGATGCGAAGCGCGTGCCGCCGGTGCATCGGCCCAGCCGATCAGCGCCTCGTTGCGCGCAGCGGCGGTGGGCGCGGTGGCGGCTTCGGTGAGCCACACGTCGAAGCGCTTCGACGGCTCGGCCGCGGCCGGGCCGAAGGCGCGCATGTTGTGAAAGCTCATGCCGGTGCCCACCACCAGCACGCCTTCATCACGCAGCGGCGCCAGCGCCGCACCGGCCCGCAGATGCGCGGCCGGATCGAGATCGGCCCGCAGCGAGATTTCGACGATGGGCACATCGGCGTCCGGCAGCAGCAGCAGGAACGGCACGAACACACCGTGGTCGAGGCCGCGTTGTGCGTCTTCGCTGGTGGCCAGGCCCGCGCCTTCGAGCAAGCCGCGCACACGATGCGCGAGCTGCGGCGAGCCCGGCACCGGATAGGTGAGGCGGTAGGTGTGGTCGGGGAAGCCGTAGTAGTCGAACAGCAGCGCCGGGTTGGCCGCCGTGTTCACCGCGAAGCCGGGTGTTTCCCAGTGGCCGGACACCACCACCACCGCCTTGGGCTTGACATCCAGCGTGGCGATGAGGCCGCGCAGAAACACCGCCATGCCATCCCACATGCCGGCGGGGCCACGGGTGTTTTCCATGAAAAAGCAGGGGCCGCCGCCGTGTGGCAGGTAGAACGTGGGCTGGCGGGAGCTGCCGGTGGTCGGAAGGTTGGTCATCGTGATCTCCTGGCGCGAACGCTTGGTATGGAGCGAAGATTAAAACTTTCCCACCATTTGATCTAGATCAGTACAGTTCATGCATCATTTCTTGATAAGAAACCTTGCATGGACACTTTGACCAGCCTGCGCGTGTTTCGCGAAGTGGTGGACAGCGGCAGTTTCGTGACCGCCGCCAGCCGCCTGGAGCTTTCCACCGCGATGGCCAGCAAACATGTGGCGCACCTCGAACGGCAGCTCGGTGCGCGCCTGCTCCACCGCACCAGCCGGCACCTGAGCCTCACCGAGGCCGGCAGCGTGTACCTCGAACAATGCCGCGAGGCGCTGGATTCGCTGCAGGCCGGCGAGGCGGCGATCGGCCTGAGCCAGGAAGCGCCGCGCGGCGTGCTGAAACTCACCGCGCCGGTGTGGTGTGCCAACCGGCGTTTTGTGAATGTGCTCGCCGCCTACAAGCAGGCCTATCCGCAGGTGATGATCGATATCCGGCTCGAAAACCGGCGGGTCGATCTGGTGGAAGAAGGCTACGACCTGGCGCTGCGCGTGAGCAGCGATCCATCGCCCACGCTGATCGTGCGGCCGCTGTGCCAGCTTCCGTTTCATCTGGTGGCCACACCGGCCTACCTGAAACGCGTGGGCCAGCCCAAGGGCCCGGCCGATCTGCAGCGTGTGGGCGCGATCCTGCCCACTTACGTCAATCTCGATGGCATCGACGTGCTCGGCCCCGCCGGCAAGGTGAGGCTGCAACTGAGCGCCACGATGAAATCCGACGACACCACGTTGAGCTACCACGCGGTGCACGCCGGCATCGGCATGGCCTACCTGCCCGATTGGCTGGTGGCCGACGACCTCCTGAGCGGCGATCTGAAGCGGGTGCTGCCGGGTTACGAGGCGCCCGCGCGCACGCTGTTCGCGGCCTACACCAGCCGCAAGTACCTCACCGCCAAGGTGCGCAGCTTCATCGATTTTTTCTCGACGGCGCTGGCCACGTCACCGGCCCCGCACAGCGTGGTGACGGATCACTGATCGGGCCGCGCTTCGAAGAAGAAGCACACTGGCAGGAACGCCGGTGCGATGGCATCCACATCGGGGGCAGATACACCCCAGGCAAAAAAGTGCTCGCGCCACGGGCGCACCGCGGCCACGATCTGATCGATCTGCGCGCGCGCCGCTTCGGCCGACAAGCCAAAGCGGCCGGATTGCGACAACAGGTTGTAGATGCTCGCTGTGCGGCCGTACGTGCCCACCGTCAGTGCCAGATCACGCCGCTCCAGGCTCACCACGGGTGTGGGTACGAGGTCGTAGGCGGGCGACAGCCGCCAGCCCTTGTGCCGGTGCAGCAGTGCGTGATTGCGTGGATGGTCGTCGTTGTTCGTCACGGCGGCATTGAAGACCATGCGCCGGAAAAGCTCAGCGCAGTCGGCCTCGGGTTTGTCGGACCAGCGACGCAGGTTGTCGGCAAGCAGCGGGTACGACCAGCGCTCCCGATCCAGATAGCTGTCGCCCGATTCGAGCACCGTCAACCCGCTGACCAGACCCGACCGCAGGTAGCCGCTGTCGGCGCGGGTTTCGCGGTATTCGCGGTCGAATCGCTGGAGCATCAGAACGTCGCGGTCACCGATTGATTGCAGCCGCGCCTGAGTCACGTTCAGCCCTGCGTGGCGGGCGAGTTCGAGCGTGGCGTATTCGATGCGTTGCAGGTTGCAGCGATCATCCCTGGAAGGGAATTTGCCAAGCCACAAATGGTTGGCATCCTCGATGGTGGCCTTGGGCCGCGCACCGCCCATGCTGGTGCCCGGATCGAGTTGGTCCAGCAGATGGGCTGCCACCGGCTTGCCTTCGTCGATCGCCTGAGAGGCATTGATCAGGTCAGCCAACTGGTGCGTGCGGTTGTATTGGCGTCTGGGTGCGGGTGGTTCGGCCTTCAGACCGAAGCTCAGGTTTCCCGCGCCATCCTGCGGGCCATGCAGCAGGTAATCGATTTCGTGCAGATCTTGAGCGCCTCGCTCCAGCTTGTGTTCGATCACGCGTCGGCCCCAGGCGTCAGGGCTCGCGTCGCGCACGGCACCGGGGATACCTTTGAGCCGGGTGAACTCATGGACGATCCTGTCCAAGGGCAGCTGGAAGGGATCCAGCGCGACCGCGTCTCGCCGCTCAAGATAGCGGTCGCCGTAGCGAAAGCGTCCGACCTGCGTGCCGTCGGGAAGGGTCTGCACCTTGAGCAGCGCGGCCGGCACCGTGTCCAAGGTGCCCGGAAGCTGGATGTACGTGTAGGCTTCCCGATGTTTCGACATCGGCGTGCGCCGCGGTGCTCGTGCCGCAACGAGGGGGAGTTGCCGCAACGCCGGGGCTGGTGGATCAGAAGTCATATTCGTTGCGGGCCTTTCTGGGTTTGCCGGCGCGCACAGGGCGGCGCGCCTCTTCAAGCGCCTTGCCGTGGAGATCGGCATCGGGATCGGCCACCGCGGCCAGCGTTTTGTCCAGCCCGAGCGCCCACAGTGCCGTCACGCACACGCCCATGGCCGTTCCGGGCTTGCCGAGTTCCAGGGCCGTCAAGGTGTTGCGATTCACGCCGGCCTTGCCGGCGAGTTCGACCACCGACCAGCCGCGGCGAATCCGTGCCAGGCGGATGCGCTGGCCCAGTTGGGTGATGTGCTCGGCAACCTGCGTTGGTGCAACAAAAGTGCTCATTAATATAAATATAAACAGCTTTAATGCCCATCATGATAGGCACATATCCGACTGAGCTCAATAATTTTCTCATTTCTTGCCAATTAAAATAGGCTTTTAATCGTTTAACACCTATTTTGAAGCGCAATTTTTGCAAAAAAGTGGTGTTGGAGACTGTGGCGATGGCTGACAAACGGCACTGCGCGCGAAAGCTTTGATGCCAAAATCGACCACCGGCCAACCCCCAAGGCACCATGACCGCGCTCACGCAGAAGATTCGATTTCTCTGCAGCCACGATGGTGTGCGATTGGCCTACGCCGCCAGCGGCCAGGGCCCCACGGTGATCAAGGCCGCCACCTGGCTGAGCCATCTCGAATACGACTGGGAAAGCCCGATCTGGCGCCATGTGCTGCAGAGCTTTTCGGCGCGCCACCGGCTGCTGCGCTACGACGAACGCGGCTGTGGCCTGTCGGATTGGCAGGTGGCCGATCTCAGCTTCGAGAGCTGGGTGCGCGATCTCGAAGCCGTGGCCGATGCCGCCGGTGCCGAGCGCTTTGCGCTGCTCGGTGTATCGCAAGGGGCCTCGATCGCGGTAGCCTATGCGGTGCGCCATCCGGAGCGCGTCACGCACCTGGTGCTGCAGGGCGGCTATGCGCGCGGCCGCCTGGTGCGCAGCAACAACCGCGAGCAGGCCGAAGAGGCTGAAATGATGTGCCGGCTGGCCGAGCTGGGTTGGGGCCGTGCCGATGCGTCGTTCCGCCAGTTTTTCACCACCCAGTTCATCCCCGGCGGCACCCACGAGCAGCACACCTGGTTCAATGAACTGGAGCGGGTGTCCACATCCCCCACCAACGCCGCGCGTTTCATGCGCGAGTTCAACACCATCGACATCACCGCCCTGCTGCCGCGTGTGCGCTGCCCGACACTGGTGCTGCACAGCCGCCACGATGCGCGGGTGCCGTTCGAGGAAGGCCGCCTGCTGGCGATGCAGATCCCGGGCGCCAACCTGGTCACCATCGACAGCCGCAACCACCTGCTGCTCGAAAGCGAAGCCGGCTGGCAGGTGGCGCGTGAGGCGATCGAGCGCTTTCTGCCGACGGCCGGTGCCGCAGTGGATGGCGGCCCCGTGGCCACGCTCACGCCGCGCCTGCGTGAGCTGCTCGAGCTGTTGGCACAGGGGCGCGACAACTCACAGATCGCCGCCACCATGGGCTTGTCCGAGAAGACGGTGCGCAACCAGGTGTCGACGCTGTTCGACCGCCTGGGCGTGCAGTCGCGCGCGATGGCCATCGTGATGGCACGCGAGCAGGGCTTCGGCCAGGCGCCACGCTGAGCGCCGCCGTTGGGTCCGCCGTTGGGTCGATTGTCCCGAGTTGGCCGCGCGCTCCCCCGATTCGAGGCCATCGGCGGGACAAACCGCCGTTTGCGCCGAATGACCAACGCCCGAGGATGACGAGGACTTGGCCCTGGTCGATGTGTGTTCAGGGTCTGTGGGCGGGCAACCGTCCGATGTGCCTTCGCCACCCAAGGACCACCCGTCATGCTTCCACGAGCCACCCCCCCGGCACCGCGCCCCGGACGTTTCCGCACCATCGCCGCCAACCATCCCGTCGCCACCCTGCTCGTCGCCGGATTGACGCTGGCCCTGGCAGCCGCCAGCGCCGCGGCCGCACCCGTCACCCGCTTTGCCGGCCCCACCTCCTCCCAGCCCCTGGCGCTGACCGGCGACAACGCGTTTCTCGCCGCCGTGAATGCCGACAACAACAGCGTCAGCTTCTTCAACGTCAACGGCGCCTCGAATGTCAAGATCGCCGAGGTGACGGTGCAGACCGAGCCGAACAGCGTGGTGCTCTTGCCCAACGGCACCAAGACCTACGTGGCCAACACTGTCAGCGGCACGGTCACGATGATCCCCACCGATCTGCCCAACCTGATCTTCGGCCAGCAGAATCAGATCACGGTGGGCACGGAGCCGACGGCGCTGGCGCTCACGCCCAACGGTACGCGGCTGTATGTGGCCAACGCGCGTTCGAACACGATTTCGGTGATCAACACCAACACCGACAAAGTGATCAAGACCATCACCGGGGTGGGCTTCGAGCCACGCGGCCTGGCCATCAGCAACGACGGTGACGGCCTCGACGACGACGAAACCGTCTACGTGACGCAGTTTCTGTCCACGCCCTTCGACAACCGCATCGACGGTGCCGACAACGCCAAGGCCGGCCATGTACGGCTGATTGCCACGGCCGACAACACCGTGCTCGCCGACGTGGTGGTGAATGCCCTGGCCGATAGCGGCTTCAAGGCGCTGGGCGATGCGCTCGGGCGCATCCCGCCGGGTGATCCACTGAACCCCGCCAACTTCCAGTTCACCACCGGCGCCTACCCGAACCAGCTCGCCAACGTGGCGATCAAGGGCAACTTTGCCTACCTGCCGAACACCGGCGCATCGCCCAACGGGCCGGTGCGCTTCGATGTGAACACGCACAGCCTGCTGTCGGTGGTCAATCGCAACACCCGACTGGACGCCGGGCAGACGATCAACATGCACCGCGCGGTGGCCGACCAGACCAACCCCGACAAGCTCTTCGTCACCCAACCCTGGGCGATGGCCTTCAAGACCAACGCCAACCAGGGCTACGTGGTGAGCGCCGGCAGCAACCACCTGGTGAAGGTGGCGGTGAACGCCACTACCGGCGCCCCGACCGTGCAGACCGATCCGCTGGACGCCACACGCGTGCTGCAGATCAAGGTGGGCAAGAACCCGCGCGGCATCGTCATCAACAGCACCGACACCCGCGCCTACGTGCTGAACTTCATTTCCCGCAGTGTGTCGGTGATCAACCTCGGCAGCGTGCCCGAGCAGGTGCTGACGACGATGCAATCCGCCAGCCTGCCCACCCCGGGCACCCAGGCCGACAAGATCCACATCGGCAAGGAGCTCTACAACAGCGCCATCGGCGACTTCGATCCGCCGCCCGGATCAACCACGCCGATCGTTGGCCGCATGTCGGCCAAGGGCTGGGGCTCCTGTGCCGCCTGCCACTCACCGGCCGGCACATCGGACAACGTGGTGTGGATCTTCGGCTCCGGCCCGCGCCGCACGCTGCCGCAGCACACCGACTTTGACCAGACGGTAGCCAACCGCAGCGCGATGCGGGTGCTGAACTGGTCGGGCGAACGCGACGAGCAGGAAGACTTCGAACTCAACATCCGTGGCGTCTCCGGCGGCCTCGGCCTGATCGTGCTGGCCGACGGCATCACGCCCGACCCCGCCGTCACCAACCTGACGCCGCTGGCCAACGGCGGCCGCAACCAGCTCAAGGTGCGCGGCGTGGGCGCCTGGGATGCGATCAAGGCGTTCCAGCAGTTTGGCATCCGCTCGCCCCTGTCACCGCTCAAGGCCAAGGATTCGCTGGTGAAGTCCGGACGCACGGTGTTCAGCAACGCCAACTGCCAGAGCTGCCACGGCGGCCCGCAGTGGACCAGCAGCCGCGTCGACTTCACGCCGCCGCCCGGCCCCGGCGTGACCATCATCGATGGGCAGGTGGTGGATCAGTTGCGGCAGGTCGGCACCTTCGATTCGAGCTTCTTCAACGAAGTGCGCGCCAACGCGGCCGCACCGCTCGGCGCCGCGGGACTGGTGCCGCCGTCGCTGCTGTCGATTCATGCGTTCCCGCAGGTTTTCCTGCACAACGGCTCGGCCAATTCGCTGGACAAGGTGATGAAGAACATCACGCACCGCAGCGCCGGCACGGGTGTTGACACGCTCACCAACGCCACCGATCGCGACAACCTGGTGAAGTTCCTGCAGTCGATCGACGCCAGATCG
>JANMAS010000559.1:0-3463 GCA_031359975.1 Burkholderiales bacterium
CGGCCGCGGCCGCGCAACTCGGCACGCAGCGCCAGCAGCACATAGAACATCACACCGACACCGGCGATGGCCTTGCTCTCGAACGGGCAACCGGGCTGGTTGGGGTTCACGATCACATCGGCATCGGGCAGGCTCACCACGCCATCGATCTGCGCCGGCAGGTGATGGTCGGTCACCAGCACATGGATGCCCAGCGAGCGGGCATGCGCCACACCGGCGTGGCTGGCGATGCCGTTGTCAACGGTCACGATCCACTGCGGCTTTTGTGCGGCGGCCAGATCGACGATCGCCGGTGTGAGGCCGTAGCCGTGGATCTGGCGGTCGGGCACGATGTAGCCCAGCGTGTGCGGCTGCGCGCCCAGCATCGCCAGGCCACGCAGCGCCACGGCGCAGGCGGTGGCGCCATCGCAGTCGTAGTCGGCCACCACCAGGATGCGCTCGCCGGCCTCGATGGCGTCGGCCAGGCGCTGCGCCGCCAAGCCGGTGCCGGCCATGGTGGCGGGGGCGAGCAGGCGCGATGGGGCGTCGTCGAGCTCGTCGGCCGATCGCACGCCGCGCGCGGCGAGCAGGCGCGCCAGCAGCGGGTGCACGCCGGCTTGTTCGAGGGCGAAAGCGATGCGCGGTGGTGAGTCGCGCAGCACGAGCGCTGGCGAATTCGTTGCGCTCACAGCGGCGCCATTTCGCGCTGCACGTTGGTGCCGCGCCAGCCGGCACGCAGCCGGCTCCACAAGCCCTGCGGCCTGGCCTCGTAGCGGCGCGCCAGGCGCTCGCCGCACAGTGTGATCCGCACCGGCGAGCCAGCGTCGAGTTGCTGCAGGAGCTGCTGCACGGGCCCGGCGTCGAGCGCGCGCCAGCCGTCCACCCACGCAGCCCAATCCTCGCGCAGCGCCGGCTCGCGCAGGCGATCGTCGATCTGCAGCGAGCTGGGCAAATCAGCGGGCGTCGCCGCACCGCAGTCGCTGAGCCAGAACGAGTTCATCGTCAGTGCACCGCGGGCTTCGCGCTCGTCGTTGATCGGGTGGGTGTACAGCAACATCTGCACTTCGCTTTGCAATCGGCGCACACGCCGCGCCAGCTCGGTGGGCGGCAACCACGGATCCACGTTGCGCCCGATCACCCGATCGAGCGAGGCACAGGGCAGGGCGGCCAGCGAGGGATGCACGGCATACCAGCGCAGCGGCGCGGCCCAGTGCAGCGCCCAGCCTTCGCTGTCGAGCAGGGGGCGCATGGCATCGAACAGCGCGCGCGAATCGGCGTTGTCGAGATGCAGCTCGGCCGGATGCATCATGCTGATCTGCTCGGTGCCCAGATGCCAGTGCGCCGGGGTGAGCAGGCCCCAGCCTTCGCCGGGCTGAGGGTTGAGGCCGTCCGCCTGTGCGTGCCGTGCCGCAAAGGGCCACAGCCCATCCTCGGCCGACCAGCCCAGCGCCTGCCCGATGGCTACCTCATGCGGGGGTGTCATGCGCCATTCGTCGGTGCCCAGCGTCTGCGCCGGCTGCGCACGTGCCAGCAGCCGCTCCAGGTGCGGCAGCGGCAAATCCTTGAGGGCATGGGCACCGGCGGGCGACAGCGGCGCCGCGAACGGGATCAGCAGGTGAGGTTCGTTGGCGACGGCTGGGCTAGGCATGTCGAGCGATTATCCGGCTCGGTGATCCAAGCGCCGGCTGTGGGCCCTCAGGTAGCATCCAGGCCCGATGTCTTAAAACCCTGGCGCTGCACCTTGTCCACACCGTTTGAATGGGAGATCGGCTGGCGCTACACGCGTGCCGGCCGGGCGGGCCGCCGCAACGGCTTCATCTCCTTCATCTCGTTCATCTCGGTGATCGGCATCGCACTGGGCGTGGCCGCATTGATCATCGTGCTCTCGGTGATGAACGGTTTTCAGAAAGAAGTGCGCGATCGCATGCTGAGCGTGATCCCGCATGTGGAGGTGAGCGATCCTTCAGGCACGGCCTTGCCGGATTGGCGCAAGCTGGCCGAACAAGCCCGCAAGAACCCGGCCGTGATCGGTGCCGCGCCGTTCATCGCGGCGCAATCGCTGGTGGCCCGCGGCGACGACATGCGCGGCGCCGTGATCCGCGGCATCTCGCCACCCGAAGAAGCCACCGTCACCGACCTGGCCGCCCGATTGCGCGATTCCACCTTTGCCACGCTCAAGTCGGGCGAATGGCGCATCCTGCTCGGCATCGAACTGGCGCGCGGCCTGGGTGTGCGCGAGGGCGACAAGGTGACGCTGGTGGCGCCGGGCGGGCAGGTCACACCGGCCGGCGTGGTGCCTCGGCTGAAGCAGTTCACCGTGTCGGGCATCTTCGATACCGGCCACTTCGAGTACGACAGCGCGCTGGCGCTGATCCATGTGGATGATGCAGCGCGGCTGTACCAGGTGGATGGGCCGGTGGGCGTGCAGCTGCGGCTGCGCGATCCGCAAACCGCGCGTGGCGTGGCCGATGAGCTGCGCGCCGCGCTGCCCGCCGGATTGCGCGTGAGCGACTGGACGCGCACCAACCGCAACTGGTATGACGCTGTGCAGATCGAAAAGCGCGTGATGGCCATCATCCTCACCCTGATCGTGGCGGTGGCGGCGTTCAACCTCGTCTCCACGCTGGTGATGACGGTGACCGACAAGCGCGCCGACATTGCCATCCTGCGCACGCTCGGCGCCAGCCCGCGTTCGATCATGGGCATCTTCATCGTGCAGGGCGCGGCGGCGGGCCTGATCGGCACGCTGGCCGGCGCGGCCGGCGGTTTGTTGATCGCCTACAACGTGGGCACCATCGTGCCGGCCATCGAGCGGCTGCTGGGCGTGGCTTTCCTGCCGGCCAGCATCTACGTGATCAGCCGCATGCCCAGCGATCCGCAGATGAGCGATGTGCTGCCGATCGTGATCACCTCGCTGGTGCTGGCTTTCGTGGCCACGCTGTATCCGAGCTGGCGTGCCAGCCGTGTGAATCCGGCCGAGGCGCTGCGCTATGAGTGAAACGCTTCAGCCCGCGCGCAAGACGGGCGTGGTGTTGCGATGCACCGCGCTGGCCAAGAGCTTCAACGAAGGCGGCCTGCATGTGAATGTGTTGCGCGGCGTGGATCTGCAGGTGAATGCCGGCGAAACGCTGGCCATCGTCGGCACCTCCGGCTCGGGCAAGAGCACGCTGCTGCATCTGCTGGGCGCGCTCGATGCACCCAGCGTGGGCACGGTGGAGCTGATGGGCCGCGGCATGGTGTCGATGAGCGCCGCCGAACAGGGCGCCTGGCGCAACCGGCATCTGGGTTTTGTGTACCAGTTCCATCATCTGCTGCCCGAGTTCACCGCGCTCGACAACGTGGCCATGCCGCTGCGCATTCGCCGCCAGGACACCGCCACCGCGCGCGCCGCCGCGGTGGCCGTGCTGGAGCGTGTGGGCCTGAAAGACCGCGTGATGCACCGGCCCTCCGAGCTTTCGGGCGGCGAGCGTCAACGGGTGGCCAT
>JANMAS010000188.1:0-1615 GCA_031359975.1 Burkholderiales bacterium
ATGGGCGATTGGCCGCTGCTGACCGACGAGCAGCGCATGACGGGCGTGGAAGGCCTCGTGAAGGCCGGCCTGCGCGTCATCGTCGGCACCGGCGCGCAGAACCCGATGCGAGCCGCAGCGCTCGCAGCCCATGCCAAGAAGACGGGTGCGGCCGGCCTGATGGTGATCCCCCGGGTCTTGTCGCGCGGGTCTTCAGCCGCGGCACAGCATGCGCACTTCGCGGGCATTCTCGAAGCCGCGGTGGACCTGCCGGCCGTCATCTACAACAGCCCGTACTACGGCTTCGCCACCAAGGCTGAGCTGTTCTTTGCGCTGCATGACAAGTACCCGCACCTGGTCGGCTTCAAGGAATTCGGCAGCGCCGAAGACATGAGCTATGCGGCCGAACACATCACCGGCCGCTCGGAGGCGCTGACCCTGATGGTGGGCGTCGATACCGAAGTCTTCCACGGCTACGTCAACTGCGGTGCCACGGGTGCCATCACCGGCATCGGCAATGTGTTGCCCAAAGAAGTGCTGCACCTGGCCGCGTTGTGCCAGAAGGCCGCGAAGGGCGATGCCACGGCGCGCCGTCAGGCGCTGGAACTGGAAGCCGCGTTGAAAGTACTCTCAACCTTCGATGAAGGCGTCGATCTGGTGCTGTTCTACAAGTGCCTGATGCTGCTCGAAGGCAACCCCGAGTACGAACACCACTTCAACCCGACCGACGTGCTGTCGGAAAGCCAGAAGACGTTTGCGAGAAACCAGCTCCGGCTGTTCAAGACCTGGTACGTGTCCTGGGCCAAGCAATGAAGATCACCGCCATCAAATACTGGCAGGTCGATCTGCCGCTGCGCGAAGGCCGGTACAGCTGGTCCAACGGCAACTTCGTCGACGTGTTCGATTCCACCGTGGTCGCCGTCGAGACCGATGCCGGCATCACGGGCTATGCCGAATGCTGCCCGCTCGGCTCGGCCTATCTGCCGGCCTACGCGCTGGGCGTGCGCTCGGGCCTGGCCGAACTGGGCCCCAAGATGATCGGCCTCGACCCGCTGGATCTCGGCAACATCAACCGCCACATGGACGCGGTTCTACGGGGCCATCCGTACGTCAAGGCGCCGATCGACATTGCCTGCTGGGACATCCTGGGCAAGGTGACGGGCATGCCGGTCTACAAACTGCTGGGCGGCGCGGCGCAGGACAAGATCGCGCTGTACCGCGCCATCTCGCAAGAGTCACCGCAGGCCATGGCTAGCAAGATCGCGGGCTACAGACGAGAGGGCTACACCAAGTTCCAGCTCAAGGTGGGAGGCAACGCCGACACCGACATCCTGCGCATCCACGAGACGAGGGCCATACTCGATGCTGGCGACATCCTGGTGGCAGACGCCAACACCGGCTGGACGCGAGCCGAAGCCGCGCGCATCGCCGCCGCTGTGGCCAACGTGGATGTGTACATCGAGCAACCCTGCGCCACCTACGAAGAATGCCTTTCAGTACGCCGACGCACCGTGCGCCCCTTCGTGCTGGACGAGGTGATCGGCGACATCGGCAGTTTGATGAAAGCCCTGGCCGACGATGCGATGGACATCATCAACCTGAAGATCAGCAAGGTCGGTGGGCTGACCAAGGCGCG
>JANMAS010000003.1:0-29576 GCA_031359975.1 Burkholderiales bacterium
CATCTTCCTGCCGCGGCGTGAGGCCGAGCGAGGCCGCCGTGGGGGCGCCCTGATAGGCCTGATCGTGCGCAAAGGCGGCCACGCTGCCCGGCTTGGGTGTGGAAGCCGAATCCGCGCCCAGCGCCAGCGGCGGCACGTAGATGCCGCCGGCCATCACCAGCTTGAGCGCGTCGTACAAAGTTTCGCTCGATGCGCGCTTGGGCACGAAGCCCATCGCACCGAGATCGATGGCGCGGATCACGTCGCTGCCGCGATCGGAGGCCGACACCACCACCACCGGCAGCGCCGGATAGGCGGCGCGGATCTCGGCCAGCAACTCGAAGCCGTCGTCGTCGCCGAGCTTGAGATCGAGCAGCACCAGATCGAGCTCGGCGTCGGCGGCCAAGGCCTCACGCGCCGCCTGGGCCGACCCGGCGCCAGTAACCACCACCTCGCCCACCATCGTGCGGATCACATCGGACAGTGCCGCAATGATCAGCGGGTGGTCGTCGACCAGGAGCACCTTCATCTCGTTTCTCCTTCAGCGCTTCGTCACCCACTGCACCAGCGGCTCCCACTGCGCCAGATCGCGCTCGACGCGGCTGCGCGCCACATCCCACAGCGTGAGGCCGTGGGCGGCCAGATGCACGTAGTTCTGCGTATCGCGCAGATAGGCCACCGTCGGCACCGGCAGGCCGGCCACGAATTCATGCAGGCGATCGTTGGACAGCGCCGTCTCTTTCACCCGCATGCCCACCACCGCGATCCGCACCTGGCTCGCGCGGCGATGCGCCATCAGTTCGAGCAGGAAATCGTGTGTGGCCTGCATGTCGAACAGGCTGGGCTGCAGCGGCACGATGAGGTGATCGGCCAGCTTCATCACCGCATCCAGCCGCTTGCCGTGCAGGCCCGCCGGTGAATCGAGCACCGCGTGCGTGGTGCCTTTGGGCGGGTGCACGATGTCGTCCGGCCCCGCCGCCCAGCCGCTGATCGGGGGCAGGTTGGCCGGCCGCAGCGCGAGCCAGCGCCGCGAGCTCTGCTGGCGATCAAGATCACCCAGCATCACCGCATGGCCACACTGGGCAAACCAGCCGGCCAGGTTGGTGGCAAGGGTGCTTTTGCCCACCCCACCTTTGGGGTTGGCGACGGCAATCACCGGCATGGGCTTGACCTCGGATGCATCCTGGAATCGCGGTATGGTAATGGGCAAGCCATGCTGACCCAAGGATCACCGACATGACCCTCGACACGGGCCCAGCGCCAAACTCGGCGGACGAGGGGCTCCATTGACCGACATCGTCGTAATCGCAGCCCACCCCAGCCTGGAGCACTCGCGGGTGACGGTGCGGTTGATGCGGGCCTTGCGCCGGTTGCCGCCGGAGCTGGGTATCGACCTGCGCGATCTGTACGCCCGCTATCCCGATTACCTGATCGACATCGCCGCCGAGCAAAAGGCGCTGGCGCTGGCGAAGCTGATCGTATGGCTGCACCCGATCCACTGGTATTCGATGCCGCCGCTGATGAAGCTGTGGGTGGACGACGTGCTGGCTTTTGGTTGGGCTTACGGCCCCGGCGGCACCGCGCTGCGCGGCAAGGATCTGTGGCTGGTCACGTCCACCGGCGGGCCGCAGGATTCCTACCGCGCCGAGAGCTACAACAACCACACTTTCGACGAGTTTCTGCCGCCCTACCGGCAAACCGCCGCGCTCACCGGCATGCGCTTCGCGCCGCCGCTGGTGCTGCACGGCGCGCACCGGGTGAGCGATGCCGAGATCGATGCGCATGTGGCGTCGATGATCGATCAACTGCGGCGCCATCCCAACTGGCCGGGCCTGGCGCGGCAACCGCACCTGTCGCTGGTCGACGTGCCCGCCCACGCCCGCCCCGAGGCCGCCTGAGTTCAGCAGGCCCCGCCCCGCTTCACCTTTCTCCTAGCCAAGCCACCTCATGGAACACAGCCACTGGCTGAATTCGACCCTGGTGTACCTCGCCGCCGCGGTGATCGCGGTGCCGGTATCGCGCGCGCTCGGCCTGGGCACGATCATCGGCTACCTGGCTGCCGGCATCGTCATCGGGCCGTGGGTGCTGAAGCTCGTCACCGATCCTTCCACCATCCTGCAGTTTGCCGAGTTCGGCGTGGTGCTGATGCTGTTTCTGGTGGGGCTGGAGCTGGAGCCGCGCCGGCTGTGGGCGATGCGCCGGCCGATCTTCGGCTGGGGCGCGGCGCAGTACCTGGGCAGCGCGGCGCTGCTGTTCGCGCTGGCCATGGGGGCGCTGATGGCGCTGGGCACGAGTCCCGGCTGGCGGGTGGTGCTGGTGGCGGCGCTGGCCCTGGCGATGTCGTCCACCGCAATCGGCTTGTCGGTGCTGGCCGAACGCAACGAGATGCCCACCACGGCCGGCCAGGGCGTGTTGAGCGTGGCCTTGTTCCAGGATATCGCCGCCATCCCGGTGCTGGCGCTGATCCCGCTGCTGGCGGTGGTGCCCGCCGATGCCCACGATGCCACCAGCCCGTGGATCGGCGCAGCCAAGGCGGTGGGCGTGATCGCCGCCATCATCCTGGGCGGGCGCCTGTTGCTGCGGCCTTTTCTGCGCTGGATCGCCGGCAGCAAGACGCCGGAGATCTTTACCGCCGCATCGCTGGCCCTGGTGGTGGGCATCGCGGCGCTGATGGAGGCGGTGGGTTTGTCGATGGCGCTGGGCGCCTTCTTGGCCGGCGTGCTGCTGGCCGAAAGTGAATACCGCCGCGAGCTGGAAACCGACATCGAGCCCTTCAAGGGCCTGCTGCTGGGCCTGTTTTTCATCGCCGTGGGCATGGGCATCGATTTTGGCGTGGTAGCCGCGCACCCGTTCACCATCCTGGCCATCGTGGCGGTGTTCCTGCTGGTGAAAGCGGGGGTGCTGACGATCATGGCGCGGCTGATGCCGATCCCGCTGCTCGAACGCTCCACCTTCATCATCCTGCTGGCGCAGGGCGGCGAGTTTGGCTTCGTGGTGCTGCAGGCGGCGGGCGGCGCCGCGCTGGTCGATGCCACCACGGCATCGATGATCGTCGCGGCGATCACCGTGTCGATGCTGCTCACGCCGCTGCTGCTGGTGCTGGCCGATCGCTACTGGGTGCCGCGGCTGGAAGGCTGCCTGCCGGGCAAACAGCTCGACGAGATCGCCGAGACGCAGGAAGCGCCGGTCATCATCGCCGGCTTCGGCCGCTACGGCCAGATCGTCGGCCGCATGCTGTTTGCCAATGGCCTGGCCGCCACCGTGCTGGAGCACAACGCCGACTCGGTGGAGACGCTGCGGCGCTGGGGCTGGCGTGTTTTCTACGGCGATGCCACCCGGCTCGATCTGCTGCGCATCGCCGGGGCGCCCACCGCCAAGGTGCTGGTGCTCGCCATCGACGACATGGCCCAAAGCCTCGAAGTGGCCGATCTGGCGCGCGAGCACTTTCCCCACCTCACCGTGGTGGCGCGCGCGCGCAATGTGCAGCACTTCTACCAACTCAAGGAGCGCGGCGTGACGCTGATCGAACGCGATACGCTCGACTCGGCGCTGATGAGCGCGCGCAGCGTGCTCGAAACCCTGGGCTTTCAGCCGCATCAGGCACGCACGCTGGCGCTCCGCTTTCGCCGCCATTCGATCGAGCAGCTCGAAGCCGCGGCCCCGCACCTGCGCGACGAATCCAAGCTGATCTCGATGGCCCAGGCCGGCCGCATTCAACTCGAACAGATGTTCGCGCAGGAGCGCGCGGGCGGCGCCCAGAACCTGCTCAACCGCGAGGGCTGGCATCGGCGCGAAGCACCTGCCGAAAGCAGCGCCGACTCAGCAGCCGAGCGCAAGGCCAGCGGCTGACTTTCCGCTCGGATCAGTTCAGCTCAGCTCAGCGCAACCCATCCCACAGCAGCTTGACGCCGGTGGCAAACATGCCGGCGTAGACCAGCCCGAAGAACAGCGCCGGCTTCACCCGCCGCGTGAGGCGCGCGCCCACCCACACGCCGATCGGCGCCAGCGGCGCGAGCACCAGCGAGGTGAGCAGGCCGCGGGTGTCGATCAGGCCCAGCCAGGCATACGGCACCCACTTCGACGCATTCACCACGGTGAAGAACACCGCCGTGGTGGCCGTGAAGACCACCGGGCTCAGCCGCTGCGGCAGCAGGAAAAAGGTGACCGGCGGGCCACCGGCATGCGCCACGAAGCTGGTGAAACCCGACACCGTGCCGAGCAGCCAGCCCATCCAGCGCGGCGGCGGCGGCGCATCGGCGCGCGGCGGAAACAACAAACGGATGGCCAGGAAGGCCAACGTGATGGCACCGACGATACCCGCCACCACCTTGGTGCTGAGCAGGCCGAACGACAGCGTACCGATCACCGTGCCCAGCAAGCCTGCCGGCAGCAGCCAGCGCAGCAGCGCGCGATCCCGATGGCGCACGAAAGCGGCCAGGCCGAGCAGGTCCATCACCGCCAGCAGGGGCAGCATGATGGCGGCGGCCTGCGGTACCGGCACGGTGAGCGCCATCATCGGCACCGCCAGCGCGCCAAAGCCGGAGCCGAATCCGCCCTTCGACAAACCCATCAGCAGCACCGCAGGCGCCGCCACCGCGTAGAACCAGGGATCCTGAATGACGGGCCAGGATTCGAAAGCGACAATCATGGAATGTTTCAACCGTCCCAGCACGATGTGCGGCGTTTTTTCTGTGAGGCGTATGCCAAGGCGCGCGCGCCGATTGCGCGGGTGCCGCTGTCGCCGATGGAAGCCATCGCCTCGCGATGGATCGACGAGCACCCCGAGTATCACGCCGAGCTGGCGGATGCCGAGGCCGCCGTCGCGGCCACGTACCCGGTCGATGGTGGGCGGGAGAACCCCTTCCTGCACCTGTCGATGCATCTCACCATCACCGAGCAGATGAGCATCGACCAGCCCGCCGGCATCCGCCAGGCGGTGGAGCTGCTCGGTGCGCGGCTGAACTCGATGCACGAGGCGCAGCATCAGGCGATGGAATGCCTGGGCGCAATGATCTGGGCCTCACAACGATCTGGTCAGCCACCGGATGGGCATGCCTACCTCGAGTGTGTGAGGCGGCACGCCACGCGAGGTTGAGCCGAGGCTTCGGCGCGGGGGCCGGTCAGAGTTTGAGGGCTTCGCGTGACCATCGCTCGATCTCGACTGAGAACGAGTGGGCGCCAAGATCTTTCAGATAGGTAGCGACTGCCTCAAGCCGTTTGAACCGTCGGGCGCCACCGCGCTGTGCTTCGAGCAGTTGTTCGTCCAACCCGTCTCGCATGGCCAGCACAAAGCCACCCGGAACGCCTCTGGCAACGAGTTCTCCGGCCTTTCCTGAGCGAACGAGCTGGCGCAGCAGCGGTGTATCAAGCACGAACTTTCAACAATTCGAAAACTTACTTTTGATCTGTCAAGGGTAGCATGCTGATGCCCAGTCTCGACTTCCCGCGTCGAACTCGCATAGACTTCCGCCACGGCCCCCACCTATGAAGCAAGAGCGTCTCCCGTTTTTCGTCAACTCGATGGCCGACGGCCTGCCAGATATGGCGGCCCTCCTTGCCGTCGCTTGCGCACTCGTCGGTGATGCGCGCCTGAGTGAAAGCGAACTTGAAGCCATCTCGGGAATTGCGAGATCCAAGGACGCTGCAACGATTGGGGCCGTGCGGGCTGCGATCCAAGCCGGGCAAGACCCATTGGGTGACGCCTACTGCGCCATCAACAGCCCCGAGCAGCGCCGCGCGCGCGGCCAAACCTTCACGCCAGATCACGTTGTGAACGGCATGTTCGCGTGGGCGAAGCGTCAAGGAAGAACTATTCATCGAATGGTGGATCCCGGCGCCGGTTCGGGCCGATACACGTTGGCCGGGCTCCGCGCTCTTCCGGGTGCCAAGGTTGTCGCGGTCGAGCTGGATCCAATCGTCGCCTTGATCCTTCGTGCCAACATTTCCGCGTCGGGCTTTGCCGATCGCGCGCAGCTGGTGGTGGGTGACTTTCGAGCGCTTGATCTACCGCGAACAAGTGGCCCGACTTTGTGGATCGGAAATCCGCCATACGTTCGCCACCACGGCATTGGCGCCGACTGGAAGGCCTGGTACAGCAAGACGCTCAGCCGGTTCGGTCACGAAGGTAGTCAGCTCGCTGGCCTGCATCTGCACTTCTTCCTGAAGACACTGGAGCTTTCTTCGCCGGGTGATATTGGCTGCTACGTCACCGCTGCGGAGTGGCTCGACGTCAAGTATGGTCAAGCGCTTCGGCAACTGCTCACCAATGGCCTCGGTGGGCAGGACGTATTCGTCGTGAGCCCATCGGTTCAGGTCTTCGGAGACGCCCTTGTGTCGGCGGCGATCACCTGCTTCGCGCCCGGCTCGAAACGTACCGAGTTGCGCTTTGCCGAAATTGCGACTGACGACGAACTGCTCAGCCTCTCCAGTGGCGCTCCGATAGACATCGCCGTCGCCAAAGCAGAGCCCAAGTGGTCGTTCCTCGTCAAGGGTGGCCGAGCCGAGAGGCCCGACGGCTACATCGAGCTGGGCGAGATGTTCAAAGTCTCCCGCGGGCAAGTCACGGGAATGAACTCGGTGTGGATTCAAGGTGCAAGGACACCCAGGTTGCCCTCACGGTACTTGCTTGCGGCCATCACCGATTCGGCGGATATCACCCGCGCAGACAAGCATGTGATTTCCAACGCCGCCGAACTTCGCCGGCTGGTTTGCCTCCCCGAAGACCTCGGTTCACTGGACAGTGCCGACAGGGATGCCGTTGACGGCTTCCTTGCTTGGGCGCGTAACCTCGGCGCCCACGAGACGTACATCGCGCGACATCGCAAACCGTGGTGGTCTGTCGGCTTCAAGAGCGCTGCGCCGATTGTCATGACTTACATGGGGCGCCGCCCACCGACCTTTGCGCTCAACAAGGCAGGAGCTCAACTCATCAACGTTGCGCATGGCCTCTACCCGCGCAAGCCATTTTCCGAGAGCCAGATGACGCGACTCGTGGCTTGGCTCAACAAAAATGTGACCCAGGAATTCGGGCGTATCTATGCCGGCGGTTTGACGAAATTCGAACCCTCCGAAGCGATGCGCATTCTCGTGCCGGCCGAGCTGGCAACGTAGGCCCAGTCGCTGCGATGTCTTCAGCGAAAGACTCCCCGATTCGACCAGTTCATGGAAGCGCCCTTCGGATCAGTCGGGACACAGCCGTCGCGCGTGGAGAGTTTCGCAAGCGTCGCTTGGATGAACCTCTGGCTGACTACCGGCAAAAATTTCCTTCGTCGAAAGCTGCGGCGGATGCCGTTGTAGACGCGCTTGCTTCAATTCTGGCCACACCCACCGATAGGGCCCTGGTTGCGGACATCGTTGCCAACAAAGACAAGTACGCCGCGTTGCGCAGTCTCGCCGCGTCGCCAATATCGGCCGATGACCTGCAGACCCTCATGCGTGCCAGGCTCAGCATGACTGCGCTGCGCAATAGCCAGGCGCTCGCCGATGGTCTATCCAAGTTGCTGAGCAACAGTTTGGACCCGCAACGCTTCCCGTGGGTGGCCGAGGCGCGGGCCGCAACGAAGTCCGAGCTCCACGCCGCCAAGTTGGCTACAGCCGTGCTGACGGCTGTTAGCGCAGTTCAGGCCGGCCGTCGCGGCGACGAGCGCAAAGCGCTCGAAGGCAAGGTTCAGGAGATTCTTCATTCGGTCAACTTTGAGGCAGCCAAGAATCGCAAAGGCGGCATCCAGCAATCGGCCCACTTTCCAGCCCGGGGCACTTATATGCGCTCCTGCACTTTGGGCCAGCACAACGCCGACTTCGTCGTTGGGCTACGCGACGGAAGAATCCTGGCGCTGGAGTGCAAGGCATCCAACTCCGAAGTCAACGGTTTCAAACGCCTGAACAAGGAAGTCGTGGTTGATGCCGCAGATTGGCTGCAGAAGTTTGGAGACGCCAACGTCATCGCCGCCGCGGCGCTGCGCGGTGTCTTCAAGTCTGCGAACGTCGGGCAGGCGCAATCACAAAGGGTTCACATCTTCTGGTGGCACCGGATGCGTGCGCTCAAGGATTTTCTGACGGCTGCCGTTCCACCCGTCCATTGACAGAGCCCGGCGCGTCAGTTGGTGGCCTGCACCTGCCGCCGCCGCTCCACGTAATTCGGCCCGGTGGCGGCGGTGTTGTCGGGGCAGGTGGCGGTGCCGCTGCAGGCCACTGCGTCGATCGTGTACACCCGCACCACCGTGGCCACGCCAGGCGCCGATTCGCCTTCGTTGTAGGGCTTCGAGTCGCAGCTCACGGTGACGCGGTAGCCGCTGCTGGCGGTGAGATCGAGCGTCTGGCTGGCGAGGCTACAGGTTGACCAGCTGCCCTTGAGCGCCTGGTAAAGGCCCCCCTCACTGCCGGCTCGCGCGGCCGGCGCGGCGCGCGCGGCGAGCACGGCCTGGGCCGTATTGGACTGGGCGACCGCGCCGAAGCGCACCACAGCCGCCGCCAGTGCCGCCATCACCACCAGCACCACGATGGCGGCAATGGCACCGAAGCCGCGTTGCCGGCGGCCGCTGCCAATCATGGCGCGTTATCCACGTGTGCGCCCATCGCCAGGTGGGCCTTCTCGCCGCTGCGGGTGAGTTCGAGCTGCATCCACACAAAACCGCTTTGCTGCGTGGCACCCTGGTTGGGGTCGTAGACGAAGCTGCAGCTGCTCACGTTGGTGGCCAGCACATCGGCGCCGGTGGTGGCCGGGCAGGCGCTCGGGTAGCTGGCGTTGAAGCCGTAGTTGCGTTTGCGGTAGAGCGTGCCGCCGCTGCAGACGTAGAACACCGCGCCTTGCGAGCTGGGCACCACGGTGAAGCGCCCACCGTCGTAGCCGATCGGAAACTGCGTGCTGGCCACGGCGATGCGGCTCGCCCCGGCGGTGCCGGCCGGTACGCTGACACCGGTGATCGCGGCGCGGTTCGATCCGCCATACACATCGTTGGGGCTCTGGTTGCCCACCACCACCCAATCGCCGATCGACGGGTTGCTGGACAGCGTCAGTGCGTCGAAGGCGGTGGTTGCCGTGCTGGTATCGAGCGGCATCGACGAACCGTTGATCGTGTCCGGCGCCATGCGGTAGCGCCCCCCGCCGCTGGTGGGGATCAGCTCGAAACACGATGCGTTCGGGATGCGGATGGAGTTGGGTACCGCCATCCGCACATCGCGCACCATGCGGCGCATGGCGGTATCGGCCTGATCGGTGAGATCGGCACGCGAACGGCTGGCGATGTAGCCTTCGACCGCGGGCTTGAAAAACACCACCAGCGTGGCCGCCATCACCGACATGATGACGATGACGAGGATCAGCTCGACGAGGGTGAAGCCTTGTGACTTCTTCATGCGAGTTGCCGGTGGGCTTGAAAGATCGGGTTGAGCGTGTGGCGGGGCAGGTGGCCCGGGACACGTGCAGCACGCCACGCCGCGCCCCGCCACCCGATGCGCAGGGCGGTGGTGGTGCCCCCGGGCGCAGGCCCCATTCGCGGTGGGACACCCATCGCCCCGCCACGCCGGTGTTGAAGCCGCCTCGCCCCGCCCGCCGCCACAGCGCCCCGCGAGCGAGGGTCGGAGAACGGGGGCACCGCCATCGCCCTGTCGATGCAACTACCGCAGGCGGAGCGTTCCTCGACCCCAAGAAATTCAGCAGGAGCGCTGTTCAAACTAGGACGCATAGTCGGTCCGCCACCCAGTGAGCTTGAGCACATCGGAGCCGCGTGTCACGGTGACGCTGATCTGCCGCGCGGTGGCCACGCCCACCAGCGCCGTGTCCACCACCTGCACGCTCACCGCGTAGGCCGACAGTGACGTGATCGCGCTGCCGTCGATGGTGCAGATACCGGCGCCGCTGCTGTAGTTGTTGTAGTCGAGCACATCGTTGAAGGTGTTGCGCGCGCAGGTGTTGGTGGGCGCGGCATTTGGCGTTGCCAGATACGGCTTGAGCTGGATTTCTTCGAGCATCTCTTCGCCGACGGCCAGCATCTGCTGCGCCACCACCGGATCGGCCGATCCTCGGGTGACGGTGGAAAACGCCAGCAGCACACCGGCCACACCCACGCCGAGCACCACGATGGCCAGCACCATCTCGATCAGCGTGAATCCGCGCTGGCCGTGTGCCGAGCTATTCGACATGGCCCGTCTCCCCCACCAGCACAATCGGCGTCTGGCCGCTGATGCTGATGCTGCGGTCGGCGGCGTTGCTGCCCGCCCCATCGGTGCTCACCCGGCCGGAGGGCTGGAAGTACAGCGTGCCGCTCGGGCTCACCGAGGCAGCCGCCGCGCCGCCCGCGCTGGCCACCTGTGATTGCCCGTTGATGCCGGGCAGCGTGGCGGTGCAGGTGGTGGCCGGGTTGGCCGCCGCAATCGTCAAGGTGACTCCGGCGGCGCCGACGTCCGCGCACACCAGCCGGCGGTGCCCTATCGCCGTCTTGTGCGCCATGCGCAGCGCGCCGCTGATCTGGTCGCGCCAGCCATCGTCGCGAAAGCTCAGCGCACCTTGCAGCTTGGGCGCGGCCACCACCGAGAGCACCGCCACCATGAGCAACACCGCGATCAGCTCCGGTAGCGTGAAGCCGCGTTGCGAGGCAGCGCCCGTTGCGCGTGAACGGCCGTGCGCCTCAGAAGATGTCGCGTACATGCGTGGTCTTCCGGGTTTCGGGTGTGTAGATGCCGAAGCTGGCGCGGGCCGATGGATCACGATCCCACAGCGCCGAGCAGCCGCCGTTCTGAGAACGCAGCCACGCCCGTGCGGCCGATGTGCTGGCGGGATGGGCCGACAGGCAGGATTGATCCACACCGCTGCTGCCCAGATTCAGCGCCACATCCACGCTGCCGGTGGCGGTGGGCGATGGCGCGCTGAGGGTGATCGTGCGCTCGCCGCCGAGCAAGGTGAAGGTCGACGCGGTGGTGCTCCAGGCCGTCGTGGCCGCACCCTTGTTGTCGAGATAACCCGACAACACCACCGACGCCGCAGGCACGCTGGTGCAGCTGTCCGAACTGTTCTTCACCCACGCGTTGCCACCCCAGTATTGGGCCTGCACAGTCATCGCCAGCGGGCTCTTTTCCGAGCCGAATGCATTCGACAAACGCAGCCGGCCGCTGCGCAACAAGGTGCTGCCTTCGGCATAGCCGAGCGAGCTGGCGCCATCCACATCGATGGCCCGTACGGGCAAGGTTTTTTCCGTGGTGATCTTGCTGGTGTAGGTGTAGGCGGGCAAGGCGGTGTTGGCCACACCGGCGCCGAAGGTGGCGGCGGTCACCGCATTGCCGCCGAAGGTGCCCACGCCGAGCGCGGGCGAGGTGGCATCGCTGAGCGTCACGGCTTGCGCGAAGTTCGGCGAGGTGTTGGCGCTGCCGTCGTAGTTGACGGTGGGCGTTGGCGAGGCCAGGCCGTTCATCGCGGTCACCCTCACCCCGAACGGCTGCGCGGCGTAGGTGAAGCCGGAGCAGAACGGTGTCACCACCACATCGAAGTGATGCGGGATGAAGCGCCCCACCGCCCCGGCACTGCCGGTGTTGCCGCTGGCGGTGAGGCCGGAGCCCAGATAGTTGGCACCGGTGAGCGTGGCGGTGAGGTCGATCTTGCCCACCTCGCTCCACACCAGGTTGCTCCCACTCGCCACGCCCGAGGTAAAAGCACCCACGCTGCCGGTGAAGCTGCCGTTGCTTGCCGCCGTGCCGGTGGGTTGCGCGCGGGTGTGGCTGAGGGTGACGGTGGCGGGTGCGGTTTCGCGGCCGAAGTTCGGCGTGGTGTTGCCGCTGCTGTTGCGCGCGGCAACGCTGGCCGCGAATGCGCTGCCAGCCTTGATGGGTGCCGCCGTGATGCCGCTGAAGGCAAACGAAGCGGGCGCGGCAATGAAGCTGTCGCTACCGAGCATCACCAGGCCGGCATCGCCGCCGCTGCCGGTGTAGCGCGCACTGAGCAGCATCTGGCCCACATCGGCATATTGCACCGTGGTGCTGGCCACGCCGCTGGCATTGAATGCCAGGCTCACCGCCTGGCCGGTGCTGTCGCACACCGCGGCGCTGTTGTTGGCGCTGTTCAACGCGCGCCCGCCCACCCGCACCGGCAGCGTGCCGGTGGACGGATTGGTGGTGCCGCAGGTGAAGGTGACGTTCTTGCTCACGCTGGCAAAGGCCGGTATGCACACCGCGGCGTTGTCGGCCTTGCGCACCGCGCTCACGTTCACCGCCTGCGCCGCCTCGGACGCATGATCGGGCACATTGAACAACAGCCCGCTGTCGGCCGCCGAGAAGCTGCACGAGGGGCTGCCGAAATTGCAGGTCGTCGCACCCGAGGTGGTGACCGTCACGCCGGTGGTGCCCAGCACCGTGGTGCCGACGGTGGTCACCTGCACGCCCTTGGTCACCGTGCCGCTGCCGCTGGGGATCACGAAAGCGCCGCCGCTGCCGTTGCCGGTGCTGCTGTCGAATTGGGTCGTCGGGCCGCCGGTGGCGGTCATGATGGCGGCCACGCCACTGGTGTACAGGCTGCTGCAGGCGGCATTCGCGCAGGCCCGAACCGTGATCGTGCTGGGCGTGCAGGTGAGGCCGCTGCCGGTGCTCTGCAACTCGAGATGGTCGAACGACAGCGTGGTGCAGGTGCGCGTGGCGGCGATCAGCACGTCGACCTGCGAATCCGACAGCACGTAGTTGAAGATCTGCGCTTCGTCCATCACGCCATTGGCCGAGTTCACCGTGCCGCGTGTGTCGGCGGCGCCGAGCGCGTTGTCGCCGAGGTAGATGGCGCCGACGCTGGTGGTGACCGTGCCGCTGCTGGTGAAGCTGGCGAGCGTGGGGGTGCCGGCATTGATCGCCACGCGCAGGTTGTCCTGGTTGCTGCCCGCGAGGCCGTTGAAGTTCCACGACAGCACCACGTGCACCCAGGTGTTGGCCGCGAAGGTCTGCGCCGCGGTTTCCACGGATCGCAAGGTGCCGGTGCTGTCCTGCACCGCGAAGACCAGGGTGCCGGTGCTGCTGCGTGCCAGGTAGAACCACTCGCCGGATTGCGTGGCGGCATCCATCAGCTGCGCGGCCTGCCCGCTGTTCCAGGCGGTGTTGGCTTTGTACCAGAAGGCCACCGTGCCCGAGCCGAGCAGGTTCAACGAGGCGTTGGAGATGTCGGCCAGCTTGACCGCGTCAACCTGCGCCGCGGTGGTGTTGAGCGGGATGTTGGCGCCACGGCAGAGTTTGCCGCCGCCCGTGGTTTGCGCCGAGCCAACGGCGATGCCGGGTCGCGCGTTGCCCGAGCTGTCGGCCACCTGCCCTGCCAGGCCCGGCACCCAGGCGCCTTCGTCGAAGCGATAGGCCGCCACCGGCGCGGGGATGTAGAAGGCGATCGCGGTGTTGGCCGCCGGTTCGGTGGCGGCGCCGAAGCTCAGCACCTGATAGTCGGTGGTGGCGAGCTGCCACCCGATCTGCGCGGTGCCGGTGCCGCCGTGGCTGATCGTGCCGTATTGGTAGACGAAGCTGCCGCCCTCGTTGACGATGATCTGCAGGTCGAACGTACCGCTGGTGTTGGCGGCCGTCACCCACTCCGGCACGCCTTTCCAGGTGACGACGAACTGGCGGCTCGGCGCGGTGCCGATCGTCGCCACGCTGACATAGCAGGTGGTGATGCTGGCGCAGGGCGTCTTGGCACCGCTGGACGGATAGTTGGGCTTGTCGACGAGGTTGGTGGGGTCGAGGTCGACGCCAAACGCCTTCATCGTCGCGTTCATGCCCGCGTCGGGGTAGCCGTAGGGGTAGGTTTGAGGCGGGCCGATATTGCTGGTGCCGGCGCCGCAGGTGGTGTTACCGAACTGCAGCCTGCCGTTGGTCATGACGTAGGCGCTGGTGAAATCGGTGGTGCCGAATCGAAAGGTGAAGCCGAGTGGGATCGAATCGCTCAGCGTGTCGTCAAGCACCGGCGGCGTGGTGCCGCAGCCGGTCGAGGCGTTGAACTTGTAGGGTGTGGTGTTGTAGCCCACCTTGGTGTGCGCGCTGGCGTCGATCCAGCTGAATGCGGTGGACGCACTGGTGTAGGTGGTCTGCGCAGCGGCGCCGACAGCCAACGAACCCAGCGCGGCGAAGCACAGCAGGCGACGCAGGGCGGCGCCCGCCGGCACAGCGAGTGCCAGCGTGAGGCGCCGCGTCCGGGCCCTACTCATGCCAGATCAGGGTCCATTGCCGGCGGAGATGCCGGTGAAGTTGACTGCGGCCCCCGACGGCGGGGTGACGGCGCAGGTAGCGGTCACGGCATTCGAGCCCGCGGCGCCGGTGCCCAGCGCCACGGCGGCGACCGAGTAGCCCGTGGGCAGGCCGCCTTGCATGATGCTGGTGGTGTCGTCGCAGTTGTCGACCTTGATGCACTTGTTGGCCAGTGGTGCGTTGTTGTTCACAGCGCAGCCGCTGTAGTTGAGTGTCATCGCACTGGCCGCAGCGCCGACAACGCCGTTTGTGGCAGCCGTCTGCGCATCACTGCGCATGTCGATGAACTTCGGCAAAGCCGTGGCGGCAAGGATGCCGAGGATGACGATGACGACGATCAACTCGATCATCGTGAAGCCTTGTTGACGGGATTTCATGAAAGTTCTCCAGGGTTCGGAAGGGTTCAGGGACAGACAGGTTTGACAACGGAATCCGACGCCCCGGAGGGCGCCTTCAGACAGGGCGACAACGTGGCACTGGCTTCGCGCAGCGAAACCAGTGAACGTGTCTGCGCAGCTTTTGTCGCCGCTTTCGCGGAGGCCGCGGAAGCCTGCAGCTGCGCTATGCGATCGAGCGCCAGGGCGCCGATCCATCCGAGTACGAGCACGGTGAGTGCAAACTCGAGATACGGAGAAAAACGGGAGGGTGCGGTGTGCAACATGGCCGGCGATCAATGTTTGAGCGCCACGCGGCCCAGATCCCACATCGGCAGAAACACACCCAGCGCCAGCACCAGCACCACCGCGCCGAGAAAGATGATCAGGATGGGCTCGATCTGCTGGCCGAGGGTCTTCAGCTCGTACTGCACATCGTTGGTGTAGAGATCGGCCACTTCGTCCATCAGTTCGTCCACAGCGCCGGTTTCTTCACCCACGGCGATCATCTGCAGCACCACCGGTGTGAACACACCCGTTGCCGCCGCGGCGCGCAGGATCGATTCACCACGCTCCACATGCTCGCGCATGCCTTCCACCTTCTTGGAGAGGTGGGCGTTGTCGATCGTTTGCGCCACCACGCTGAGCGCCTGCTCCACCGGCACGCCGCTCTTCAGCGAGATCGCCAGGCTGCGCGCAAAACGCGCCAGCATGCCTTTGAGAATGATCTTGCCGGCCAGCGGCAGGCGCAACTTGAAGCGATCCCACACCAGGCGGCCGCTCGTTGTGGCCACCCAGCGCCGCAGGCCGAAAAACGCCACCACCGCACCGATCACCAGCGCCCAGCCATAGTCGATGGTGAACGACGAGGTGGCCATCAGGATGCGGGTGGGCAGCGGCAACTCCGCACCAAAGCCCGCGAACACGGTGGCGAAGGCCGGGATCACCATCACGTTGATGACGACGATGGCCGCCGCCATCGCGATCATCACGAAAGTGGGGTAGCGCAGCGCCGCCTTGATCTGCTGCGACATGAACATTTCGAATTCGATGTGATGGAACAGGCGCAGGAACACTTCTTCCAGCCGCCCCGTCATCTCGCCCACGCGCACCAGCGCCACGTAGAAGGTGTCGAAGATCTGATGGTGCTGGGCCAGCGACATCGACAGCTCCAGCCCCGAGCCCAGGCTCTGGCGCACGGCGCCGATGGCTTCTTTCATGCGCAGGTTGGGCGCCGATTCCTGCAGCCCGGCGAGCGCGCGCAAGATCGGCACGCCGGCCTTCAGCAAGGTGTGCAACTGGCGGCTGAAGAGCAGCAGATCCACCGTTTGCACCCGCGGCATCATCCAGCGCTTGAGATCGAACCGGGTGGCCTCGTCGGCCTGCGGCTGACGCGCCTTGCCCGCCGCCGCCTTGATCGTCAACGGCGTCACGCCGCGCGCCATCAGCAGATCGGCGGCCGCGCCTGCCGTGGTGGCGTCGAGCATGCCGCTCACCGCCCCGTCGATGGCGCGTCCGGTGTATTGGAAGTTCATGACTCTTCGACGAGGTTGCCGATGCGCATCGCATCTTCGATCGTGGAGCGGCCTTCGAGCACCAGCCGCAGCGCATCGCGCACGATCGTGTGGTTGCCCATCTGGCGCCGCGCGGCCTGTGTGAACAAGGCCGGGTCGCCATGGTTCAGCGCGTCGACCAGCTCCTGCGTCATTTCCACAAACTCGTAGACGCCGGTGCGGCCGATATAGCCGGTGTGGTTGCATTGGCCACAGCCGAGGCCGCGGCGAAGCAGGGCCGTGGCGAGCTCTTCCGGCGCGGCCATCGATTCGAGCCAGGCTTGTTCGTGCGCGGCGGGTTCATGCGATTCGGCGCAGTGCGGGCAGATCACCCGCATCAGGCGCTGCGCCAGCACCAACTGCAGCGACAAGGCCACCATGTACTTCGCCACACCCATGTCGAGCAGGCGGATCGGTGTGGACTGGGCATCGTTGGTGTGCAGCGTGCTGAGCACCAGGTGGCCGGTGAGCGCGGCGCGCATGCCGATCTCGGCGGTCGACTTGTCGCGCATTTCGCCCACCAGGATCACATCCGGATCCTGGCGCAGCGCGGCGCGCAGCACGCGATCGAAGCTCAGATCGATCTTGTCGAGCACCTGCACCTGGTTGAGGCCGGGCAGGCGGTATTCCACCGGATCTTCGACCGTGATGATCTTGCGATCGGTGCTGTTGAGCGCGTTCAGCGCGGCATACAGCGTGGTGGTCTTGCCGCTGCCGGTGGGGCCGGTGACGAGCACCATGCCGCTGGGTTTGGCGATCGCGCGTTGCAGCGCCTGCGCCACCCGTGGCGGCATGTTCAGCGCGCTCAGCGAGAGCAGGCCGCCGTTTTGATTCAACAGCCGCATCACCACCGATTCGCCGTATTGCGTGGGCATGGTGGAGATGCGCACATCCACCGCGCCGCCGCGCAGCTTGACAGCGAAGCGGCCATCCTGCGGCAGGCGCTTTTCGGAAATATCCAGGCCCGACATCAGCTTCAGGCGCAGCGCCACCGCGCCGGCGATCTTGGGATCGGCCTCGGTTTGCACATGCAGCATGCCGTCGATGCGGTAGCGGATGCGCAGCACCCGCTCCTGCGGCTCGATGTGGATATCCGAGGCACGCACCCGCAGCGCTTCCTCGAACACGGAATACAACAGCCGCACCACCGGCGCGTCTTCGGTGCTCGCGGTGTTGAGGCCGAGCAGATCGCCCAGCTCTTCATGCACGCTGGCGAGCTCGCTGCCCAGCTCCTTGGCCAGGCCGGCGATCTCTTCGGTGCGGTGATAGGAGCGGTCGATGGCCGAGAGCAGCTGGCTTTCCACCACCACCGCCAGTTCGACCTCGCGCTTGACCAGGCGGCACACCTCGTCATACACCGCCAGATCGGTGGGATCGGCCATGCCCACACGCAAGCCGGTGGGCGTTTCTTCGATCGGCAATGCGCGCAGGCGGCGGGCCTGGATCTCGGGCAGCAGGCGCGCCACTTCAGGGCGCACGCTGCGGCGGCTCATGTCGATGAACGGGGCACGCAACTGGCGCGCCAGGGCCTTGGCAATCTGGATTTCATCGACCCAGCCGTTGTCGATGATCATGCGGCCGAGCTTGCGGCCGGTGGCGCGCTGGGCGGCCAGCGCTTCGGCAAGCTGGGCGTCGGTGATCAGGCCCTGCTGAACCAGCAGGTCGCCGAGGCGGATGCGTTCGGGGCGTGCCATGAGCGCGTCACCTCAACGGGGGTTGCCGGCCGCGATGGGGCGCGGGCTGGCGGGCGACAGGGCCGAGGCCACCGGCACATCGGCCTCGGGCCACTGGCCGTCTTCACCGATCACCGTGGGCCGGATCAGGATCACCAGTTCGCGCTTGGAAAACGAGCCGTTGCTGTTGCGGAACAATCCGCCCACCACCGGCGCTTCGCTCAACACCGGCACGCCGCTGCGCTCCTGGCGGGCCACGTGCGTCATCAAGCCGCCGATGGCGACGATCTGGCCGTTGCGCACACGCACGATGCTGTCGGTTTCGCTCACCGCGCTCGAAGCCAGCGGCAGGCGGAAGGAGCCGAGCGAGCCGAGATCGACGATCTTCTGCTTCTCGGTCACGTTGCTCACCGTGGGATGCACATGCAGCATGACCATGCCGGTCTCGTCGATCTGCGGCATCACATCGAGCGCCACGCCGCTGAAAAACGGCTGCAGCGTGAGCGAGGGCGACGAGATCGAGCCGCCGCTGGCGTTGGTGGTGGTGGTGGTGGATACGCCGGTGACGAACAACTCGTCGTTGCCCACCTTCAGCACGGCTTTCTGGTTGTTGAGCGTGGCGATGCGCGGGCTCGACAGCACCTGCACATCACCCTGGCTTTGCAGAAAGTTGAGCATCGCAGCGAAATTCGACGCCTGGAAAGCCAGGCCGTAGAAGCCTTGCCCGATGGCGCTGGCCGCCAGGCCGGCGCCAGCCACAAAGCTGTTCACGCCATCGCTGATCGGCGTACCGCGCGGGCCGAGCACCGCGCCCGGCGCAGCCTGGCCGATGCTCAGGCGATCATGGCCGATGCTGCCGAAGCCGGCCCAGTTGATACCGGCCTGCGAGCCTTCGCTCAGCTCCACCGAGACGATCTTGGCCTCGAGCATCACCTGGCGCTCGATGCTCAATTGCATGGCCTGCAGGTACTCCGCCACCTGCCGCAGCTCCGCCGGTGTGGCACGCACCACGATCACGCCGGCAGCCGGGTTGAGCACCACGCTGCGCCGATCGGCCGAGCCGATGAGCGACAGCAGCGAGGCTTGCACCTCGCGCCAGAAATCGGCATCCGAGGTGGTGCGCACATGGGCGGTATCGTCGTTGCGGCTGCCTGAATTCTGGTTGCCGTTGCCGGTACTGCCACTGCCGCCGTTGGTCGAGCCGCTGTTGTTGCCGTTGTTGTTCGTGCCGTTGTTGTTGCCTTGCGCGATCGAGCTGGAGGAAACGCGGATGTCGCTCGCGCCTTCGCGGCGGCCGGGCAGGTAGTTGACCTTGAACAACCGCGTCTGCACCGTGTTGGGCTGCACCAGGATGCGATTGCCGGTGATGCGGAAGTCGTAGCCGTACAGATCGCGCAGCGACTCGAGCGCTTCGAGCACGGTGGCGCCCTTGAGCGTGATCGATACGTTGCCGGTCACTTCCGGCGCCACCAGCATGTTGTACGAGGTGCCGGAGCCGATCTGCATGAACACCTGCGCGGCGGGCGCGTTGTTCACCGCCAGATCGAAGCGCGTGGCGGCATCGGGCGAGGCGGCCGCACGGGCCACGCCCGCCACACCGACCAACCCGAGAAGCCCGTAACAGGCGAGGGCCGTCGCGGCCTTGACAAGCGGGGAGCGGATCATCGTGATTCCTTGGCAGCCAGGTTGACCCGGCCAGGCAGTTCGGGGTCGGGTGACGAGCTGGCCGTCTTGACGATGCCGGGCATCAGGGCCATGCGTTGTTCGTAGCGGGGCCCGCGCAGCAGGATGCCCTGCGCATCGATGGCCACCAGCGTCAGCACGCCGACGCGTTCGCCCAGGCGCACCACGCGGCCATCGAGCATGGCGGTGGATTGGCCATCGGGTGCCACCTGCACGGCCTGCAGCTGTGGCCATGCGGTGGGGGCCGCGGGGCCGGGTGATTCACCACGGCGCGCTCGAGCGGCGTCGAGCACATCGGATGCGGCACGCGCCGGGCGCGTCGGGTCCGCGATCGGCGCGGCATCGGGCGCGGCGTGCAGGGTGGCGGGTGTGAGCATCAGCAGGCCGACCAGCATCGCCGCCGACTTCATCACCTGGTGGAGCGCAGGGGCCATCATCAGATCTCCAGCCATTCGCGATCCTGGCTGAGCGTGTAGAGCTTCAGCGTCAGCATCACTTTCGGGTATTGCGCCACCTTGAGTTCGAGGCCGCCCCACAGCACATGCTGGGGTGAGCTTTCGATGGCCCGCACATAGGCCAGCAGATCGTCGTAGCTGCCTTCCACGGTGAGTTCGACGCCGTGGCGGTACAAGGTGCCGGTGGATGCCGAGGGCGCAGGCGCCGAAGCGCCAGCGACTGCCGCAGTGCCGGCATCCACCGGGCTGCGGCCGATCGATTGCATGGCCAGCAGCCGCAGGTTGCCGGACTTGGCCAACATGCGATCGAGCACCGGCACCATCTCGCGTGCACTCACCAGCGTGGCACCGGCGGCGCGCAAGTCGGCGTCGCTGTGCGCCACGCGCTCGCGCAGTTGCGCCAGTTCGAGCTGCAATTGCCGCTCGGCGGCGCGCGCTTCCTGGCCGCGCTGGGTGATGTCGGCGTGCAGCCGGGTCAGGCTGTCGGCGGCCTGTTGTTCACCGGCGCGCGCGGTCGACCATTGTTTGAATGCCGGCGTCAGCCAGGCAGCGTCGGCGGCCAGCCACACCAGCGCCAGGGCCGCGCCGATGAGCAGCACACGTTCGCGGCGGGCGCGGGCGTCGAAAGCGCGGCGCCAGCGCGTGAGCGCGACCCGTACGGGATCAAGAGCGGTGGCCAGTGTCATTGGTGCACCCCGATCGCCGAGTACGGCAATCGACCCTCCGAGAGGGTCGGGCCTTGCTTGGGGCGGCCCGGCGCTGCGGCCCGTGGCAAACAGGTTATCTCCGTATGTCTCATTTCGGTCCCACAGATGCGGGTGAGAGATCGGCACGCAGCGCGAACTCGGCCTCGGCGCTGGATGGGTCGGCACCCTCCAGGGCCGTGGGAGCCTTGAGGCTCAACTGCGCAAACTCGCGGCCCCTGAACAGCGGCTCGACGTTGAGGCGGCGCAGGTAGTCGGGCAACTGTTGGGGATCGGTCATGCGGCCGGTGATGTCGAGCGAGTGGCCATCAGGGGCCACGGTGAAACCGGTGAGCCACAGCGCCGGTTTGGTTTGCCGCGACAGCGCGAGCAGGTATTCCGAGTAGCCTTGCCGTGCGCCGATGGCGCCCGAGTCGAGCGCGGCGCGCAGGCGTTGCTGGCAGCTTCGATGGCGCGCAGGCGGCTGAGTTCGTCAGCCTCGCGTGACGACGCCGTGCCGCCTGGGTGCGCACCCTGCACCTGCAGCGCGGCAAGTTGCCGGCCCAGCTGATCGGCACGCGCCAGCGAGCGCGCGCTCATCGTTTGCAGCGTGAGCGCGGCGGCCACCACCACGCCGAGCGTGGCGCCCACCGCCAGCGCGGCGGTGGCACTGCCCAGCCATTCGCGTTGGCGGTCGAAGCTGGCGTCCAGGAGATTGATGTGTTGCGGCATGGGGCTCAGCCTTCGCGCAGTGCGGCGCCAATGGCGGTGAGGTAGTCGGCTTGGCTGGTGTCGTCGCCGAGATCGGGTACGGCCGACAGGTCCACCACGCTGGCCAGGTCGAATGCGCTCACCGGCACATAGACCAGGTCGTGCACATAGGCAATGAAGCGCTGCAGCGGGATACCGGGCGCCATCTGCAGGCGATGCAGGTTGGCGTGGCTGAACTGCCGCTCCACGTTGTCGAGCGTGCGCTGCAGCTCCAGGCTGGCGCGCTCGTAGCTCTGTTGGCGGGTGGATTCGTCGGCATCGAGCAACTGATCCAGCGAGACGTCGATGTGCCGTGCCAGCAGCAGCTCGCCCTGCGCCACGACGACCAGCGTGCTGTGCGTGCGGCCCACGTGCAGGAGCGCCTCGGCGCGGCCATCGTGAGAGGTCATCACCGCGATGTTGCGCAGCGCCGTCTCGGCAATGTCGATGGCCTGCCAGGGCGCGCGGGCACGATGGCCCGCATCGGCCAGCGGCTCCAGGCTGCTGCGCGGCGCGGCCACCGCGAAGATCGATGCGCGGCGGCGCTGTTGGGGATCAGCCGGAATCTCGAGCACGTCGATACCGGCGTCGTCCACCTTGAAATCGACCATTTCCTTCAGGCGCCAGCGTATGGCGTCGCGCCAGTCTTCGCGCGGCACTTCGGGAGCATCCAGCGTGAGCAACTGGTATTGCGCATGCTGCAGCACAGCCACGGTGCGCGATGCCAGCGGCCGTGAGCGAGCCAGGGTGCGCAGCGCGGTGGTCGGGTCGTGCCAGTCGGCGGTGCAGGCCCATTGCAACGCAGGCAACCGGCCTTCGGAGCGAACCACATGCACCACGCGCACACGGTCGCCCAGCGGGGCCATGGCCACCCAGCCGGGTTGCTGCTTCGCCCGCCGCCGACGCAGCGCGCTCAACATGTTTGATCCAGGATCGCAGTCATGCCGGCATCGTGCCGGGGGAGCGCCCGCGGTGATGCAGGAAATACAACGGCAACTCCCGCCCAATTGCTTGCGTATATGCCGCAAGCCCTGGAAAACCTCACAGCCGCCGCCACTGTGGGCACGGGTGTTGGCGACGACACCCGCGCGCATCCATCACGCCCTTCTGTGCGTATGAAGGGGCAGTGGGCAGCGACAAACCGCCGTCCGCAAACCACCTTCCACCCAGGAGTCCGAGATGAAATCCACCTTCCGTACCACCGTCGCGCTGCTCACGATCGCCAGTGCATCTTCCGTGTTTGCGCATGCATCGGCGCAGAGTGATCAGGCCTTGCATGCGCGTTATCTGCGCGGCGAACCGCTCGATCAAATGGTGCCAGCACCGACGCAGGCAGTGCCGGGGCCCCGCGCACAGCACCTGATCTACCTCGGCGTCGAACCGGCGCGGGCGATCGAGCAAGCGCGTGCCGAGGGCGAATCACCTCGCACGGCATCGGTGCCGTCTCGCGCGCCGATCGCTGCCGGCGGTTATGACATGTATGCCCGTAACGCGATGGCCAAGGCCGGGTCGCCGGGCATGGTTCAGGCCATGCGCTGATGGCTGGCGGGTTCGGCCTCAGCCGGCCGCGCGAGGCCGGGTGTTCACCGGCAGGCACAGCAGCCCGGTGAGCAGCGCGAGGCCCACATGGCAGCCGAACAGCAGCGTGAAATCGGTGCGCTGCAGGCCTGCGTGGCCCAGCCACAGCACGGTGAGCGCCACGCCCAGCACCGAGCCGATCTGGCGCGTGGCCTGGTTGACGGCGCTGCCCACCGCGTATTGATCGGCCGGCAGGCGATTGACCGCCGCGGCCGAGAGCGAGGGCAGCACCATGCCCACGCCCACACCGCTGAGCAGCAGGCCCGGCAGCCAATGCGCGAGGTAGTTGGCTTCGAGCCCGGGCACGAGCATCAGCCACAGCCCGCTGGCGGCGTAGATCATCGAGCCACCCACCAGGAAGGGCCGATGGCCGAAGCGCGCCGCCAGGCGGCCGGTAACGATCGCGAACGGGATCACCAGCAAGGGCCCGGGCGTGATCGCCAGGCCGGCCTGCGGCAGGCTGTAGTGCCAGATCTCGGTCATGTAGAAGAAGAAGCCGAAGAACATCATCGAGAACGCCACGCCAAAGGCCAGCGTGGCCAGGTTCACAAACGCATAGGTGCGGTTGCGGAACAGATTCAGATCGACCAGCGGGTGCGGTGTCACACACGCCCAGGCCACGAAGCCGACCAGCGCGATCAAGCCCGTGGCGGCTGCGGCGAGCAGCTCGATGCGCGTCCAGTGCGGCGATTCGGCCTGCACGATGCTCAGTGCGATCGCGCCCACGCCCACCATCAACAGCAGCATGCCCACCACGTCCACCCGGCGCCGGCTCTCGGGCTTGCGCGCCTCTTGCAGCAACGCGGCGCCGCGCCAGATCGATAGCGCCCCCAGCGGCAGGTTGAGGTAAAAGGCCCACGGCCAGCCCACCGAATCGACGACGAACGAGCCCACGCTCGGCCCGATCGCCGCCGCCAGCGCACCCACCGCGCCCCACAAGCTCACCGCCACCGCCCGCTTGCTCTGCGGAAACGCCGCCAGCACGATGGACAGCGAAGCCGGTGTGAGCAGCGCCGCGCCGATGGCCTGCACCACCCGCGCCGCGATGAGCCACCCCACACTGCCGGCCAGGCCACAAACCGCCGACGCCGCGAGAAACAGCGTGACACCGATGAGAAACACCTTCTTGCGGCCGTGCGTATCCGCCAGACCGCCGGCGGGAATCAGCATCGCGGCGTAGACCACCGTGTAGGCGTTGAGCACCCACGACATGTCGGCCGCCGAGGTGCCGGGAAAGCCGGCCCGTACCGCACGAAAGGCGGCGAACAACATCGTCGTATCCAGCGAAACGAGGAACACCGCCACGCTGGCGATCCAGAAGATGGGCCACGGCGAAGCGGGCTTCTCGGTGGGTGCCTCGCTGGGAGCCAGGGCCGCAGGGCGAAGTGTGGTGGTGGTCATGATCGCCGCCTCACGCGCCAAGGGCCTTGAGATGGACCGCCGGGTTGCCCGACATGCCCGCAAATGCGACGCCGAGGCCGCGGTTGGCGCCGGTGATCAGAACGGTGGCGTTGTCGAGTTTCATGTGGGGCTTTCTGGCGTGAAGGCACCGAACGGTGCCGGGTGAGTGTCTCCAAATATGATGCTCGTCATACTTTTGGATGCGGGAAGTGACAGTCGTTCAGAAGATTCGTCACGGCGGGGGTGACGTCAGCCGACGTCGTACTGCGCGATGAGCGCTTTTCGTGCGGCGGACAGGATCGCCCGGCCCTGGTCATTGGGGCCCATGGTGCGGGCCAGTTGCAAGGCGCCCACCAGCGTGCTCACGATAGCCAGCGCCTGCTCCTTGCTGCCGCGCGGCGGCAACGCGCGTTCCACCATCGCGATCAAGCCACGCACCCGCTCGGCCGAAGCCGCCAGCAGCTCCGGCGATTGGCGCGGCATCTCGGAGCACAGCGCCGCCACCGGGCAGCCCAGCTCGGTGCCGGCGAGGTGGGCGTCGGACAGGTAGTTTTCGACCACCGCGCGCAGGGCACTCACGCCCTGCGCCTGGCGCGCTTCGATGTGCTTGACGATGCGCGCGGCGCTGTCGCGCCCGGCGCGCTGCACGGCCTCGGTGAGCAGCGCGTTGCGCGAGGCGAAGTGGGCGTAGAAGCCACCGTGGGTGAGGCCGGCCTCTTTCATGATGTCGGCCACGCCCACGCCGTCATAACCCCCGCGCCGAATCGCCCGCGACGCCACCTCGACGATGCGATCGTGGGTGATGTCGCGGCGGCTGGGCTTGGAGGGCATGATCCGGAGTCTAGCTCAAAATATGATGAACGTCATACTAAGTGCATGCCAATACCGACGACCAGCGCGGCGGTGCTACTTGCCGCCCACCGTCACCCACTGCGTTTCGAGCCAGTTGTCGGCACGGTGCACCACCATCACGCCGTTGCGCGCCGCCCAGGGGATGAACTGGCGGTGCAGCGGGATGTGGTGCACCTGCTCGTTGTGCGCGAGGAAGACCTTCTTGATCAGCGCCTTGCGCTTTTCCGGATCGGCCTCTTTGCTGGAGGCGGCGGCCAGGGCGTCGAGCTTGTCGTCCTTGTAGTTGCCGCGGTTGTATTCGCCCACGCCATCGGCGCCGCGGTTGCGGTAGATCGGGGTGAAGGTGGTTTCGGGATCGGTGATCGAGCCGCCCCAGCCAAACATGTACAGGCTCACATCGAGCTTCTCGGTCTTGGGGAAATAGGTGCTCTTGGGCATCGCGTTCACGCGCACCTTGATGCCGATGCGGGCCCACATCGCCGCCAGTGCCTGGCAGATGCGTTCGTCGTTGATGTAGCGATCGTTGGGGCAATCCAGCGTCACCTCGAAGCCATCGGCATAACCGGCCTCGGCCATCAGCTTCTTGGCGGCGGCCAGGTCGAACGGCAGGCGCTTTTCCAGCTCGGGATCATTGCCGGTGGCCAGCGGCGAAGGTGCCAGCGCGCCGGTGGGCACGGCCTGGCCGTTCATCAGCTTGGTCTTGATCGTTTCGATGTCGATCGCCTGGTACAGCGCGCGGCGCACCCGCACATCCTTGAACGGGTTCTTGCCCTTCACGCTGCTGTAGAGCAGCTCGTCTCTGCCCTGATCCATGCCGATGTAGATGATGCGGTTTTCCATGCCGTCAATGATCCGCACGCCGTCGGTGCGGCGCTGGCGGTCGAGATCGGCCAGCGGCGGGTCGAGCACGAAGTCGATCTCACCGGAAATCAACGCCGCCACGCGGGTGGCCGGGTTCTTGATCGGCGTGAAAACCACCTCTTGCACGTTGCCAGTCACCTTGCCCCAGTAGCCCGGAAAGCGCTTGAGCACGGTCTTGATATCGGGCTGGCGGCTCACCAGCATGTACGGGCCGGTACCGTTGGCGTTGAACGACGCGTACGACTCTTCCTTGTTCTTGAAATCGAGCGGCTTGGTCGTCTTGTGCTCCTCGCACCACGACTTGCTCATGATGAAGACGGTGTTCAGGTGCTGCAGGAAGATCGGATCGAACTGCGGCGTGTTGAACTCCACCGTGTCGTCGTCGATCTTCTTCGCATCGCCGATCGCGGTGGCGTAGTTGGCGATCTGCGAGGTCTTCTCCTGCGCCCGATTCACCGAGAACACCACGTCATCGGCGGTGAACGGCCGGCCGTCGTGGAACTTCACGCCCTTGCGCAGCTTGAACACCCACTTGAGCGGGCCTTCCTGCTTCCATTCGGTGGCCAGGCCGGGCACGAGGCCCAGCTTCTGATCGCGCAGCACCAGCGTTTCGTAGATCTGCGCGTTCACCGAGTTGGTGAGCAGCTCGTTCTGCGACACCGGATCCATCGTCAACGGATCGCCGGCACTGGCCCAGCGAAGCGTCTGGGCCTGAGCCATGCCACTGGCGGCCAGCGTGGCGGCCAACGAGAGAGCGGAGAGGAGATGTTTCATGCGGGCTCATCCTGCAAAAGGAGCGAGCGCGCAGTTTAGGCGGCCGCCGCCGTACCCGGCGGTAGGGGCTGTCACGCCGCGCGGCGGCGCAGATCGGGGTCGAGCCAGAGGTCGTCGAGCGACGGGAATTTCCATTCGGCGGCCGATTCACGCCCCACGATGCGATCGGTGCAGCTCTTGTGGGCGAGGTCGATACGAAGCGGCGGGATGTGCATCTGCGACTTCAGCGAGAAAAAGGCCTTGACCACGGGCGTGACGAGGTGGCCGGCGTTTTGATCCACCACGATCGCCAGCCGCTGCGAGTGCAAACGCACCAGCGAGCCGGTGGGATAGATGCCCAGGCTCTGCACAAACGCCTTGAACACGGTCTCGTCGAAATGGCCCTTCCAGGAGGCCATGCGGGCCACCGATTCCGCCGGATCCCAGCCCGTCTTGTAGGGCCGGTTGGAGGTGATCGCGTCGTACACATCACACACCGCACCCATGCGCGCGAGCAAGGAAATCTGCTCACCCTTGAGCCCGTGCGGATAACCGGCACCATCGAATTTTTCGTGGTGATGCAGGCACACATCCATCACTCCGACGGCCACGCCCTTGCCTTCGAGCAGCAGCTCGTGGCCCTTCGCCGGGTGTGTCTTGATGAGGGTGAATTCGTCGTCGGTGAGCTTGCCGGGCTTGTTGAGCACGTCCAGCGGCATCTGGGATTTGCCCAGATCGTGCAGCAGGCCGGCCATACCGGCTTCGCGGCACTGGTTTTCGTCCATGCCGAGCTGCCGGCCCACCGCGATCATCAGGGCACAAACCGCCACCGAATGCATGAAGGTGTATTCATCCTGCGTCTTCAGCCGCGCCAGGCTCACCAGCGCTCCAGGATTGCGCATGACCGAGTTCGACACCTCATCCACCAGCGGCACGCACTGTTCGGCATCGATCGCCTTGCCCATGCGGGCTTCGTTGAACATTGATACCACCGCCTGCCGCCCGCGCTTGCAGACGGCGGCGGCGCGCTGCAGCTCTTCGGCCATTTCGGTACGGTTGGCGGCGGGAGACGGGGCGGCCGAGCGAGCGGGCGCTGTGTTTGCAGCGTGCGCAGGCGCAGCGCCACGAGCCGGGCGAGCGGGCTCCGGCGTCGGCACACGCAGCGGCTCGGGCAGGCTCTCGCGCACCTCGACGTCAAGACCGCGCGCGGCGTCGATCCAGCATTCGGTGACACCGCTGGCGCGCACACGCTCCAGGTCGGCGGGATCGTCCACCAGGAAACGTGTCTTCCAGAACGGGTGATTGATCCACGCGCCCTCGAAGGCATGCAAATGCATGCCGAGTCTCAATTGGGCTGTGGAAATCTTCTTCAGCATGGCTAAGCGGCCGCCCCCCGGGGTTGACAGGTTTGATATCGGTGGCCTGACCCCGCACTTGAATCAGGAATCATTAGCAATCGCGCACCGGCTTCGGTGCGGGCCCGAAAAAAAGCCGCCCGGGTGGGCGGCTTTTTGTGGAGGCAGGCGGGCCTTTCAGCGGAAGCGCGATTCCGGCACCGTCTTCAGGTCGCCGGGCAATTGAGACAGGTAGGCCGCCGCCTCACGCAGCTCGGCCAGGAACTCGCGCTCGCCGACGGGCGACAAGGCGGCCTTCACCATGCTGCCCATGATGGCGTGGTTGCGACCCCGAATCGGATTGCCTTCGACGAAATAGGCATGCACCGCCACCTGCAGGTAATCAGCATGTTGCCCGGCCAGCTTGGGGTAGCTGGGGTCGATCGGTGAGTTGAAGTCGGCGCCGTGGCACGAGGCACAGTTACCGGCCTTGAGCAGCTTGTCGGCACGTGCCGAAGGCACGAGCGCGGCCACGGGCTTCGGCGCCGGGGTGGCCGATTTGCCGAGGTTCGAGAAGTAGTCGGAGAGATCGGCCATGTCTTGCGCGGTGAGCGGCCCGGCGATGGCACGCATCGACGGGTGCTTGCGATCACCCTTCTGATACGCCAGCAGCGCGTTGGTGATGTACTTGCCGTTCTGGCCGGCGATCATCGGCACCTTGTGGACTTCGGGGAAGCTGGCCTGGTAGCCCACGATGCTGTGGCAGCCCATGCACATGGCGGCCTTGCGCTCGCCTTCGATCGCATTGCCTTTAACCTCCTGCGCGGAAGCCATCGAACAAGCACCGGCCAAGGCCAGCAACAGAAGCGCTTTCATCATGATGGGGCGGGCGATTGGGTTGGGTTCAGACGCGATTCGACGGCTTGCGGGGCGCATTATTTGCCAACTGCGCCGCACGGCTCGTGAGGGAGAGAATTATATGCGGCCACCTATATACTGAAATCAAGATGAAGTTTGAAGGCACCCACCAGTACGTCGCCACACCCGACCTGATGCTCGCCGTCAACGCGGCCATCACGCTCAAGCGGCCGTTGCTCGTCAAGGGCGAGCCCGGCACGGGCAAGACGATGTTGGCCGAAGAAGTGGCCGCGGCGCTCAAGATGCCGCTGTTGCAGTGGCACATCAAGAGCACCACCAAGGCCCAGCAGGGCTTGTACGAGTACGACGCCGTGAGCCGCCTGCGCGACAGCCAATTGGGCGACGAACGGGTGAAGGATATTCACCACTACATCGTCAAGGGCGTGTTGTGGCAGGCCTTTACCGCCGAGCGGCCGGTAGCCCTGCTGATCGACGAGATCGACAAGGCCGACATCGAATTCCCCAACGATCTGCTGCGAGATCGACCGCATGGAGTTCTATGTGTACGAAACCCGCGAGCTGGTGCGCGCCAG
>JANMAS010000009.1:0-3347 GCA_031359975.1 Burkholderiales bacterium
ACCCAGGCGTAGCCCTTGCCCTCGGCGCGCAACTGGCCCAGGCCCGGGAACGGCAGATGAGCGCCGGCGATCAGCGAGCGATCCTTGGCGGCTTGCGCAAACAGCTTGCGGCGCTCGGCGGCGGCGGCTTTCGAATCCACGTCGAATGCGATCGTCACCCGGGGATCGGGAAACTGCACCGCGGCCACGTGCATCAGGTCGCCCCACAACAGCAGTTTTTTGCCCTGTGACTGCACCTCGTACACCGTGTGGCCGGGCGTGTGGCCGTGTGCCGCAATGGCCCGGATGCCCGGCACCAGATCGGTGTTGCCGTCGAAGGCCTTGAACTTGCCGGCCGCCACATACGGATTCAGCGATGCCATCGCACCCTGAAAGAAACCCTTGGCATCGGCCGGTGCCTTGTCCATCACGTCCTTCGAAAGCCAGAAAGCGGCATCGCGCTGGTCGGCACGCAGGGTGGCGTTGGGAAACACCATCTTGTCGCCGGCCATCAGGCCGCCCACGTGATCGGGGTGCATGTGGGTGATGTAGATCTCATCCACTTGCTCGGGCTGATAACCGGCGGCTTTCAGGTTGCCGGCGAGCTTGCCGAGCGTGGGGCCGAACAGGCCCGCCGCACCGGTATCCACCAGCACCAGCTTGCTGCCGGTGTTGATGAGAAAACCGTTCACGGAGGTGGGCACCGCCTGGCCCTGGAACGAACGCGCCAGCAGCTTGTCCATATCCGACGCCTTGACTTGCGTCAGCAGCTTGTGCGGCTCCAGATCGATGGCGCCATCAAGCAGCGCCGTGACCTCGAAGTCGCCCAGCATCATTCGGTAATAGCCCGGTGCTTGCGCCTTCTGCATCGCCGCCGGTGTTTGGGCGTAGGCGGCGGGTGCCCCGGCCAGGGTGGCCGCGAGCGGTAGCGAAAGAACGAGCGCGCTGCGGCGCAACCAGTGGCTGAAAGTCATGGCTCAAGTCTCGCGTTGAATGGGGTGCGGGGAGGATACGAGGATTCGGGATTTCGCGTGCCGAGCGCCCGCGCGGCCCTGCCGGTGCCGCTCAGCGCCCGCGAAGCAAGGCTTGGAGATCCATCAAGGTGTCAGGCTGTCGCGAGGGTTGAAATCCGGAAACTGGCGCGCGAGGGCGCCATAGGCGTCTTTGGCCGCCTGCGCATCGATGGCGGGCAGCACGATCGTGAGCACCGCGTAGAGATCGCCCGGCGCGGGGCTGGGAAGGCCCTTGCCCTTGAGGCGCAGCTTGCGCCCGGAGGAGGAGCCAGCGGGAATCGACAGCTGCACACTGCCGTCGGGCGTGGGTGCATTCACCGTGGCGCCAAGTGCCGCTTCCCAGGGTGCAATGGGCAGATCGAGGTAGACGTCCAGGCCTTCGACACGGAACAGGCGGTGCGGCCGGAACGCGATCTCCAGATACAGATCGGTGGCCGGATCGCCGCTGCCATCGGATCCACCCTGGCCGGCCAGGCGCAGCTGCTGGCCTTCGCGCACACCCTTGGGGATGTTCACGTCGAGCTGGCGATCCTGCAACGAGACGTGCCCTTTGGCATCCACAACAGGCACTTGCAGGTTGAGCGTGCGGCGCGCGCCTCGATAGGCTTCTTCCAGGTCGATCAGCACCTTCACCGGCTGCTCCCGCGCCGAGGTGCGCGCGGCGCGGCGCCGCTGTCGGCGCGCCTCGCGTTTGTCCTGCCCGAACGCGGCCTCGAAAAAGTCGCTGTAGTCGGGTTCCCGGCCGGTGCCCGCACCGCGCTGGTTGAACTCGAAGCCACCGTCCCATCCGGGCGGCGCCCCGAACTTCTGGCCGCGCTCGCGGCGCCGCGCGATCTCGTCATGGGCCGCGCGGCGTTCGGCGTCGCCGAGTGCTTCGTAGGCCTGCGCCACCTTCTTGAAGCGCGCCTCGGCATCGGGCTCCTTGCTGACGTCGGGGTGGTATTTGCGAGCCAGCTTGCGGTAGGCGAGCTTGATGTCGTCTTGCGTGGCGGTGCGCGCCACACCGAGGGTGGCGTAGTGATCGGTGAACTCCATCGAGGCTTTCTGCCCGGCTACTTGGCCGTCGGCATCACGAATTCTGCGCCCTTGGGCGTGCTCGACGCCCAGCGCTGCATCACGCTCTTTTGCTTGGTGTAGAAGCGCACGCCTTCTTCGCCGTAGGCGTGCGTATCGCCAAACAGGCTGCGTTTCCAGCCGCCGAAGCCGTGCCAGGCCATCGGCACCGGGATCGGCACGTTGATGCCGACCATGCCCACTTGCACGCGGCGCGCAAATTCGCGCGCGACGTTGCCGTCGCTGGTGAAGCAGGCCACACCGTTGCCGAACTCGTGCTCGTTCACCAGCTGCAGCGCGGCGCCAAAATCAGCCACGCGCACCACCGAGAGCACCGGGCCGAAGATCTCTTCCTTGTAGATTTTCATCTCGGGCGTCACATGGTCGAACAGCGTGCCGCCGAGCCAGAAGCCCTTGTCGTGCCCGGGCACCGTGTGGCCTCGGCCATCGACGACCAGCGTGGCGCCTTCGTTCACACCGTGCGCGATGTAGCCGCTGATGCGATCGAGCGCCTGCGCGGTGACGATCGGGCCCATCTCGGCGTCGAGCTCCATGCCGTTCCTGATCTTCAGCGCCTTGGCGCGCTCGGCCAGCAGCGGCACCAGCTTGTCGGCCACATCGCCCACCGCCACCGCCACCGAGATCGCCATGCAGCGCTCGCCGGCCGAGCCGTAGCCGGCGCCGATGAGCGCATCCACGGTTTGCTCCAGGTTGGCATCGGGCATCACCACCATGTGGTTCTTGGCGCCGCCCAAGGCCTGCACCCGCTTGCCATGATGGGCGCCGGTTTCGTAGATATATTGCGCGATCGGTGTGGAGCCGACAAAGCTCAGCGCCTTCACGTCCGGATGGGTGAGCAACCCATCCACCGCCACCTTGTCGCCCTGCACCACGTTGAACACGCCATCCGGCGCACCGGCCTGCTTCATCAGCTCGGCCATCAGCAGGCTGGGTGAGGGATCGCGCTCGCTGGGCTTGAGGATGAAGCAGTTGCCGGCGGCGATCGCCACCGGGAACATCCAGCACGGCACCATGCACGGAAAGTTGAACGGCGTGACGCCCGCCACCACGCCCAGGGGCTGGCGCAGCGTCCAGTTGTCGATGCCGGTGCTCACCTGGTCGGTGAAGTCACCCTTGAGCAGCTGCGGGATGCCGCAGGCGAACTCGATGATGTCGATGCCGCGCATGACTTCGCCCTGCGCATCGGAGAAGACCTTACCGTGCTCGGCGGTGATCATGGCCGCAAGGTGGTCCTTGAGACGGTTCATCAACTCCAGAAACTTGTTCAGCACGCGCGCTCGC
>JANMAS010000039.1:0-19118 GCA_031359975.1 Burkholderiales bacterium
AAGCTCTCGGGCACGTACAAGTTCCGCCTGTTCAAGGGTGCGCCGGTGCAGTTTCCCGGCCAGCACATCCTGAACCTGCTGCTCGGCCTGGCGGCGGTGTTTTTCATCTTCGGCTTCTGGCACTCGCAGAGCTGGATCGACATCACGCTGGTTATCGCGCTGGGCTTCCTGCTCGGCGTGCTGCTGATCATCCCGATCGGCGGCGCCGACATGCCGGTGGTGGTGTCGATGCTCAACAGCTACTCCGGCTGGGCGGCGGCGGGCATCGGTTTCAGCCTGAACAACAGCATGCTGATCATCGCCGGCTCCCTGGTGGGCAGCTCGGGGGCGATCCTGAGCTACATCATGTGCAAGGCGATGAACCGCTCGTTCTTCAACGTGATCCTCGGCGGCTTCGGGGGTGACGCCACCGCCGCCGCGGCCGGTGCCCAGGAACAGCGCCCGGTGAAGAGCGGCAGCGCCGACGACGCGGCCTTCATCCTGGGCAACGCCGAAACGGTGGTCATCGTGCCCGGCTACGGCCTCGCGGTGGCGCGTGCCCAGCATGCGGTGAAGGAGCTGGCGCACAAGCTCACCGCCAAGGGCATCACGGTGAAATACGCGATCCACCCGGTGGCCGGCCGCATGCCAGGCCACATGAACGTGCTGCTGGCCGAGGCCGAAGTGCCTTACGACCAGGTGTTCGAGATGGAAGACATCAACGGCGAGTTCGGCCAGGTCGATGTGGCCATCATCCTGGGCGCCAACGACGTGGTGAACCCGGCCGCGCTGATCAAGGGCACCGCCATCTACGGCATGCCCATCCTGGAGGCCTACAAGGCCAAGACGGTGATCGTCAACAAGCGCTCGATGGCCGCCGGTTATGCCGGGCTGGACAACGAACTGTTCTACATGGACAAGACGATGATGGTCTTCGGCGATGCGAAGAAGGTGGTGGAGGACATGGTCAAGGCGGTGGAGTGAGCCTTGCGGCGCAAGCCGCCGCGCCCACGCCTCACTTCACAGGTGTCAGCCCGTGGTCGAACGGGCTGCGCACCCACTGCTCGCCGCGCTTGGTTTCCTTGAATCCGCCACTGCCGTCGTTGCGGATCGTGTAGCGAAACTCCTCGCAGCCCGACACCGCCTTGGACACTTCGATGATGGTGGTGGCCTCGGTTTTCTCCACCGAGGCCGGCAGGGCGCCGCGATAGCACACGTCCACCCTGCCGGAGTTCATGCGGAAGAAGGATTCACCGCCCTTCTGCTCGACCTCGATCGTGCCGCTCACGTAGTTGGCCTTGTCGTACTTGCCCATCGAATCCTTCTTGTACGACTTGTATTCCCAGGTCTGGGCGCCTGCGCTGGCCGCGCAGAGCAGTGCCACAACGCCCGCTGACAAACATCGATGGGCAACCATGGCAAAGCTCCGGTGCGGTACGTGGGTGCGACCGGGATCAGGGCTTGATCGACGCGGCGGCATTGATGATGCCGGAACCGCATTGGAAACAAGCCGCCGGGAACGCCCTTGCCTTGGCCTGCATGCGCGCGAGCACCTGCGCCGGCGTCCAGCCGGGCTGCGTGGAGAGCATCAGCGCGGCGACTCCCGCCACGTGCGGACTCGCCATCGACGTGCCTTGATAAAACGCAAACGCGTCAGCGCCCGGCGACGAGATACCCGCGTTCAAGGTGGACAACACCCCATTGGCGGTGATCGACGTGTCTCCGCCCGGCGCGGCGATCTCCACCAGCGTACCGAAGTTCGAATACCACGCCTTGCCGCCGCTGCGGTTGGTGGCCGCCACGGTGATCACGTTGGCGCAGTTGGCCGGTGTGAAGCCCGACGCGTTGGAATTGCTGTTGCCCGCCGCCACCACGACCACCGTGCCGCGCCCCACGGCGTTGTTGATGGCCGTTTGCATGGTGCTGGTGCACGTGCTGAAACCACCCAGCGACATGTTGATCACCCGTGAAGGCGTCGCATTGGCGGGAACGCCGGCCACCGTGCCGCCAGAGGCCCATTCGATGCCGGCCTCGACATCGGAGAAGTAGCCGCCGCCGCAGCCGAGCACCCGCACCGGCTGCACCTTGGCATTGAAGGCCACGCCGGCCACGCCCGAGCCGTTACCGGTGACGGCGGCGATGGTGCCGGCTACGTGCGTACCGTGCCAGCTGCTTTGCCCGCCGCAGCCATCGCCCGGATCCAGAGCGCTCGCATCGCGCCCGTCACCGTCGTTCGACACCGCCGTGTCGATGATCATGTCGTAGCCCGGCACGATGTTCGCCACCAGATCGGCATGCGGCCGATAGCCGGTGTCGAGCACCGCCACGGTGACCCCCACGCCGGTGGACTTGTCCCACGCCTTGGGCATCTTGATGCCGCCGACCGCCTCGAAGTAGTGCCACTGCTGCGGGTAGAGCGTGTCGTTGGGAACAAACTGCGCTGTCGCCATGCGATCGGCCTGGGCGAGCTCGATACCGGCATCGGCAGCCTTCATCGCGGCGGCCAGCCGGTCGACCTGGGCGTTGGACAAACGGTGATCGAGTTTCACCACGCGGCCGGCCACACCATCATGGCCGCCGATGATCTGCACACCGAAGCGGGCCGCAACAGCCTGCAGCGCATCGGATTGCATATCGGCGATGGCGCCGGCACGATGCCGGATCACCAGTTGATCGGTGCTGTTCGCCATGGCGGCACGTGTGCCGAACGCCGGGTTCGCGTTGCCGCCAGCTTGCACCATGGTGGCACCAAACAGTGCGGCCACCACGGCAATGCGGTGCAATGCACCTGCGCAACAGGTGTTGTTCATGATCATTCTCCGAACATTTGAGGGGGAAGAGACGATGCTAGGTTGAAGGGCAGGCGCCGTCTCTCCCCATAACAGGGGGCCGCGCTATCGAATCCCCTGATGCTGCGTGCACCCGCGCTCAGTCAGAATATTGGGTTGCCTGTGGAGGAGACGAATGGAGAAGATCTGGCTGAAGCATTACCCGGCCGGTGTCCCCGCGACCATCGATGTCGATGCGTTTCCGTCGCTGCTGGCCTTGCTCGACGAGAGCTTCAAGACCTACCGTGATCGCGCGTTATGCACCTTCATGGGCCGCTCGTTCAGCTACGGCGAGATCGACAACCAGTCGCGCGCGTTTGCCGCCTGGCTGCAGGCACAAGGCCTGGAGCGTGGCGATCGGGTGGCGGTGATGATGCCCAACGTGCCGCAGTATCTGGTGGCGGTTGCCGGCATCCTGCGCGCCGGCCTCGTGGTGGTGAACGTGAACCCGCTCTACACGCCGCGCGAGCTCGAACATCAGCTCAAGGATTCCGGCGCCAAACTGATCATCATTCTCGAAAACTTCGCGCACGTGCTGCAGAAGGTGGCCGCGGCCGTGCCGACCAAGAAGGTGGTGCTGGCCGCCATGGGCGACATGCTCGGCCTGCTGAAGGGCTCGCTCGTCAATTACGTGGTGCGCCGCGTGAAGAAGCTGGTGCCCAGCCACCACATCGAGGGTGCGGTGCGCTTCAACGACACGCTCTCGAAAGGCCGCGGCAAGACGTATATCGCGCCGCAGGTGGGCCCGGACGACATCGCGGTGCTGCAGTACACCGGCGGCACCACCGGCGTGAGCAAGGGCGCGGTGCTTCTGAACCGCAACCTGGTGGCCAATGTGATGCAGTCCGAAGCCTGGTATCAACCGGCGCTCGGCCGCATCCCGGCGGGTGAGCAGATCGTCACCGTGTGCGCGTTGCCGCTGTATCACATCTTCGCGTTTTCAGCCGTGCTGATGCTGTCGGTGCGCACGGGTGGTTGCGTCATCCTGATCCCCAATCCACGCGATCTGCCCGCGATGCTGAAAGATCTGGCCAGCCAGCGCTTCCACAGCTTTCCGGCGGTCAACACGCTGTTCAACGCGGTGGCCAACCATCCGGATTTTGGCAAGGTCGACTGGACCCACATGAAGATCTCGGTGGGCGGCGGCATGTCGGTGCTCAAGGGCACCGCCAAGCTGTGGCTCGACAAAACCGGCGTCGCGATCTGCGAGGGCTATGGTTTGTCGGAAACCTCCCCGGTGGCGTCGTGCAACCCGTCGGATGCGCTCGCCTACACCGGCACCATCGGCATGCCGGTACCGAATACCGAGTTTGCGCTGCTCGACGACGACGGCCGTGAGGTGCCCGCCGGCACACCCGGCGAGATCGCCATCAGAGGCCCGCAGGTGATGGCCTGCTATTGGCAGCGGCCAGACGAAACCAGCAAGACCATGACAGCCGACGGCTTCTTCCGCACCGGCGACGTGGGTGTGGTGGACGAGCGCGGCTTCTTCCGCATCGTCGACCGCAAGAAAGACATGATCCTGGTGAGCGGCTTCAACGTCTACCCCACCGAAGTGGAAGATGTGCTCTCGCAGATGCCCGGGGTGCTCGAATGCGCCGCCGTCGGCGTTGTCGACGAGCATTCCGGCGAGGCGGTGAAGGTGGTGATCGTGCGCAAGGATCCGGCCCTCAAGGAGGCCGACGTGCGCACCTACTGCGAGGCCAATCTCACCGGCTACAAACGACCCCGCGTGATCGAGTTCCGCACGGATCTGCCGAAGTCGCCGATCGGCAAGATACTGCGGCGCGAGCTGCGCGACAAACCCTAGCCGCAGCGCCGCCTCACCGGCGGTGATGCGCCAGCAGCGCGGCACCGCGCGTGGCGCGATCGTTGAACCAGGATGTCAGGCCGGCATCGTTGAACGCGCCCGCAAAGGCCTGGGCGCGCTCGTCGGCCGCCCTCGCGGCGGTATCGCCCGCGCCGTGCAGGGCCACGGCCAGCTCCTGCTCGATGAAGGCGCGGTCCACGGACTCGGCGTGGTCGACATCATGCGTATCGAGCAGCGCCAATCCGGCGCGCGCCGCCTGCGCACCAGCAGCCCAATCGCCAAGGGCATTGGCCGACAGCGCCAGCAGGTAGTTGGCGCGTTCTTGCTGCACCCAGTTGCCAGCGCGTTGCCAGAATCGCTGCGCCTGCGTTGCGCTGTCGCGCAGCGCCGCTTGCAATGCCGGCGAACGCAGATCCCCCAACGGCCGCTCCGCGAGATGCGAGGCCAGGTTGTTGGCCGCGGCGGCGAAGCCGGCGTCCAGCGTGGGCACGGATCGGGCGTGAACAGCCGCCAGGGCAGCCAGGGCCTCGTTGGCCCGCAGGCCGGCGGCATCGGCGCTCAGGCCAGGCACCAGCAGGCTGGCAGCGGCAAGCTGCACCAGCGCCTGTGCCGCATCGCGCGGCGCATGGGTGCCGCTGGCCAGAGCCATCAACGCCGATTCGGCCTGCGCCGCGTCGGCACCCAGATGGGCCGCCACCGCGGCGTGGCGCCACAAGGGCAGGCCCGCCGCCTCACCGGCCGCACCCAGCACGGCCTGCTGGCGTTGATGCGCCTCGGGCCAGTTGCCGAGCTTCTCGCCGAGCACATGGTTGATGAGGAAGCCCAGCAGCGCGCGCCTGTCGGCCGTCAACAAGCTGGGGTCGATCCGGCGCAGCAGCGTGGCGGCGTGCTGCGGATCGTCGTCGTGACAGGCGTTGGCTTCGTCGAGGTCGGCGGTGGCGGTGGTCATCGTCGTTGCGTGCGTCGCTTTGAATGGGCGCATTGTCGATCGATTGGCTGATGAGGCACACTCGCGCTCGCCATGCCTTGCCCTGCCCACACCCAGCCACCGCACGCCAACGGGGAGCGCACTTGACCTTGCGCCTTCATGTGGATACCCCGCTGTCGGCGCCCGGCCCGATCGTGTTGCCGCCCGGCCCGGCTCGCCATGTGCAGGTGCGCCGAATGCAGCCCGGTGAGGCGCTCGTGCTCTTCGATGGCCTCGGCGGCGAGTGGGATGCACGCGTGCGCGAGATGGGGCGGCGCGATGTCACCGTGGAGCTAGGGACGCACCGGTCCATCGAGCGTGAACTGGCCGTCCGCGTCACGCTGGCCATCGGCATGCCGGCCAACGAGCGCATGGATGCGCTCGTTGAAAAGGCCGCCGAGCTCGGTGCGGCGGTGATCCAGCCGCTGCACACCGCGCGATCGGTTCTGCGCCTGAGCGGCGAGCGCGCCGAGCGCCGCCGCGCGCATTGGCAAGGCGTGGCCACGGCGGCATGCGAACAATCCGGTCGCACACGCCTGCCGGAGCTGGCGCCGGTGCGCGAACTCGACGAATGGCTCCGCGCCACCGTTTCGCGCGTGGCCCAGAAGTGGCTGCTCGCGCCGGAGTCGGCCGCGCCGCTGGCCCAAGCGCGCATCGGCGCCCATGACTTGCTGGTGCTCAGCGGCCCGGAAGGTGGTTTGTCGCCCGAAGAATCAGCCCAGGCGCTGGCCGCCGGTTTCACGCCGTGGAGCCTGGGCCCGCGTGTGCTGCGTGCCGACACCGCACCCCTGGCCGTGCTGGCCGCTCTCGGTGTGCTGCGCCACGCCGATTGAGAACACCGTCACGGCGGCGTTGCCACCGGGACGCGGTAGCCACATGCGCCTTGCGACGCCGATATCCCGCGCTCAGAATCGCCAGCTCAAACTATCCCGAAGGGGGCACGGCTATGGGACTTCTCGATTCGATCGTGGGCGGCATGCTGGGTGGCGGCCAAGCGCAACAAGGCGGCAGCAACCCGATGCTGCAGATCATCCTCGGCATGCTGGCCAACAGCGGCGGCAACCAGGGTGCGGGTGGTGGATTGGGTGGCCTGGGGGGGCTCGCCGGCATGGTGGAAAAATTCCAGCAGAGCGGGCTCGGCGACGTGGCGTCGTCGTGGGTTTCGGCCGGCGCCAATCGCCCGGTTTCCGGCGAGCAGCTGCAAAGCGTGTTCGGCAACGACATGATTGCGCAGATCGCGCAGCAGCTGGGTATGTCGCATGGCGACACGCTCGGTCAGCTCTCGCAGATGCTGCCGGAGGTGGTGGACAAGCTCACCCCGGGTGGCCAGATGCCCTCGACCGACCAGAGCCAGGCCGGTAACCTGGGCGACCTGATCGGTTCGATGCTGCAGCGCTGATCCGCTGATACGCCGGTGCCGGCCCCGAGCTCAAGCGTCGGGTGCCGGCCTCGCCGAGCCTTTCACCATGTCGAAGCGGAACATCCGGCATTCGATCGGGCCATTCCACAGCGGTACGCGCCGGCTTTCTTTCAGGCGCATCAGGCTCGGCAACTTCATCTCGGGGCTCAGCAACCAGGCGGTCCAGCCCGGGTAGTGATGCTTCCAGTGGGAGGCCAGCGCGCTGAAAAACGCGCCGGCGTCGGCGCCGCCTTCAAATGTTTCGCGCGACGCGGGCCGGCCCGCTGGCGCGCGCAGGCCGGCGTTCTGGCTGCCGCGGCCCTTGGGCTCGATGCGCTCGCCATAAGGCGGATTGAGCAGCATCGTGCCGCCCGCCGTGGGCGGCATGCGCTGCAGGGCGTCGGCGGTCTTGAACTCGATCGCCTGGCGCACCCCGGCGCGTTCGGCGTTGCGGGTGGCGAAATCGGTCATGCGGAACGACACATCGCCGGCATGGATCGCCACCGCGCTGGCATGCACACGCGCGCGCGCCGTGCGCTGCATCTCGTGCCATGCGCCCAGGTGCGCCCGAAACGGCGCCAGGCGCTCGAAGGCAAAGCGCCGATTCAAGCCCGGCGCGATGCCACAGGCAATCTGCGCCGCTTCGATGGCGATAGTGCCGGCGCCGCAGCAGGGGTCGAGCAGCGGCCCGTCTTCAGCGCGGCCGTGCCAGCCGGCAGCCGCCAGCATCGCCGCAGCCAGCGTTTCTTTCAGCGGCGCCTCACCCTTGGCCTCGCGCCAGCCGCGCTTGAACAGCGGCTCGCCCGAGGTATCCACGTAGATCGCGGCCCGCTCGGGGCCGAGGTGCAGCAGCAGCGGCAGATCGGGATGGCGTGTATCCACGCTCGGCCGCTCGCCGGTGGCTTCGCGCACCACGTCGCACACCGCATCCTTGATGCGCAAGGTGGCGAAGTTCAGGCTGCGCAGCGGCGAGCGCGAGGCGGTGGTGTCCACACGCAGCGTCTGCGCCGGCGAGACCCAGTCGGTCCAGCGCACATCGCAGGCCATCTTGTAGAGGTCGAGCTCGTCGCGGTATGGGCCTTCGGCGACGCGCCACAGCACCCGCATCGCCAGTCGGCTTTCCAGGTTGATGCGCATGGCGGCGGCGATGTCCCCGCTGAACTCGACACCGCCACGCATTTCGCGCAACGCAGAGCCGAACTTGCCCTGCTGGCCGCTGGCGGGCAGATCCAGCAGCCGCCGAAGTTCGTCAGCCAACAAGGCCTCGACACCGGCGGCGCACGGCATGAACAACACAACGTTCATAGCGCCCGCCGCAAGTTGGCCGGTGCGATCTTCAGCGCTTCCCGGTACTTGGCCACCGTACGCCGCGCCACCTGGATGCCCTGCTCTTCGAGCATCTGCGAGATCTGGCTGTCGGACAGCGGCTTGGCCGTATCTTCGGCGGCGACAAACTGCTTGATCAGCGCCCGCACGGCGGTGGACGACGCGTTGCCGCCAGCCTCGGTGTTGAGCGACGAGCCGAAGAAATACTTCAGCTCGAAGGTGCCGAACGGGGTGGACATGTACTTTGCGGTGGTCACCCGCGAGATGGTGGATTCATGCAGGCCGAGCTCGTCGGCGATCTCGCGCAGCACCAGCGGCTTCATGGCCAGCTCGCCATGGGTGAAGAAGTTCTTCTGGCGGCCGACGATGGCCTGCGACACGCGCTGGATCGTCTCGAAGCGCTGCTGGATGTTGCGGATGAACCAGCGCGCCTCCTGCAGCCGCGCCGACAACGGCGCGGCGCCGCCGCTGCCGCGCTGCCCGCGCAGCACCTGGGCGTAGATGTCGTTCACACGCAGCTTGGGCATCACATCCGGATTCAGCACCACCACCCAGCCGCGACCGGATTTCTGCACGATCACATCGGGCACGATGATGTGGCGCTCGGCCGCCACGAACTGCCGGCCCGGCTTGGGCTCGCAGTGGGTGATCATCAGGATCGCCGACTTGAGCAGGGCTTCGTCGGCCCCCGTGGCATGGGCCAGTTTGCGCATGTCGCGCCGCGCCAGCAGCGGCAGGTGATCGGCGGCGATCTGCAACGCGGTGGTGCGGGCCGCGCAGGCCTCGCGGGTGCGCAACTGCAGCACCACGCACTCGGCGAGATTGGCGGCGCCCACGCCGGTGGGCTCCATGCTTTGCAGCCACTTGAGCCCGCACCGCAGACGATCGAACAGCTCGTCGCGCTCGTCGTCGTTGGTGGCGTCGAGCACCATCGACAGCCGCTGCGCGATGTCTTCGAGCGCATCGGCCAGATAGCCATCTTCGTTGAGCGATTCGATCAGCACCATCACCGCCGCGGCGTCTTCGGCCGTCAAGCGCAAGCCGTTGAGCTGGCCTCGCAAATGATCCTGCAAGGTGATGCCCGCGCTCGAACGATCCTGCATCTCCACGTCGTCGTCGCCGCCGGACGAGCCGCTGCTGGCCGACGGCAGCTCGCGCACGCCATCGAAATCATCGGTGTCGGTGCCGTTGTCCCAGTCTTCGCGCTCGGTGGTGCCGAAATTGCCGTCGTCGACACCCGCCACCTCGGCCTCGACGCGGCCATCGCGATCCTCGGCTTCGGCGGTGGCCTGCACCGGCGCACGTTCGCCCGCGATTTCGTAGGCGGCGCTTTCTTCCTCGGGCTCGAGGAACGGGTTGTCTTCGAGCATCTGCTCGACTTCCTGGTGCAGCTCCAGCGTCGACAGCTGCAGCAGGCGGATCGATTGCTGCAACTGCGGCGTCAGCGCCAGATGCTGCGAGAGGCGGACTTGAAGCGACGGTTTCATGCGCGGCGCGTGATGGTTTCAGTCATCACCGGTCACATGCGGAAGTTTTCGCCGAGGTAGACACGCCGCACTTCGGCGTTCTCCACGATCTCCGGTGGCGTGCCTTCGGCGAGCACGCTGCCTTCGCTGATGATGTAGGCGCGGTCGCAGATGACCAGCGTTTCGCGCACGTTGTGATCGGTGATCAACACCCCGATCCCACGCGCCTTGAGGAAGCCGATGATGCGCTGGATCTCGATCACGGCGATCGGATCGACGCCGGCAAACGGCTCGTCGAGCAGGATGAAGCGCGGCTGCGTGGCCAGTGCGCGGGCGATCTCCACGCGCCGCCGTTCACCGCCCGACAGAGCCGGCGCCGGCGAGCTGCGCAGCTTGCGGATCGACAGGTCGTCGAGCAGGCCACCGAGCAGGTCTTCGATGCGCGCGGGCCGCAGCGCACGACCATCGGGCCCCACTTGCAGCTCCAGCACCGCGCGGATGTTCTCTTCGACCGTGAGCTTGCGAAAGATCGATGCCTCCTGCGGCAGGTACGACAAACCCATGCGCGAGCGTTCGTGGATCGGGCGTGTCTGCACCGCCTGGCCGTCGATATGGATTTCGCCGGCATCGGGGCGCACGAGGCCGACCACCATGTAGAAGGTGGTCGTCTTGCCGGCGCCATTGGGCCCGAGCAGGCCCACCACCTCGCCGGCACGCACCGCGAGGTGCACATCCTTCACCACCGCGCGCGCGCCGTAGGTCTTGCGCAAGCCAGTGGCTTCGAGGCCGCGCGCCGACGAACGCGCATGCCGCCCGTCCGCGGCTCCTGCGGTGGCCTGCGGAAACGCCGCGTTCACCGCGAGGCTCCGCTGGCGGGTTTGTCAGGCGATGGATCGGGCACGGCGTCGCGCGGCATCAGCACCAGACGCGTACGACCGGGTGTCGCCGGTGTCGTGCCGTTGGCCGCGGTACCGCCTTGCAGGCTCACCACATCGGCGACGTTGTCATAGGTGATCACCTGCGCGGTGGCCTCGTCGGCCACCACGTTGCCGACGAGCCGCCGCGAGCGCGCATCGCCGACAAAGCGGATCTGGTCGCTGCGGCTGTCGTATTCGATGCGTTCGGCGTTGGCCTCGACGTATTCATCCACCCGATCGCGCTTTTGCCGAAAGCTCGCCGGCTTGGCGGCGGTGCCGATGGCAAACGCGGTGCGCCGGCCATCCGGCGTTTCGCGCAGTTCCACCCGATCGGCCTGGATGCGCATGCTGCCTTGGGTGATGACGACGTTGCCGCTGATGAGCACGGTCTTTTTGGTCAGGTCCATCACCGCGCCGGGTGCGCCGCCAGCCCCATCACTCTCCACCTCCAGAGGCTTGGAGCGATCGCCACGCTCGGCCAGCGCAAGCCCCGGCACAGCGCCCGCCGCCACCGCCACACCGAGCACAAGCCCGCGCGCCAGGCTGAGGGCGGAGGGGGTCAACTTCGGCGGGTGGACGCGGGCGGACGATGTCATGTTGATTTCGGCACGGAACTTGCAGGCCATTCTAGCCGCAAGCCTGCGATTTCCGTGGCGAAAGGCGGCCGTAGCTGCCGATGGCAGCTCGATCAGCCGCGCCGCGCCTGCTGGATCAGGTAGTCGGTGACCTGCAGGGCCTGGGTGTGTCCGCCGGCCGACTGGCCGGAGGTGTACCAGCGCCCCGCGACGCCGATGGTGGGCACACCATCGATGCGATATCCCGCAGACAGTTGCTTGCCCTGCTGGAGCTTGGTCTGCACCGAGAATGATTTGAACATCTCGGCAAACTTGGCACTGTCGGCGCCGAGCGCGGTGGCAAAGGGCACCACGTCGGATTCCTTGTCCAGGCGCTTGCGCTCCACCTGCAGCGTGGCAAATACCTTGCGGTGCAGCGCTTCCAGCTGGCCCATGGCTTCCAGGGAGTAGAAGATTCGGGCGTGCATTTCCTGGGTGGCCGTGAGCGCGATCGGCACACGACGCACCTGCACGTCCGCCGGCTGGCGCTTGGCCCAGGCATCGAAGTAGGGCTCGAAGGCGTAACAGTGCGGGCAGCCATACCAGAAAAACTCGACCACATCGATCTTGCCGTTGGCTGCCTTCGGCAACGGCTGCGACAGCTTGATGAACTGTTCGCCCTCGACAGGCGCACCCTGCGCGAGCGAGTGGCCACTGAAGGCCATCGGGAGCCCGGCGGTGCCGATGCACGTCAATACCTGCGAAAAATCGCGCCGATTCATAGAGACTGATCCTTCCAAAGATTCATCGATGGCCACCTGGGTGGCCGTGGGTCATGAGGGCGCGCGCTGCACCCGCACGATGGTCGCCGGTGGCGCTACCAATTTCACTTGTTCGAGTACGGAATCGGCTTCTTCGTGTTTGTCATAAGGCCCAAGCCGCACGCGAAACAGGATGCGGCCGTTTTGCTCGCGCTCGGTGATCCGGGCGCTGAAACCCTCGATCGCCAGTTTGGCGCGCTGCTGGTCGGCCTCTTCGCTGCGCGTGAACGCGCCGGTTTGTACAAAGTACATCAACGCTTCGGCCGCCGGCTTGGTGGACGTGGCGCCCGAAGCTGCCGCCGTGGTCGAGGTTGTCACCCCGCCTTCGCCGGCCAGTATGTTCGCCGGGTCGCGCGGCGGCTTGGGTATGGGTGGGCGGGATGCGGCGGCCACCGGCGCGGGGGCGGCCGCAGGCACCGATGCCGGTGCAGACACCGTGGGTGTGGCTGCGGGAGGCAGGTTGGTTGGTTTGTTGGCCAACCCGCCGTTGGGATCCCAGTTGCGGTTGCGCTCGGCTTCGGCGGCTTCCTGTTCGGCGGTGTGCGGCAGCACACGCTCGACAAACGGCACCGGTACCTTGGTCACGTACATCGCCACGCCGAGCGCCAGCACCAGGCCGACTAGCAAGCCGATGATGGCGCCGAGCACAAAACCGCCGCGCTGGCGGCCGCTGGCGAACCGAAGAGCGATGCGGCGTGGCACGGTATGGCTGGGGGTGATTGGCATGTCGAGTGATTTCATGAGGATTCGCCGTCGCGGCCCATGCTTTGCGGCGCGCTGACACCCACCACCGCGAGCGCGTTGCGCAACACCTGCGCGCACGCGCCGAGAAGCGCCATGCGGGCCCGTGCCAACTCGGCGTCGTCGACGAGGAATCGCTCGGCGGCATAGTAGCTGTGGAAGGCGGCGGCCACGCTGCGCAGGTAAAAGGTGAGGTCGTGCGGCGCCAGATCGGCCGCCGCGCGTTCGAGCATCGGCGGATATTCGGCCAGCTGCAGCATCAATGCGGCCTCGCTGGGTGCCACCAGGCGGGACAGATCGGCACCGGCCAGCGAGGCCAGGTCACCACCGTGGTGGTTGACCCACTGGGCCAGAACCGAACAGATGCGGGCGTGCGCGTACTGCACATAGAACACCGGGTTCTCGTCGTTGCGCTTGAGGGCCAGATCGATGTCGAACACAAACTCGGTATCGGCCTTGCGGCTGACGAGAAAAAACCGCACCGCGTCGCGGCTGGTCCATTCGATCAGGTCGCGCAGCGTCACGTAGCCGCCAGCGCGCTTGCCGAGCTTGACCTCCTGGCCCTCGCGCATCACGGTGATCATCTTGTACAGCGCGTAATCCGGATAACCGGCCGGCACGCCCATGCCGAGCGCCTGCAGGCCTGCCCGCACACGCGCCACGGTGCCGTGGTGATCCGAACCCTGCACGTTGATCACCTTGGCAAACCCACGCTCCCACTTGCCCTGGTGGTAGGCCACATCGGGCAGGAAGTAGGTGTATGTGCCGTCGGACTTGCGCATCACGCGGTCTTTGTCGTCACCGTAATCGGTGGTGCGCAGCCACAGGGCGCCGCCGTCCTCGAACGTTTTGCCCGAGGCGATGAGCCTGTCCACCGTGCCGCTCACACGGCCATCGGCATACAGGCTGGATTCGAGGAAGTAGTTGTCGAAGCGCACCCCGAAGGCCTGCAGATCCAGATCCTGCTCGTGACGCAGGCTGGCCACGGCAAACTGGCGAATGCCGTCGAGATAGTCGACATCGCCGCTGGCGGTGAAGGAGCGGTCGTCGGCCGTCACCGTGGCGCCGGCCTTGAAGGCGGCGGCGATGTCGGCGATGTACTCGCCGTTGTAGGCCGCTTCGGGCCACTGGGCATCGCCGGGCTTGAGGCCCTTCAGGCGGCACTGCGTGGATTGCGCGAGCGTCTGGATCTGCACGCCGGCGTCGTTGTAATAAAACTCGCGGGTGACGGCCCAGCCCTGGGTTTCGAGCAGATTGCTGATCGAATCCCCCAGCGCCGCGTTGCGGCCATGGCCCACATGCAGCGGGCCGGTGGGATTGGCGGACACAAACTCCACCATCACCCGCTGGCCGTTGGGCACCTTGTGGCCGTATGTGGCGGCGGATTGCAGCACCTCGCTCACCACCGCCTGCTTGGCGGCATCGGCCAGGCGCAGGTTGATGAAGCCGGGGCCGGCGATTTCCATCGATTGCACCCAGCGCTGGAATTCCGCGCGTGCGCCCAGGGCCTCGACCAGCGCCTGCGCCAGCGCGCGCGGGTTGGCTTTGAGTGGGCGAGCGAGCTGCATCGCGGCGGTCACGGCCAAGTCGCCATGCGAGGCCTGTTTGGGCGACTCGAACGCGGGAACGAAGGGGGTATCGGGGGCCAGTTGGGCAACACACTCGATGAGCGCGCGCAGCAACTCCGCCTTGGCTTGAATCATGTCGCCAATTCTACGGGCGGGGGTCGATGCCCCTGCCGCAGCGCTTGTGGGGCGGGTGCGGGTGGAGTCAGGCGTGGTTTTCCGCACCTGATCGGGCGTTTGCCCTCGGGCATTCGCCCGCAACATGTCAACATGTCTGCCGCTCTGCAAACCGTGGCCCTGTCGGGCCAACCGTCGTTCGACTCGGGATTGCCCGACAAGATCGGCCCGTATCGTGTGCTGGGCCGGCTCGGCGAGGGCGCCACCAGCGAGGTGTTTCTGTGCCGCGACGACTTCCGCGGCCGCGAAGTGGCCGTCAAGCGCCTGCGCCCGCAGGTGGCCTCGTCGGACGATGCCCGCTACTCCGAGCACTTCTTTGCCGCCGAAGCGGCGCTGGTCGGCCAGCTGCAGCACCCCAACATCGTGCAGCTGTACGACGCGGTGGGCGTGGCCTCCGATCCCTATCTGGTGATGGAATATGTGCCCGGCACCACGCTGCGCCAGTTCTGCGGCCACAGCTCGCTGCTGCCGCTGGAGCAGATCGTTGAAATCGGCTTCAAGTGCGCAATGGCGCTGGCCTATGTGTCGCGCCAGGGCCTGATCCACCGCGATGTCAAACCCGCCAACATCCTGGCCGTGGTGAAAGACGACGAGGTGGTGGATGTCAAGCTCACCGACTTCGGCAGCGTGCTCAACCTCAGCTCCGAGCGCACCCAGATCCACCGCGTGGGCTCGTTGATCTACATGCCGCCCGAGCAGCTCGAAGGCAGCACGCTCGATGCCCGCGCCGACATGTATTCGCTGGCGGCGGTGATGTACCACCTGGTGGCCGGACGGCCCCCCTTCGATGCATCGCACCAGGGTGCCTTGCTGAACCAGATCTGCCATGCCGAGCCCACGCCGTTGCTGGAGCTGCGCGAAGGCGTGTCGCCGGCTTTCGACGCGGTGATTCGCCGCTCCCTGGCCAAGCGGCCGGAAGACAGGCCCGCCTCCTGGGATGAGTTTGCGCAGAGCCTGTCCGCGTTGGTCACCAACCGGGAAGTGCCGCGCGGCTCGCTGCAGCGGGTGCTGGATTCGGAGCGCTTCAACCTGCTGCGCACGCTCGATTTCTTTTCCGGCTTTGGCGAGACCGAGCTGTGGGAGGTGGTGCACCGTGCCAAGTGGCAGCGTTACCCGTTTGGCCACCGGATCTACAAGCGCGGCCAGGAAGGGCGCACCTTCCACATCATCGCGTCGGGCGAGATCGAGGTGTTCCGCGAGGGCCAGCGCGTGGCCAAACTGGGCGCCGGCACCTCGGTGGGCGAAATGGCCTATCTGGCCCCCAATCCCGAATTGCGCCGACACAGCACCGACGTGGTGGTGGCCCAGCCCAGCACCACCATCTCGTTCACGCCGGAAAGCCTGGGCCAGCTCAGCATGGGCACCCGGCACCTGTTCGATGGCGCCTTCATCGGCGTTTTGGTGCGCCGGCTGCACGCCGCGCACGAGGCGATCGCGCACCCACGCCGAATTCTCTAGGTGCGATCCGCGGCGCGCGCCGCGCCCGGCCAGTGCGCCGGATCGCCGAAGTGGCTCTTGAGGTGGTCGATCCACAGGCGTATGCGCAGCGGCAGCAACTTGCGCTGCGCGAAGACGGCAAAGATGCCGTTGGGCGGTGCGGCAAACTCGTCGAGCACGCTCACCAAGCGCCCTGCATCGAGGTCGTCCTGAACTTCCCAGCTGCTGCGCCAGGCGATGCCCAGACCTTGCAGGCACCAGTCGTGCAGCACCTGGCCATCATTGCAATCGAGCGGACCGGCCGGTCGCAGGTGGGTGAGCTGGCCACGCACGTGGAAGGCCCAGCCCCTTGACTGGCTTTCGTCCGAACTCAATGCCAGACAGGTGTGCCGCAACAGATCGGCCGGCTGCGTCGGCGCGCCGGCATGCGCGAGGTACTGCGGCGAGGCGACCCAGAGGCGGCGGTTGTCGGCCAGGCGCACGCTGACCAGCCTGGAATCGGGCAGATCGCCCACCCGCACGGCGCAATCGAAGCCTTCGTTGGCCAGATCCACCACCCGGTCAGACAGATTCAGCGACAGGCTCATGCCCGGGTGCCGCGCCGCGAACGCAGGCAGCAACGGCGCCACATGCCGACGTCCGAAGCCCGCGGGCGCGGTGATGCGCAGGTGGCCACTGGCCTTCACCCCACCGGCGCTGACGCTCGCTTCGGCATGGGCCAGATCCGCCACCAGGCGCTGGCAGTCTTCCAAAAAGGCGGTGCCCTCGTGGCTGAGCGTGATGCGCCGCGTGGTGCGCAACATCAGCTTCACGCCAAGCCGCGCCTCCAGCGCATCCATGCGGCGTCCGATCACCGCAGGCGCCACGCCTTCCAGCCGTGCGGCGGCCGTGAGGCTGCCTCGGGCCGCCACCACGATGAACGTTTCGATCTGCTTGAGACGATCCATAGGCCCGCGATTATGGTTGCCCAGCGCGCAAATGCCATCGGAAACGCTAGGGATTAGCGCTTTTCACCGAGCAGCCCACCGGTGCTGAACGATCGCCCGAGCGACATACAAAAGTTTTGTGCAGTGCGCAAAACTGGCGGGTCGATCGCATAAAGTGGGCGCGCCGCGTGTTTGCCACGGCCGATTTTCGAAGAACGTTCCGAAAGCCCTCGATGAGCCTCACCCTGCCTGCCGGCGTGCAGATCAACGCGCCGATCCTGCCCGGCTTCGACGCCATCCTCAGCCTGCCGGCCCTCGAGCTGGTGGCCAAGCTGCATCGCGCCTTCGAACCGCGCCGCCAGGAACTGCTGGCTGCGCGCGTCAACCGTGCCCGGCGGATCGACGCCGGCGAGCGCCCGGATTTCCTGGCCGAGACGCGGCACATTCGCGAAGGCGACTGGACGATCGCGCCGGTGCCGAAGGCGCTGCATCGCCGGCGCGTCGAAATCACCGGCCCGGTCGACGCCAAGATGGTCATCAACGCCTTCAATTCGGGCGCTGACAGCTACATGACCGATTTCGAGGACAGCAACGCACCCAGCTGGAGCAATCAGATCCAGGGCCAGATCAATCTGTTCCAGGCCATTCGCGGCACGCTCACCCACGAAGCCAACGGCAAGCATTACCAACTCGACAAAAAAGTCGCCACGCTGCAGGTGCGCCCGCGCGGCTGGCACCTCGACGAAAAACATGTGCTGGTCGACGGCCAGCGCGTGCACGGCGGCATCTTCGACTTTGCGCTGTTCCTGTTCCACAACGCCAAGGAACAGATCGCACGCGGTGCCGGGCCGTTTTTCTACCTGCCCAAGATGGAAAGCCATCTCGAAGCGCGGTTGTGGAACGACGTCTTCGTGATGGCGCAAGACGAACTCGGCCTGCCGCAGGGCACGATCAAGGCCACCGTGCTGATCGAGGTGATCCTGGCCGCTTTCGAGATGGACGAGATCCTCTACGAGCTGCGCGAGCACAGCGCCGGCCTGAACGCCGGCCGCTGGGATTACATCTTCAGCTGCATCAAGAAGTTCAGGCTCGACAAGGATTTCTGCCTCGCCGATCGCAGCCAGATCACGATGCGCGTGCCGTTCATGGATGCTTACGCGCAGTTCCTGCTGCAAACCTGCCACAAGCGAGGCGCACCGGCCATCGGCGGCATGAACGCGCAGATCCCGGTGAAGAACAACCCCGAGCTGCACAAGCGCGCGATCGACGCGGTGCGCAGCGACAAGAGCCGCGCCGCGCAAGACGGCTATGACGGCGGCTGGGTGGCGCACCCGGGGCTGGTGGCCGCGGCGATGGAAGAGTTTGTCAAGGTGCTGGGCGACAGGCTCAACCAGTTCGACAAGCAGCGCCCGGATGTGACGGTCACCGCCGCCGAACTGCTCGATTTCAAGCCCGAGACGCCGATCACCGAGGCCGGGCTGCGCATGAACATCAACGTCGGCATCCACTACCTGGGCGCCTGGCTGGCCGGCAACGGCTGCGTGCCCATCCACAACCTGATGGAAGACGCCGCCACCGCGGAGATCAGCCGCAGCCAGGTGTGGCAGTGGATCCGCTCGGCCAAGGGCGTGCTCGACGATGGCCGCAAGGTGACAGCCGAGATGGTCAAGGCCTTGCTGCCCGAAGAACTGGCCAAGATCAAGGCCGGTGGCTTCGACGGCAAGTTCGACCGTGCCGCCGAGATCTTTTCCCGGATGAGTACGCAGGCGGCTTTCGAAGAATTCCTCACCTTGCCGCTGTACGAAGAGATCTGACTGCCGGCTGCTCGGCTGAGAGCAGGCACGCCTCGTGCATCAGGCCTTGCGGGAAACAAAAAGGGCGCCGTCTGCATGACGGCGCCCTGATGTGTTGGTGAACTGCCCACGCAGCCTCGATGACTTGCGCGCGGCCATGGCCCGTGGACGGGCCGTGTTGTCTCCTCGAACCCCCGTTAGCAGCTTGCCCGCACCAACATCGGGCTGCCACCACGAGTGCGCGCACTTTATTCGCGCGCTTCCTTGCCCAGCATCGGGGTTTGCCCGGCGTGCTGTGGGTTGGTAATGGGCGTGCCGGGCGTCTGCGCAGCGCACCAACCGGTTGACAGGGCATGTCCGGGTCACTCGGCCCCGGGGTGATCGCTGGCGATCCATTCAGCGGCGCGCTCGG
>JANMAS010000064.1:0-6665 GCA_031359975.1 Burkholderiales bacterium
GGATGTCGTCGTCGGCGTACTGAAGATCGGTCTTGTAGCCCTTGGCGGCAAAGACCTTGACCATGCTGTCGCCATCGGAGATCCAGCGCGCCGAGGATTTGGTGGGCATGGAGATCGCCACCAGGCCTTTGTCCTGCGCCCAGGCCAGCGGGGAGACCGTGCCCACGGCGAGGGTCAATGCGGCAAGAAGGATTCGTCTTTGCACGTTTGTCTCCTGTGTCATCCGGGTTTTGAACGGGGGGGTTCGTATGGCGGAAGATATTCTTGAAATTAAATAGCCAACGGCCGCGAATGCGATATCGCAGACCTTCGGATCCATACTGCAAGCAAACATCACGGTACCCGGAACAACACCAGTCACCGTGGGCCGCGAGAGTAAAGTACATGGATCAACCGGTGCATGGGGTTCGCCCTAGGTTGCGAGCCAACAGCAGAATAATCCATTTCTTCGACAGATGATGCTCCCGTGGGCCACCTAGGCTTTGGTGGGCCCTCGTATGGATCAAACCAGAACTATCGTGGAGAACACCGTGCGTTGCGCTTCGGTCGAGCGGGCGCGCGATGCCTCGACGACGGCCTGGCTGGTCGGCTGAAGTGTCTATGTACAGTGCGCCGCCGCAAGCGACCCATTCCAGCGCTCAGAATCAAATCGTACATATATACAGTCGAAACATTCTTCCGGGTGGCAGTTCATTTATCTAACATCGCAGCTCGTGAATATCCCATTCAACCTGCGGCGTGCATGAACATCACGAACATCACCATCGGTCTTGATTTTGGCAGCGATTCGGTGCGCGCCCTGGCGGTGGATACCGACCGCGGCACCGAGCTCGCCGAGCAGGTGGTGGCCTACCCGCGCTGGGCCGAGCACCGGTTCTGCGATGCCCGCGCGCAGCGCTTTCGCCACCATCCGCTCGACTACATCGAATCGCTCACCCTGGCGATCCAGCGGCTTGTCGATGGCCTGGGGCCGCAGGGCCGCGCCGCGGTGCGTGGCATCGGCGTGGATTCCACCGGCTCCACGCCGGCACCCATCGATGCACAGGGCCGTGTGCTCGCCTTGCGACCTGAATTTGCCGACAACCCGAACGCGATGTTCGTGCTGTGGAAGGATCACACCGCCGTGGCGGAGGCCGAGGCGCTCAATCGCCTGGCCCACGGCGGCACGCACACCGATTACACCCGCTTCGCCGGCGGCGTGTATTCGTCGGAATGGTTCTGGGCCAAGATCCTGCACGTGAGCCGCGCCGATGCCGGCGTGCATGAGGCCGCCACCAGTTGGGTGGAGTTGTGCGATTGGGTACCGGCGTTGCTGGCGGGCCGCAGCGCGCCGGCCGTGCTGCCGCGCGGGCGCTGCGCCGCGGGCCACAAGTCGCTGTGGAACGCCCGCTGGGGCGGCCTGCCCGATCGCGGCTTCCTGGCGGCGCTCGATCCCTTGCTGGTCAATCGCCTCGACACGCCGATGTTCACCCAGAGCCAGACGGCCGATGTACCGGTGGGCCGCCTCACCGCCGAGTGGGCGCAGCGCCTGGGCCTGAGCGAGCAGGTGGTGATCTGCGGCGGCGCCTTCGATTGCCACATGGGCGCGGTGGGCGCCGGGGCACGGCCGCACATGCTGGTCAAGGTGATCGGCACCTCCACCTGCGACATCCTGCTGGCCGATGCGGCGCTGATCGGCGATCGCGCGATCGAAGGCATCTGCGGCCAGGTGGACGGCAGCGTGGTGCCCGGCATGATCGGCCTCGAAGCCGGTCAATCGGCGTTTGGCGATCTGTACGCCTGGCTGTCGGATGTGCTGGGCTGGTCGCTCGGCTGGGCCGCGCAGGAGATGCCCGCCCAGGCGGCCGAACTCACCGCGTTGCAGCATCGCCTGATCCCGGCGCTCACCGAGCGGTGGGCCAGCGATACCGATCTGGCCCATCTGCCGCTGATGCTCGACTGGGTGAACGGCCGGCGCACGCCGTTTGCCAACCAGCGCCTGCAAGGCCTGGCTGGCGGCCTCACGCTGGGCACCGATGCGCCGGCGCTGTTTGGCGCCGCGATCGCCGCCACCGCCTTCGGCGCACGAGCGATCAACGAGTGTTTCGAGAGCCAGCAGGTGGCGGTGAACGAGGTGCTCGCCATCGGCGGCATCCCGCGCAAATCGCCCACCGTGATGCAGGTGATGGCCGATGCGATGAACCGCCCGGTGCAGATCGCCGGATCCGACCAATGCTGCGCTCTGGGTGCCGCCATCTTCGCGGCGGTGGCCGCCGGCTGCCACGCCGATGTGCCCGCCGCGCAGGCGGTGATGGCCAGTCGCGTGGAACACACCTATGTGCCCGATGCCGCCCGCGCCGCGCTGTACGAGAGCCACTACCAGCGCTACCTGCGCTGGGCCGATGTGGTCGAGCCGATGCACGCCCCCGGAGCGGCGGCATGACCCGGCAGGCCTTGCGCGAGCAGGTGCTGGAGGCCAACCTGGCCCTGCCCCGGCATGGGCTCGTCACCTTCACCTGGGGCAACGTGAGCGGCTACGACGCCGATCTCGGCGAGATCGCGATCAAGCCCAGCGGTGTGGCCTACACGGCCATGACACTCGCCGACATCGTGGTGCTCGATCTCGAAGGCCGTGTCATCGAAGGTCGGCTGCGGCCGTCGTCGGATACGCCCACGCACCTGGTGCTCTACCGCCACTGGCCGCAACTGCGCGGCATCGTGCACACCCACTCCACGCATGCCAGCGCCTGGGCGCAGGCACGGCGCGCGATTCCCGCGCTGGGCACCACGCATGCCGACTATTTTCATGGCGACATCCCCTGCACCCGGCCGCTCACCGTGGCCGAAGTGCAAGGCGCCTATGAGCACAACACCGGTCTCGTGATCACCGACACATTCAGCGGCCGCGATCCGCTGGCCATGCCTGGCGTGCTGGTGGCCGAACACGCGCCTTTCGCCTGGGGCAAGAGCCCCACCGAGGCCGTGCACAACGCGGTGGTGCTCGAAGAAGTGGCCCGCATGGCGCTGTACACCTGGATGCTCGACCCCTCCCGCCAGGGCATCGCCAACCACCTGCTCGACAAACACTTTCTGCGCAAACACGGCCAAGACGCCTACTACGGCCAAGCCCAAGGGAGTTCCTCGTCATGACAACCGCTCACCCCGATCCCTTTCCGCAACTCGAAGCCTGGTTCGTCGTCGGCAGCCAGCATCTGTACGGTCCCAAAGCCCTGCGGGAGGTGGCCGACAACGCGCAGGCCATCGTCGCCGGCCTCAACGCGCAGGCCGGTCTGCCGGTGCGCCTGGTGCTCAAGCCCACGGTCACCGAGTCGGATGGCATCCTCGCGCTGTGCCGCGAGGCCAACAACGCGCCGCAATGCATCGGCCTCGTCACCTGGATGCACACCTTCTCGCCCGCGCGCATGTGGATCGCCGGGCTGATGGCGCTGCAAAAACCGTTCATGCAGCTGCATACGCAGTTCAATGTCGAGGTGCCCTGGGCCTCGATGGACATGAACTTCATGAACCTCAACCAGACCGCCCACGGTGGCCGCGAATACGGTTTCATCGGCGCACGGTTGCGCAAGCCGCACGAGGTGGTGGTGGGCCATTGGCAGGATGCGCGGGTGCAGGCCGAACTCGGCCGCTGGCAGCGTGTGGCCGCCGCCGTGCAAGACAGCCGCCAATTGAAGGTGGCCCGCTTTGGCGACAACATGCGCGAAGTAGCCGTCACCGAAGGCGACAAGGTGGAAGCCCAGATCCGCTTCGGCTACGCCGTCAACGGCCACGCGCTGGGCGATCTGGCCATCGCGGTGGAAGCGGTCACCCGGCAGCAGATCGACGAGCGCATCGCCGAGTACGAAGCCACCTACCAGCTCACCGAGCGGGTGCGCACCGGCGGCGACAAGCGCGGCCATCTGCTCGACGCGGCGCGTATCGAGATCGGCCTGCAGGCCTACCTCGACCGCGGCGGCTTCAAGGCCTTCACCACCAACTTCGAAAACCTGCACGGCCTCACCCAATTGCCGGGCCTGGCGGTGCAACGCCTGATGCAGCAGGGCTACGGCTTCGGCGCCGAAGGCGACTGGAAAACCTCCGCCCTGCTGCGCGCCATCAAGGTGATGAGCGCGGGCACGGGCCTGGGTGCCTCGTTCATGGAAGACTACACCTACGATTTCACCCCCGGGCAGGAGCTGGTGATCGGCGCGCACATGCTGGAGGTGTGCCCCTCGCTGGCGGCCGAAAGCAAGCCGGTGCTCGACGTGCAGGCGCTGTCGATCGGCAAGAAGGCCGATCCGGCGCGCCTGATCTTCAGCGCCCGCCCCGGCCCCTCGATCCACAGCACGCTGCTCGACATGGGCAACCGCTTCCGCCTCATCTCGCACGAGGTGGAGGCCATCGCACCGCCGCATGAATTGCCCAAGCTGCCCACGGCGCGCGCGGTGTATCGCCCGCTGCCTGATCTGTTCAACGGCACCGCCGCATGGATCCATGCCGGCGGCGCGCACCATACGGTTTTCAGCCAGGGCGTGACGATCGGCCAGTTGCGCAACTTCGCTGAAGTGTTCGACATCGAATTTGTGCACATCGGCGCGCACACCGATCTGAACCGCCTGCGCGATGAACTGCGCTGGAACGAACGCGCCTACGACCGCCGCTGAAGCCCACCCGAACCCACGAGATTTACGCAGCCAAGAACTGCGCATGCCGGAGCCAGCCCGTTGCTGGAAGAGCCCCCTGAGGAGACATCATGACAACGACCCGCCGCCACCTGATCGGCCTGATCGCCACCGCCTGCGCGGCGCTGACGATCGGCGCCCAAGCCGCCGACAAGAAGATCACCCTGGGCTTTGCCCAAGTGGGTGCCGAGAGCGAGTGGCGCACCGCCAACACCGCCTCGATCAAGGATGCCGCAAGCAAGGCCGGCATCGACCTGAAGTTTTCCGATGCGCAGCAAAAGCAGGAAAACCAGATCAAGGCGATCCGTTCCTACATTGCCCAGAAGGTGGATGTGATCGCCTTCGCACCGGTGGTCACCACCGGCTGGGATACCGTGCTGAAGGAAGCCAAGACCGCCAAGATCCCGGTGATCCTCACCGATCGCAGCATCGAGACGGCCGATCCCTCGCTCTACATCACGATGATCGGCTCCGATTTCACCGAAGAAGGCCGCAAGGCGGCGCGCTGGATGCTCGAGAACGTGAAGGGCGACAACGTCAACATCGTCGAGCTGCAAGGCACGGTGGGTTCGGCCCCGGCCATCGATCGCAAGAAGGGCTTCGAAGAAGTGATCGCCGGCAAGAGCCAGTTCAAGATCATCCGTTCGCAAACCGGTGACTTCACCCGCGCCAAGGGCAAGGAAGTGATGGAAGCCTTTCTGAAGGCCGAAGGCAAGAAGATCAATGTGCTCTACGCGCACAACGACGACATGGCCATCGGCGCGATCCAGGCCATCGAAGAAGCCGGCATCAAGCCGGGCAAGGAAATCATCGTCATCTCGGTGGATGCGGTGAAGGGCGCCTTCGAAGCGATGATCGCCGGCAAGATGAACGTCACCGTCGAATGCAACCCGCAGCTGGGGCCCCAGCTGATGGACACCGTCAAGCAGGTGCTCGACGGCAAGGCGCAGCCGAAGTGGATCCCCACCAAGGAAGGTGTGTTCCCGATGGAAGTAGCCGCCAAGGAATTCCCGAACCGGAAGTACTGATGGCGGGCCAGTGGCCGCTCCAGCAGGCGGCCACTTACATGACACCACCCCTCGGGCCAGCCAGCCCGAGGGTTCAGCATCGAACTGCCTTGCGGCGCCGCATGTGAATCCATCGCTCCCACCTGCCCCACACGCCCCACACGCCACTGAGCCCGTGCTGCGGATGCTCGGCATCGTCAAGGCCTTCACCGGCGTGGTGGCGCTCGACGATGCGCGGCTCACCTTGCACGCGGGTGAAGTGCATGCCTTGATGGGCCAGAACGGCGCCGGCAAATCCACGCTCGTCAAGGTGCTCACCGGTGTCTATGCACCCGATGCCGGCAGCATGACGCTGCAAGGCCGCGAGATTCGCCCCGCCTCGCCACAAGCCGCGCAGGCGCTGGGCATCTCCACCGTCTATCAGGAGGTGAACCTCTGCCCCAACCTCTCGGTGGCCGAGAACATCGTGGCCGGCCGCATGCCCACGCGCCTGGGCTGGATCCGCTGGGCAAGGGTGCAACAGATGGCGCATGACGCACTCGATCGCCTGCAGCTCGACATCGATCCCCGGCGCATCCTCGGCGAGTACCCGATCGCCGTGCAGCAGATGGTGGCGATTGCGCGCGCGGTGAGCTTCGAGGCGCGTGTGCTGGTGCTCGACGAGCCCACCTCCAGCCTCGACGAAGCCGAAACCGAACGCCTGTTCGCGGTGATGCGGCGGCTCAAGGCCAGCGGTGTCGCGATCCTGTTCATCACCCACTTTCTCGACCAGGCGTATGCCATGGGCGACCGCATCACCGTGATGCGCAACGGCAGCACCGTGGGCGAATACCTGTGCCAGGATCTGCCACGCCTGGCGCTGGTGGAGCAGATGATCGGCCGCTCGCTCGCGGTGGACGAACTGGTCGCGCGCCGCGCCGCGGTGTCGAACCCGGCGCCATTGATGAGCGCGCGTGGCCTCGGGCGGCGGGGCAGTGTGTTGCCGATGGATCTGGAGATC
>JANMAS010000082.1:0-3131 GCA_031359975.1 Burkholderiales bacterium
TCGAGCGCGAGATCTCCAAGATCTGCCGCAAGGTGGTCAAGGGCATCCAGCTCAAGAAGTACACCGAGATGGTGGTGGTGAGCGAAGACAACCTGAACGACTTTCTCGGCGTGCGCAAGTACGACTACGGCCGCACCGACAAGAAAAATCAGGTCGGCCAGGTGGTCGGCCTCGCGTGGACCGAAGTGGGCGGCGATCTGCTCACCATCGAAGCGGCGGTGATGCCCGGCAAGGGCAACATCATCCGCACCGGCTCGCTCGGCGATGTGATGAAGGAGTCGGTCGAAGCGGCGCGCTCGGTGGTGCGTTCACGCGCTCGTCGCCTGGGCATCAAGGACGAAATGTTCGAGAAGCGCGATGTGCACATCCATGTGCCCGATGGCGCCACGCCCAAGGATGGCCCGAGTGCCGGCATCGCGATGACCACCGCGTTTGTCTCCGCACTCACCGGCATCCCGGTGCGCGCTGATGTGGCGATGACGGGCGAGATCACGCTGCGCGGTGAAGTCACCGCGATCGGCGGCTTGAAGGAAAAGCTGCTCGCCGCGCATCGCGGTGGCGCCAAGACGGTGTTGATCCCCGAAGAGAACGTGAAAGACCTGGCCGAGATCCCCGAGAACGTGAAGAACAATCTCGAGATCGTGCCCGCGCGCTGGATCGATCGTGTGCTCGAAGTGGCACTCGAGCGCGTGCCACAACCGCTGCCTGATGATGAGCCGGAAGCGAAGACGCCGGTCACCGCCACGGCCGAACCCGCCGCGGTGGCGCCGGTGGAGGGCATCACCCACTGATGCATTTGCATGTGGCCGCAGGCAAGCCCTGCGGCTGCATGTACAATGCGCAGCTCTTTGGAAGTGCACTGCAACAGCTGCAGTTAGAAAAGCAGCGAACGTGGAAACTGTTGCGAATGGGCTTGCGAAGAAAATGCGGGAGTAGCTCAGTTGGTAGAGCGCAACCTTGCCAAGGTTGAGGTCGAGAGTTCGAGACTCTTCTCCCGCTCCAGATTCGGCGAAAAAAGGGAAGCTCACGCTTCCATTTTTTTGCGAAGAACGATAGCGGCGGCGCGGTACCAAAGCGGTTATGCAACGGATTGCAAATCCGTCTAGCCCAGTTCGACTCTGGGCCGCGCCTCCACCGTTTCCTGAACATAATCGGCCGCCCGCCCGGGTGGCGAAACAGGCAGACGCAGCGGACTTAAAATCCGCCGCCCTTTCATCGGGGCATACGGGTTCGATCCCCGTCCTGGGCACCACGCACACCTGCCAGCCGCCGACTCACCTCATGCCAGGGCTGGGGGCGCGGTTGCGATATGGACGTCAAACGGCAGCCATTCGGTTGCCAGGCGGCGCAGCAAAGCCTCGTCGGCGTGTGTCATCAGCCCGACCTCTCGTGCGCCGGTTGATTGGTTGCCGTGCAGGCCCGCGCAGCGCGTGGCCACCTGCCGCGCCACGGCGGTGGCGGTATCGACGATCACTACGCCGGGCCCCATCGATGCCTCGATGTGCCGGCGAACAAACGGATAGTGCGTGCAGCCCAACACCACCACGTCCACCGCCTGGGCACGAAGCGGCTCACACAAGGCGTCAATGCGCGCAATCAGATCCTGCGCGTCCAGCTGGCCGGCTTCGATCCGCGCCGCCAGGCCGGGGCAGGGCTGGCAGATCACGTCGCAGCCTTTGGCATGCATGGCCAGCAGACCCATGAATCGTTCGCTGGCCAAGGTGGCTGGCGTGGCGAGCACACCGATGCGTGCGTTGCGTGTGAGTGCCAGGGCCGGCTTGATGCCGGGTTCGACGCCGACGATCGGGAGCTGCGGCCATTGCCCGCGCAGGCTGTCGATGGCGATGGCGGTGGCCGTGTTGCAGGCCACCACCAGCACCTGCGCGCCGAGCTCGACAAGCGCCTGCGTGATGCGGTGCGAGCGATCGCGCACATGCGCGGCGTCGCGTTCGCCATAGGGTGCGTGGGCTGAATCGGCAAAATAGGTCAACCGGGATTCGGGCATCGCCCCACGCACCGCACGCAGAACCGACAGGCCGCCGACGCCGGAATCGAACAGGCCGATATGCGGCGTGGCGCGGGCCTCATTGGTCTCGTTGGTTGACGTGGATGGGTGGTTCGGCATGGCGCTGCGCAGTCTATCCACCCGCGCCTTGCCACATGCTTCAGGTATGGTTTTGCTTGCACGCCAGACCATGTTGGTTAAAAATAGCACGGTCGTTCGTTTTCTTCGGTTTGAGCGCAAGCCTCGCTGGTCGGCGCCTTCGGCGGGCCATCCCTGCGGCATGGTTGCCGGTGCGTGCCGCCACTAGAATCGTGGGTTGTCTCTTTCCATCCGTATCCTCAGGAGCAGGTGCAATGAAGGTCTTGGTGCCCGTCAAAAGAGTCGTCGATTACAACGTCAAGGTACGGGTCAAGAGCGATGGCAGTGGTGTTGACATCGCCAACGTCAAGATGAGCATGAATCCCTTCGACGAGATCGCGATCGAAGAAGCGGTGCGGTTGAAGGAAAAGGGCGTGGCCACCGAGGTGATCGCCGTGTCCTGCGGGCTCACCCAATGCCAGGAAACCCTGCGCACCGCGATGGCCATCGGCGCTGACCGGGCCATCCTGGTGGAGACCACCGAGGAGTTGCAACCCCTGGCCGTGGCCAAGTTGCTCAAGGCCCTGATCGACCGCGAACAACCCGGCCTCGTCATCCTGGGCAAACAAGCCATCGACGACGATTGCAACCAGACCGGCCAGATGCTCGCCGCGCTGGCCGATCTGCCGCAGGCCACCTTCGCCAGCAAGGTCGAGGTGGCCAATGGCCAGGCCCAGGTCACTCGCGAAGTGGACGGTGGCCTCGAAACCTTGTCCATCACGCTGCCGGCGGTGATCACCACCGATCTGCGGCTGAACGAGCCGCGTTATGTCACCTTGCCCAACATCATGAAGGCCAAGAAAAAGACACTTGATGTCTTCAAACCGGCCGACCTGGGGGTGGACGTGACATCGCGCATCAAAACGCTGAAGGTCAGTGAGCCCCCCAAGCGAGGTGCCGGTATCAAGGTGGCCGATGTGGCCGCGCTGGTGGACAAACTCAAGAACGAAGCGAAGGTGGTTTGAGATGGTTGCACTCGTCATTGCCG
>JANMAS010000086.1:0-3353 GCA_031359975.1 Burkholderiales bacterium
GCGGCGGCCTGAGGAGCGGCGAAACACCCAGCCTGGAGGCCCGTGCACTGCGCTGGTTGAGCCAGCGCGAGCACAGTCGGGTTGAGCTGCGGCGCAAGCTGCAACGCGCAATGGCTGCGCAGCGGCGCCGTGATCAGGCGAATGCCGCGTCGGCGGAGAGCGCCGAACAGATCGATGCCCTGCTCGACACGCTGGAAGCCAAGGGCTACCTCAGCGACCAGCGTTTTGTTGAAAGCCGGGTTCGCGTGCGCGCTGTGCGATTCGGCAGCCGGCGCATTGCCCAGGAACTCAAGCAACACGGGCTGGCGATGACGTCCGAGATCGCCAGCGAACTGGCCCGCAGCGATCTGGCGCGCGCCGCCAACATATGGCGTCGGCGCTTCGGCCAGGTCGTGGCCGACAAGCTCGATGCCAAAGAGCGTGCGCGGCAGATCCGCTTCCTGATCGCCCGCGGCTTTTCCGCCGAGGTGGCGCATCGTGCACAGAAGCAAGGTGCGCAAGGCGATGATGATCGCGACATCGACGCATCGGATTGATGCACTGCAGCATGCTAAATTCAAGGCGGCGTCGGGCCGCATGGCGGCTGCGCGCGAATCGTCAACCGCCTGCTGCCCGTGCCCGTGCCCATGCCATTGCCTCCCGCTACCGCATCGCGCCACCTCGCGCATCGCCGCACACTGGATGTGCAGGTGTTCTCTCGCGCCGATGGCCTGTGGGAAGTGGATGCCACGCTGCGCGACGTGAAGACGCGCGACACCCTCCTGGGTAACCAAAATCGCCCGGCCGGCACGCCGATTCACGACATGCTGCTGCGCCTGGTGGTCGACACGCAGCTCAACGTGCTGGAGGCCGGTAGCCAGTCGCTTTGGATGCCTTACCCGGGGCGCTGCGACGAGCACGGCGACGCTTATCAACAGCTCGTGGGCCTGAATCTGCAGCGCGGTTTTCGCATGGCCGTGCGGGAGCGCCTCGGTGGCACGGCGGGCTGCACCCACCTCAGCGAGCTGGCCGAGATCCTGCCCACGGCGGTGATTCAGGCCTTTGCCGGCCAGGTGATCGACACCAAAGGCCAGGCCAGCGATGCCCGGCGGCCGTTTCAGATCGATCGCTGCCATGCCTTGGTTTCCAACGGCGCGGTGGTCCGGCAGCACTATCCGCGCTGGTTTCGACCTGAGCCGGGGCGCGACGATTCGTCGCACAATGCGCCGGCCAATATGGTGGATGGCGCGGTGCCCTTGGCCGACACCCAGCCATCGATCAAGGCGGGCCCGGCACCAACCCGCTGAGCCCGCACCTCCGATTTTCATCCAACGCCGCATGCGGCCATCCCCATGAAGATTCACGAATATCAAGGCAAGGAAGTGCTGCGCGGCTTTGGCATGCCGGTGCCGCGCGGTTATCCGGCATTCACCGCGCACGAGGCGGTGGAGGCGGCGCAAAAGCTCGGCGGCAGCGTCTGGGTGGTGAAGGCGCAGATCCATGCCGGCGGTCGTGGCAAGGGTGGGGGCGTGAAGCTGGCGCGCTCGATCGACGAAGTGAAGGCGCTGGCCGAACAGATCCTGGGTATGCAGCTCATCACCCACCAGACCGGCGCGGCAGGCCAGAAGGTGCGGCGCCTGCTGGTGGAGGAAGGCGCTGATATCAAGAAGGAGTACTACGTTGCCGCGCTCACCGATCGCGCAACGCAAAAGGTGGCCATCATGGCCAGCTCCGAAGGTGGCATGGACATCGAAGAGGTGGCGCACAGCACGCCCGAGAAGATCATCAAGGTGTTTGTTGATCCGCTCGTCGGCCTCACCGATGCCCAGGCGATGGAACTGGCCAGCGGCATCGGCGTGCCGGCCGCGTCGCAGGCCAAGGCGATGGACGCGCTGCACAAGCTCTATCGCTGCTACATGGAAACCGATGCCAGCCTGGCCGAGATCAACCCGCTGATCCTCGAAGGCAATGGCGACATCAAGGCGCTCGACGCCAAATTCAATTTCGACAGCAACGCACTGTTCCGTCACCCCGATATCGTGGCCTACCGCGATCTGGACGAAGAAGACGCCGCCGAGATCGAAGCCAGCAAGTTCGACCTGGCCTACATCAGCCTCGACGGCAACATCGGCTGCCTCGTCAACGGCGCCGGCCTGGCGATGGCGACGATGGACACCATCAAGCTCTTCGGCGGCGAACCCGCCAATTTTCTCGATGTGGGTGGCGGCGCCACCGCCGAAAAGGTGACCGAGGCCTTCAAGATCATGCTGAAGAACCCCAAGGTGGAGGCGATTCTCGTCAACATCTTCGGCGGCATCATGCGCTGCGACACCATCGCCGAAGGCGTGATCGCCGCATGCAAGGCGGTCAACCTCAGCGTGCCGCTGGTGGTGCGCATGAAGGGCACCAACGAAGATCTGGGCAAGAAGATGCTCGCCGAATCGGGCTTGCCGATCATCGCGGCAAACACGATGGCCGAAGCGGCCACCAAGATCGTCGCGGCCGTGGCCTGAGGGAAATCACATGTCTATCCTGATCAACAAAGACACCAAGGTCATCACCCAGGGCATCACCGGCAAGACCGGGCAATTCCACACCCGGGGATGTCGCGATTACGCCAACGGCAAAAACTGTTTCGTCGCCGGCGTGAACCCCAAAAAGGCCGGCGAAGACTTCGAAGGCATTCCGATCTACGCCAGCGTGAAGGAAGCCAAGGCGGGCACGGGCGCCAGCGTCAGCGTGATCTATGTGCCGCCCGCCGGCGCAGCCGCAGCCATCTGGGAAGCGGTGGAAGCCGATCTCGACCTGGCCATCTGCATCACCGAAGGCATCCCGGTGCGCGACATGCTCGAAGTGCGCAATCGCATGAAAGCCAGGGAAGCCGCCGGTGGCAAGGCCACGCTGCTGCTCGGCCCCAACTGCCCCGGCCTCATCACGCCGGAAGAAATCAAGATCGGCATCATGCCGGGCCACATCCATCGCAAGGGACGTATCGGTGTGGTGTCACGCTCCGGCACGCTTACCTATGAAGCGGTGGCGCAACTCACCGAGATCGGCCTCGGCCAATCCACCGCGGTGGGCATCGGCGGCGATCCGATCAACGGCCTCAAGCACATCGATGTGATGCGCCTGTTCAACGACGATCCCGACACCGATGCGGTGATCATGATCGGCGAGATCGGCGGCCCCGATGAAGCCGAAGCCGCGCGCTGGTGCAAGGCCCACATGAAAAAGCCGATCGTCGGCTTCATCGCCGGCGTCACCGCCCCGGCCGGCAAGCGCATGGGACACGCCGGTGCGCTGATCTCGGGCGGCGCCGACACCGCAGACGCCAAGCTGGCGGTGATGGAAGAGTGTGGCTTCACCATCACCCG
>JANMAS010000091.1:0-1688 GCA_031359975.1 Burkholderiales bacterium
TGCGCCGGCTCACGCAGGACCAACCCGCCCTCGCCGCCGCCGTGCACCGCTGGCTGGCCACGCTGCTGGCGCGGCGCGTGGCGCACCTGGTCGGCGTGCTGGATTCGCTGGAAAACTGATGAGCAGTCTGCAGGCCGACGACGAAATCGCACGCCTGCGCGCCGCCATCGGGCTGCTCAATGCGCAGGCCGACACGCTGGGGCCTTCGGTGGTGGCTCTGGCCATCGCACCGCTGCAGCAGCGCTTGGCCGCGTGCCAGGCGGGCGAGGTGCCGCGGCTGCGCCAGGCCAGCGTGCTCTTTGTCGACATCGTCGAATCCACCCGCCTGCTGGGCCGCTTGGACGCCGAAGACAGCCACGGCCTGCTCGGCCGCGCGCTGAAGCGCTTCGCGGCCATCGTCGAGGCCCATCGCGGCCAGGTGCTGCGCTTCACCGGCGACGGCCTCAAGGCGGCCTTCGGCATGCCCGAGCCGGCCGAAGACGACGCCGAACGCGCGGTGCGCGCCGCGCTCGCGGTGCTGGAGGCCGCGCAGGACGAAGCGCGCCATGCGGCCGCCACGATGGGCATGGCCGGCTTCGCGGTGCGCGCCGGCATCCACACCGGGCCGGTGGCGATGGGCGCCGGTGTCGAGGAGGCCAACACTCTGGTCGGCGCCACCGTGCACTTGGCGGCGCGCATGGAGCAGGCCGCGCCGCCGGGCGCGCTGCGCATCAGCCACGACACCTGGCGCGCCGTGCGCGGCGGCTTCGAGGCCCAGGCGCAGCCACCGCTGTTCGTCAAGGGCCAGGACGAAGCGCTCGCCACCTTCATCGTGATCCGCGAGCTGACGCCGGGCGAGCGCACACGCGGGCGCGGCATCGAGGGCATCGACGCCGGGCTCGTCGGCCGCGATGGCGAACTGGCGGCGCTGCGCCAGGCCGCTGCGAACCCGGCTGCCAGCGCCACGCTGGTGGTGGGCGAAGCCGGCCTGGGCAAGAGCCGGTTGCGCGACGCCCTGCTGCAAAGCGGGGCCGCGCAGGCGCAGGTCTGCCTCACCGGCGCCGCCTGGCCGCAGACCACCAGCCAGCCCTTCGGCCTGCTTCGCGATCTGCTCTGGCGCCACTTTCAGCTCGGCCGATCGCCGCAGCCGGACCAGGCCTTGGTGCAGGCGCTGAGCGCCGTGGCCAGCGAGCCCGATGCGACGGCCTTCGCCTACGCGATCGGCCTGGCGAACAGCCAGCAGCCGTTGCCGAAGACCTTGCCCGACGAGCGCGGTGCGCTGCGCCAGCGCAGCTTCGACATCGCCACGCGCTGGCTGCGTTCGCTGGCCGAAGGCGCCGAAGCCACCGAAGCCACGAAAGGCCGGCCCCTGCTGCTGGTGCTCGACGATCTGCACTGGGCCGACGACGCCACGCTGGATCTGCTCGACCACTGGCGCGGCGTCCAAGCCGATCTACCGCTGTGCCTGATCGGATTCAGCCGCCCCGGCGCGGTGGAGAAGCGCCCGGCCTGGACAGCGCAGCTGACGCTGAAACCGCTCGACGCGCAGGCCAGCGGCGAACTCGTCGACCGCCTGCTGCAGCGCCTGCACCCGGTGCCACCGGCGCTTCGCGACGCCCTGCTCGAACGCGCCGATGGCCACCCGTACTACATGGAAGAGCTGCTGGGCATGCTGATCGATCAAGGGGTGATCGATGCCGGCGGGCCGC
>JANMAS010000139.1:0-13284 GCA_031359975.1 Burkholderiales bacterium
AAGGCGCTCGAAGACAAACTCTCGGCGAGCTGGTCAGCCGCCTCGTGCGAGGGTGTCAGCGTATCGGCCGACGGCCTGAACAGCGATCTGCACGGCAGCGCGGAATATCGCGCGGCGTTGATTCCGGTGATGGCCAAGCGGGCGGTGGCCGCCAGTTGAGGCGCCCTCACCCTCCCCCTCTCCCGCGGGCGGGGGAGGAGGCAAGACCCGATGACTGATATCCCCGCGTCGATAGACGACACCCACGCGCAGCTGCTGCAACACGATTACGTGGCCGACCGTGCGTTGGCCACGGTGGTGTTTCTCGCGCTGCGCCTGCAACGGCCGCTGTTCGTCGAAGGCGAGCCCGGCACCGGCAAGACCGAGATTGCCAAGACGCTCGCCACGATGCTGCACCGGCCACTGATCCGCCTGCAGTGTTACGAAGGGCTGGATCTGGCCAGCGCCGCCTACGAGTGGAACTACGCGCGCCAGATGATGGAAATACGGCTGGCCGAGCGCGACAACCTATCGCGCGACCAGCTCGCCGCCGATCTGTTCTCGCGCCGCTTTCTCACGCCGCGTGCGCTGCTGCAGGCGATCGATCCGCATCAGGCGGTGGCGCCGGTGCTGCTGATCGACGAGCTCGATCGCGCCGATGAGCCGTTCGAAGCCTTCTTGCTCGAAGTGCTGTCGGATTTCCAGATCACGATTCCCGAGCTCGGCACGGTGCGTGCCAAGGAGCCGCCGATCGTGGTGCTCACCTCCAACCGCACGCGCGAGATTCATGATGCAGTGAAGCGCCGCTGCCTGTACCACTGGGTGGGCTTTCCCAACGCCGCGCGCGAGGCCGAGATCCTGGCGCGGCGTGTGCCGGGCGCCAATGCCGCACTGTCGCGCGAGATCGTGGCGTTTGTGCAGCGGCTGCGCACCATCGAGCTGTACAAGCTGCCCGGCGTGGCCGAGACGATCGAATGGACCCGCGCCCTGCTGGAGCTCGATGCGGTATCGCTCGATCCCGAATCGGTGAGCCACACCCTCGGCCTGTTGCTGAAATACCAGGACGACATCGCCAAAGTGCAAGGCTCGGACATCGCCCGCCTGCTCGACGAAGCCAAGCGCTCGTTGGCGCCGTCATGATCCCCAGCCTCAGCGCCGAGCAGCTCCCCGGGCGCCTGGTCGACAACGTGATGCACTTTGCAAGGGTTTTGCGCGATGCCGGCCTGCCGGTGGGCACCGATCGCATCCAGCTCGCGCTCTCGGCTTTGCAGGTGGGCGGCATCGAGAGCCGCACCGATTTTCATGCCACGCTGGGCGCCTGTTTCATCGATCGCAGCGAACACCGCGCGCTGTTCGACCAGGCCTTCGGCCTGTTCTGGCGCGATCCCGATCTCACCGGTCGGATGATGGCGCTGCTGTTGCCCAAGATCTCCACCACCCAACTCGAAAAACCCAAGACGCCGGAGAACCGCCGCCTCGGCGACGCCCTGTTCAAGCCGCCGCCGGGTGCGCCGCCTTCGCCCCCGCCGCGCGACGAGATCGAGCTCGACGCCACGCTCACCTGGAGCGATAACGAAGTGTTGCGCAAGGCCGATTTCGAAACGCTGTCGGCCGACGAATGGATAGAAGCCAAGCGCCTGGTGTCGAAGCTGTCGTTGATCGCGCAGCCGCTGCGCACGCGGCGCACGGTGGCCGCGTCGAAGCCGGGGCGCCCCGATCCGCGCCGTACGCTGCAGGCGATGGCGCGCCTGGGCGGCGAGATGCCGGCCTTGCGCTGGCGCCAGCCGCGTGTGCAGCCGGCGCCGATCGTGGTGCTGGCCGACATCTCCGGCTCGATGAGCCGCTACTCGCGCATGCTGCTGCACTTCGCGCACACGCTGGCCAGCGGTGATCAGCTTGTCGCCAGCTTCGTCTTCGGCACGCGGCTGACGAACATCACCCGCACGCTGCGCCAGCGCGACCCCGATATCGCGGTGGCCGGCGTGGTGCGCGAGGTGGAAGATTGGTCGGGCGGCACGCGGCTCGCGGCCTGCCTGCATGAATTCAACCATCGCTGGGCACGGCGCGTGATGCCCAGCCGCGCCACCACCCTGCTGATCACCGATGGCCTCGAACACGGTGATCTCGACGCGCTGCGCTTCGAGATCGAACGTCTGCACAAGAGCTGCCGGCAGCTGATCTGGCTCAACCCGCTGCTGCGTTTCGATGGTTTCGAGCCGCTCGCCGGCGGCATCCGCACGATGCTGCCGCATGTGGACCGATTCGTGCCTGCCCACAACATCGACAGCCTCACCCAGCTCGCCGCGCTGCTCGCGGCCGATCGCAGTACCCCGCCGCGCGCCCCTTCGCGCACCACATTGCGGCCCACCGCACCTTGAACCTTTTGCCTTGATCGAATGCCATGCAACTCACCAGCCAACAAGCCCTGCCCGTCTCACAAGCCATCGCGTGGGCTGCCCTCAACGACACCACCTTGCTGCAAGCCGCGATCCCCGGCTGCGAATCCATCACCGTGACCGGCGAAAACCAGTTCGACGTGGCGGTGACCGCCGCCATCGGCCCGGTGAAAGCCAAGTTCAAGGGCAAGTTGCAGCTCAGTGATTTGGTTCCGCCCTCGTCGTACACGATGCAGTTCGAGGGCCAGGGCGGAGCCGCCGGGCATGGCAAGGGCAAAGCCAACGTGCGCCTGGAGCCGGTGAGCGCCAACGAAACCATGCTGCACTACGACGTGCAGGCCAGCGTCGGCGGCAAGATCGCGCAGATCGGCTCGCGGCTGGTGGATATGGCGGCGCAGAAGATGGCGGGTGAGTTTTTTGCCAGCTTCACCGAACAATTGCGGCTGCGGCACCCCGAAGCCGCCGCCGCAGCACCCGCACCGGCAGCGCCACAGGGGCTGATTGCCAGACTGCTGGCGTGGTTGAAGCGGCTCGTTGGCTGAGCGGAATAAATGGGGTCAGAGTCATTTTCTCAGCCGAAACATTGGCCTTCGCTCAATCCCGAGCCTGAGAAAATGACTCTGACCCCATTTTCCCCTTCCCCATTTTCCGGGCCAAGCTATCTCTGCTCAAGCGCTGCAACTTCGAAACCCCACAAACCGCGCGTCGCCCTCGGGCAGTTCAAATCGCCGCGCCTGCGGATCGCGCAGGCGCGGTGAGGTCAGACCCGAAGCCCCGCGCAGCACGCGCGCGCAGGCGTCGAGGCTTTCGGGCCAATAGGCCGGGCCCGGCTTGGCGCCGTCGAGCAACCGGGCGCGACCTGCCGTCCACTCCCACACGTCGCCCCACACCCAACCTCGTGGCGCACCACCGGTGCGCGCGGCGATCTCCCATTCCACTTCGGTGGGCAGCCGCCGACCGGCCCAGCGACACCAGGCCTGCGCTTCATGGAAGCTCACGTGCATCGCCGGTTGCTGCAATGGCAGCTGCCGCACCTGGCCACCCCGGCGGGCGAGCACGCCATGGCGCATCTGCTCGACGTATCGCGGTGCGCGCCTGCCCCCGGCTTGCAGCCATTGCCAGCCCTGATCTGTCCACCACTGCGCATCGTCGTAGCCGCCATCGATCGCAAATTCGGTGTATTGAGCCCAACTCACCGCCTGTGCATCGATCTCGAATTCCGGCACGCTGATCTCTTCGCGGCCCGATTCGGCATCGGCCACAAATCGGGCACCTTCGTCCGCACCCAGGCACCAGCGTTGCGCGCCAAACCACATCGGCTCACGGTGCGCCCGCGCCGGCCAGCCTGGGCGAGGTTCGGGCCAGGCCTGCCAAGGCAGATTGGCGGCCTGCGCATGTTCGGCCAAGGTCTCGCCGACACGATCTTCGTGCGCCAGCGCGAGACGAAAGAAGTACAGGCCGTCGTCGGTCTCCGGGGCGCGGGCCAGCAGATCGAGCGTGGTCTCCAAGGTCTGCATCAGAAACAGGCGCACCGGGGCCAGATCTGCCGCCGGGGACGACCAGCGCGCCGGGCGGGCGACGAGACGCGGATCGAGGCGCTGGTCGGCGCTGTCGTCGATCGACGACAGGCGCGTCTGCGCCAATCCACCGCGAGCGCCCTGCGCGCGACGCAGGTTGCGCGCCACCCAATACTCCTGGAACCAGCCCACATGCGCCGCAAGCCAGGCGGGTGGATCGAACTCGGCGGGGTCCACGGGCACCGCAACACGCCGCGAAGCTTCGAAGGCCGCCAGCCAGGCCAGCGTGGTGTTACGGCTGTTGATCAGCGCCAGGGAGAGAGGGTCTCGCCCCGCCGAAAAGATCGGCGTCACCGCTCGATGCGGGCCACGGCGCTGTGGTTGTGGATCGATTCGAAGTTTTCGACATCGACCGAATAACGCCCGATGCGGGGTTCGGCGTTGAGGCGGATCGCCACATCGCGCACCAGATCTTCGACGAACTTGGGATTTTCGTAGGCGCGCTCGGTCACCCACTTTTCATCGGGGCGCTTGAGCAGCGGCCACAGCTCGCTGGAGGCCGAGTCTTCGGCAAATCGAACCAGTTGCTGCCATTCGACCGCCTGCAGCAGCTCGGCGCGGATGGTGACCAGCGAGCGCTGGTTGTGCGCGCCGTAATCGGAGATTTCCTTCGAACACGGGCACAGGCTCTTCACCGGCACACCCACCTCGGCCCAGACGGTGGTGACGCCCTGGCGACGCTCAACGATCCAGCGGCCCTGGTAATCCATCAGGCTGGAAACACCCGACACCGGGGCACGCTTGCGGATGAAAAACTCGAACACCGCCTCGATGCGGCCTTCTTCGGCATGCAGCGCCACTAGCATGCGCTCCATGCCGGCCAACAGCGTGCCGCGCTCCAGCGGCTCATCCAGCGCATCGAGCCAGGCCACGAAGCGCGACATGTGCGTGCCCTTGCGCTCGGCCGGCAAGGCCACATCGAGCGACCACATCGCCGAGGTGGTCTGCACCGCACCCGCCACCCTCACCTGCAACGGATAGCGCACCGCCTTGACGCCCACACGCTGGATCACCAGGTGGCGCTCATCGCGGGAAGACTGGGTGTCGGGGATGTGCAGGGCGTCGGTGAGATTGGTCATGGCCGGATCACGTTCAATGCGCACAGCATGCCACGGAAGCCCGGCGCTCGCCGGGCTGGGGGCACCTCGAAGACCGGGACTGAGGAGCCGCTCAGGCGTTCACAGCGGGCTTCACCAGCGACAGCGTAGCCCCGAAGCGCTTGACGATGGCTTGTTCGATGCCCGCTGCATCGAGACCGCACATCGACAGCAGCTTGGCGGGATCGCCATGCTCGACGAAGTGATCGGGCAGGCCGAGTTGCAGCACCGGCACCAGCTCGCCCGCGGCAGCCAGGCATTCGAGCACCGCACTGCCCGCTCCGCCCATGATCACGCCCTCTTCCACGGTGACGAGCGCATCGTGCGAGCGCGCCAGCTGCAACACCAATTCGGTATCGAGCGGTTTGGCAAAACGCATGTTGGCCACCGTGGCATCGATGTTGTCGGCCGCGGCCAGCGCCGGGTGCAGCAAGGTACCAAAGGCCAGGATCGCGATGCGGCGGCCCTGGCGGCGGGTTTCGCCTTTGCCCCAGGTCCAGCCGACCAGATCGGAGCCCATCGGCACGCCGGGCCCGGTGCCGCGCGGATAGCGCACCGCCACCGGGTGATCGCGCCGGAAGGCGGTGGTCAAGGCCTGGCGGCATTCGTTTTCGTCGGTCGGGCACAGCATGGCGAGGTTCGGCACGCAGCGCACGAAGGCGATGTCGAAGGCGCCGCAATGCGTGGCGCCATCGGCACCGACGATGCCGGCGCGATCGATCGCAAACACCACCGGCAGGTTCTGGATCGCCACATCGTGGATCAACTGGTCGTATCCGCGCTGCAAAAAGGTGGAGTAGATCGCCAGCACCGGCTTCAGCCCTTCGCAGGCCAGGCCCGCGGCAAAGGTGACGGCATGCTGTTCGGCGATGCCCACATCGTGGTAACGCGACGGGAACCGCTTTTCGAATTCGACCAGCCCCGAGCCTTCGCGCATGGCCGGGGTGATCGCCACCAGGCGGTCATCGGCGGCAGCCATGTCGCACAGCCATTGCCCGAAAACCTGGGTGTAGCTGGGCTTGGGCTGAACGGTGGGCTTCTGGATGCCGACGGCCGGATCGAACTTGGTGGGGCCGTGGTAGTTGACCGGATCGACCTCGGCGCGTTGGTAGCCGTAGCCCTTTTGCGTGACCACGTGCAGGAACTGCGCGCCCTTCATGCCGCGCAGGTTTTCCAGCGTGGGCACGAGGGATTCGAGGTCGTGGCCATCGATCGGGCCGAAGTAGTTGAAGCCCAGTTCCTCGAAGATCGTGCCGGGCACCACCATGCCCTTGGCATGCTCCTCGAAGCGCCGCGCAAACTCGTACAGCGGCGTGTTCTTCAACACGCTCTTCGCGCCCTCCCGGGCGGCGGAGTAGAACTTGCCGCTCATCAGGCGGGCCAGGTATTTGTTCAGCGCACCCACCGGGGGCGAGATCGACATGTCGTTGTCGTTCAGGATCACCAGCATGTCGGCCGGGGAGCCCTGGTGGGCAAAGCCGGCGTTGTTCAGCGCCTCGAAGGCCATGCCGCCGGTGAGCGCGCCATCGCCGATGATCGCCACCGTCTTGCGGTTTTCGCCCTTCAGGCGCGCAGCGTGCGCCATGCCCAGCGCGGCGGAGATCGAGGTGGACGAGTGCGCGGTGCCGAAGGTGTCGTATTCGCTTTCGTCGCGACGCGGAAATCCGCCCAGGCCGCCGAGTTGGCGCAGCGTGGACATGCGGTGGCGCCGGCCGGTGAGGATCTTGTGCGGGTAGGTCTGGTGGCCTACATCCCACACCAGGCGATCGTGCGGGGTGTTGAAGACGTAATGCAAGGCGACCGTCAATTCCACCGTGCCCAGGTTGGAGGACAGGTGGCCGCCGGTCTGGCTCACGCTTTCCAGCACGAAGGCGCGCAACTCATCCGACAAGGCCTTGAGCTCGGCGCGGGGCAGCCGGCGCAGGTCGTTCGGGCTGTCGATTCGGTCGAGTAGTTTGTAGTTCATTGTTTCCCTCGGTATTCAGCTGTCGCGGTCGACGATGCGGTCGGCCAAAGTGGCCAGGCCGGCCGCGGCATCGAGCCCGGCGCGCGCCAGCGCCGACTGGGCCTGGGCCCGCAGCTCGTCGGCGTAGGTGCGCGCACGATCGAGCCCGAGGATCGACACATAGGTGGGCTTGTTCTGGTCCTGATCCTTGCCGGCCGTCTTGCCGAGGGTGTGCACATCGCCCGTCACATCGAGGATGTCGTCGACCACCTGGAAGGCCAGACCGATCGCGGCGCCGTACTCGGCCAAAGCCTGCGCGGCCGCCGGGCTGACGCGCCCGCAGGCCGCGCCCATCATCACGCTGGCCTGCAACAGCGCGCCCGTCTTGCGCCGATGCATGTCGCGCAATACGGATTCGCTCAAGGCATGGCCCACGCTCGTCAGATCGATGGCCTGCCCGCCGGCCATGCCCGCGTGCCCGGCCGCACACGCCAACAAGGCCACCAGCCGGGCCTGCAAGGCCGTCGGCACGGCATCATCGGACGTGAGGATCTCGAAAGACAGCGCCTGCATCGCGTCGCCGGCCAACATGGCCTGGGCCTCGCCATAGCGCACGTGCACGGTGGGTTTGCCGCGCCGCATCACGTCGTTGTCCATGCAGGGCATGTCGTCGTGGATCAGCGAGTAGGCATGGATCAGCTCGACCGACACCGCCGCGCGCATGGCTGCAACGCGATCGCCAGCCACCGCGTCGCACGCCGCCAGCACCAGCAAGGGCCGTAGACGCTTGCCGCCGTCGAGCACGCCGTAGCGCATGGCTTCGCCCAGCCCGGCCGGGGCGTCCACGGGGATCCATTGCTCCAGCGCCCGCTCAACGGCGTCGAGCTGGGTGAGGGTCCAGCGGTCGAAATCGTCAGCCCTCATGCGTTGCTCCAGGCCTTGAGCTGGCCTTCTTCGAGCACCTTGACTTGTTGGTCGACCGCATCGAGCTGGCTGCGGCAAAAGCCGAGCAGCGCGGCACCGCGACGGTAGCTGTCGAGGAGTTCGTCGAGCGGCATCCGACCGGCCTCCATGGCTTGCACCAGGCGCTCCAGTTCGGATACGGCTTCTTCATAGGAGCGATGGCTCGATGGATCGAGCGCATCGGAGCGGGTGGATTCAGGCATCGAGACAGACGTGGCCAAGGGTGAGATTTTAATCGGCGTGACACAAGCTGGTGCGCGCAGCGTCCTCAAATGTGGCGAGGCCGCTGCGTTGCCGGGGCAATTTGTATCCGATGTGATAGCCCATACCCGCAATCAGGCCGGTGTCAGGGGCCATGGCATACACTTTCGGGTTCGCCTGTTTCCAACGAGTCTTACCCGATTTGCGTGGACACAGTCGTCATTCATGCCCGTCCGCGGGGCCACCGGACGGGGGGTTGATGGGTTTCTTGGAACTCCGGGAATCATGTCCGACCTGAGCATCACGCTGGAAGCTCTCGCGCTGAGTGCGCGCGCGCAATTTCTTTCTTCGCAACTGTCTGTCCAGGCTTATTTCGATGAAGATCTGTTCCGCAGGGAACAGGAACTCATCTTTCAGCATGGACCGCGCTACGTCGGGCATCGCGCCAGCGTGCCTGAAGTGGGCGACTATTTCGCCCTGCCGCACGAAGCTGAAGGCAGGGTGCTGCTGCACGCGCCCGATGGCTTGAAGCTCATCTCCAATGTGTGCCGGCATCGACAGGCGTTGATGTTGCGCGGCCGTGGCACGCAGGCCGGGCCCATCGTGTGCCCGCTGCATCGCTGGACATACAACCTCGATGGCCATCTGATCGGCGCGCCGCATTTCGATACCGATCCCTGCCTGCACCTGAACCAATGGAAACTGCGCGAATGGAACGGCCTGCTCTTCGAGGACAACGGCCGGGACGTGCACACCGATCTGGCCCACCTCGGCCCGCGGCAGCAGCTCGATTTCTCCGGTTACGTGCTCGACAAAGTGCACCTGCATGAGTGCGACTACAACTGGAAGACCTTCATCGAGGTCTACCTCGAGGATTACCACGTCGGGCCGTTCCATCCCGGCCTGGGCGGCTTTGTCAGCTGCGACGATCTGCGCTGGGAGTTCGGCCGCCACCATTCGGTGCAGACGGTGGGCATCAACAAGGCCTTGCAGCAGGCGGGCTCGCCGGTGTATCGCCGCTGGCAGGATGCGGTGCTGGCGCTGCGCGGCGGCCAAGCCCCGGCACACGGCGCCATCTGGCTCACCTACTACCCGCACATCATGGTGGAGTGGTACCCGGATGTGCTGGTGGTCTCGACGCTGATCCCCAAAGGCCCGCAGAAGACGCTCAACGTCGACGAGTTCTACTACCCGGAGGAGATCGCCGCCTTCGAACGCGGGTTTGTCGAGGCTCAACAAGCCGCCTACCAGGAAACCTGCATCGAAGACGACGAGATCGCCGAGCGCATGGACGCCGGCCGCAAGGCGCTGTTCGAGCGCGGGGACGACGAAGCCGGCCCGTACCAAAGCCCGATGGAAGACGGCATGCGCCACTTCCACGAGTGGTATCGGCGCGCGCTCGGCCTGGCAGGTGGAGCCCACCGCCCCTAGAACGTTTGCGTTTGCGCCATTCAGGCCTAAGCTTGATCTGGCGCAATGGCACGAAGCGGTTGCGGCTGAACCATCGTGGTCAATCGCCTGGCTCACGCCAAGCGTCAACCGGAGGTGCACCATGTTCAAACGCATTCTCGTCCCGACCGATGGCTCGGCCGTCACCGCCAAGGCTGTCGACGTGGCCTTGGGCCTCGCCCGCCTCGGCGATGCCAAGCTCTTCACCGTGAGCGTGAAAGAGCCCTTCCCGTACAGCGCGATCTCGGAGATGCAACCGGTGCCGCCGCAGGAGTTCTTCGACGCGCAGGAGCGCATCGCGGCCTCCCGGGTGAAGGCGGTGGTCGACGCCGCCTCGGCCGCCGGGATGGGCTGCGAAGCCCACACGGTGGAGGCGGTGCATCCGTGGGAAGCGATCCTCGACGACGCCACGCTGCTGCAGGCGGATCTGATCGTCATGGCCTCGCACGGCCGCCGCGGCGTGGCGGCGCTGCTGCTGGGCAGCGAAACCCAGCGGGTGCTGATTCACAGCAAGATTCCGGTGCTGATCGTCAAGTGACACCTGGGCGCTCTCAAGAAAACGCCGGGCCGCCCCAAGTTTTCTTGTCCCCCTCGGGGGGCGGGCTGGGCGCAGCCCAGCCCTGGGGGCACTCATCAATTGTTGAGCGCACCCATCGTCAGCAGCACGAGCACCAGCCCACCCGCCAGCCACGCCACCTGTGAGGCCATCTCCTTCAGCGGCATGCGGCGTTGCATCTGGGGGATCAGGTCGGCCACAGCGATGTAGATGAAGCTGGCCGAGGCCACCACCAGCAGGTAAGGAAACACAGGCTCCCAGCCCGCCACCACAAAGTAGCCGAGCACACCGCCCACCACCGCCGACAGGCCGGACAAGGCGTTGAAGATGAGCGCGCGCGTGCGCGAAAAGCCGGCATTCAGCAAAACGATGTAATCGCCGGTTTCCTGCGGGATTTCGTGGGCCACCACGGCCAGCGCCGTCATCACGCCCAGCCGCGTATCGGTGAGAAAGGCGGCGGCGATGATCACGCCATCGCAGAAGTTGTGCACGCTGTCGCCCACCAGCACCGCATAACCGCCACGGCCCACCTGCTGTTCGTCGAAATGCGCGTGGTGATCATGGCCGTCGCCCTCGTGATGGTGGGTGTGGCGATACAGCTCGGCCTTCTCGAGCAAGAAGAAAAACAGGATGCCTCCGAGCAAGGTGGCGAACAGCGCATTCACGCCGACACCCGCCGCAGTGCCCGTCTCGATTGCTTCGGGCATCAGGTGCAGCAAGGCGGTACCCAGCAGCACACCCGCCGACAAGCTCACCAGGTGATGCACCACCCGGCTGAGCACGTGCACGGTAAGCCCGGCCGCCACGATCACCGACAGCACGCCGCCGAGCAGCGTGGCCAGCACGATGTAGAGCAGCGTCATCGAGCGCCCGGTTTCGGGCCGCGGGGCATGCCGTCAGGCCACGCCATGCGATGCCAGCCAGGCCAGGCAGCGCTTCCACCCATCCTCGGCCGCCGGCCGGAGGAAGCTCGGCCGGTAGTCCGCATGAAAGGCATGCGGCGCATCCGGATAGACAACAAACTCCGAGCGCTTCGCCGCCGGGCTGCCCTGCGCCAACGCGGCTTTCATGCGCTCGACCGATGCGACCGGGATGCCGGTGTCGGCGCCGCCATACAAGCCCAGCACCGGGGCGTTCAAGGAGCCCACCACGTCGAGCGGATGGTGTGGCTGCAGCGCGTTGCGCTCGCCTTCCAGGCGCCCGTACCAGGCCACGCCGGCTTTCACCGCCGGGCTGTGCGCCGCATACAGCCAGGTGATGCGGCCGCCCCAGCAAAAGCCGGTGATGCCGAGCCGGGTGGTGTCGGCACCTTGCGCCTTGGCCCAGGCGACAGCGGCATCCAGATCGCCCATCACTTGCGCATCGGGGGCCTTGGAAACCACCTCGCTGACGAGCTTGGGAATATCGGTGTACGCCTTGGCATCGCCCTGGCGCACAAACATCTCCGGCGCCACCGCGAAGTAGCCCCGCTTGGCAAGGCGCCGCGCCACATCGGCGATGTGCTCATGCACACCGAAAATCTCGCTCACCACCAGGACCACCGGCGCACCGCGCTGGCCCGCTGGCGCCGCGCGGTAAGCCGGCATCTTGAACGATCCCACCGGGATGCTCACCTCGCCGGCGTCGAGGCCGGCCGCATTGGTGGTGACCAGCGTTTGCGCAGCCACCGGCAGCACCGCCGCCGCGAAGCCGGTGCCCACCGAGGCACTCACAAAATCGCGTCGTGTCACCGCCCGGCCGGACAACGGGCTGCTGGTGCGGTCAATCGTCATCTTGCAGGCTTTCGAAGCGGGATGGGCAGGGCGCGATTCTAGGTTGTGCGGCCAGCCGGGCAGCCTCATGCCCCAAGCTCCGTGCTTCGCACTGCGCTGTTCGCCTTTCGGGCGGCCGGGCAGGCTCACGGGCACAATGCCGCCATGCAGCCATCGCCTCGTCCGCCTTCCGCTTCCGGGCCACTGGCCGGCATCGACATGGGCTCGAACAGCTTCCGGCTGGAGATCGGGCAGGTGCGCCACGGCAAATACCTGCGCATCGATTACCTGAAAGAAACCGTTCGCCTCGGCGCCGGGCTCGACGACCAGGGTTTTCTCACCGAAGCCGCCGCCCAGCGGGGCCTTGAATGCCTGCGCCGGTTTGCGGCGCGGCTCAGCGGCTTCAAGCCGGGCCAGGTGCGTGCCGTGGCCACACAAACCCTGCGCGAGGCCCGTAATCGGGATGCCTTCCTGTTGCGCGCCAACGAGGTGCTGGGCTTTCCGATCGAAGTGATCTCCGGCCGCGAAGAAGCCCGATTGATCTATGCGGGTGTGTCGTTCCTGCAGCCGTCGAACGCTGCGCGGCTGGTGATCGACATCGGTGGCCGCTCCACCGAGATGATCCTCGGCCGGGCGCGCACGCCGCGCACCACGGAATCCTTCAAGGTGGGCTGCGTGAGCCTGTCGCTGCGCTATTTTCCGGAGGGCCGCATCACCGAATCGGCCTTCCGCCAGGCGCAGGTGGCCGCTGGTGCGGAGCTGGAGGAGGCGCTGCGCCCATTTGCGCCGATTCATTGGCAGGAGGCACTGGGCTCTTCGGGCACCGCCGGAGCAGTGTCGCAACTGCTCGCCGCCAATGGCCGCAGTGATGGCGCCATCACGCCTGAGGGCCTGCGCTGGTGCATCGAGCGCTGCATCGCCGCCGGGCAGATCGACCGCATCGACCTGCCCGGCCTGAAGCCCGAGCGCCGCGCCGTGCTGCCGGGCGGCCTGGCCATTCTGTACACGCTGGCGGTGCACTTCGGCATCCAGCGCCTGCTGCCCGCCAAAGGCGCGCTGCGCCAAGGCGTGATCATCGATCTGCATGAGCGCCTCGAAGCCGCCCGCGGCGCCGACCCCACCGATCTGCGCGACGACACCGTGAGCGAGTTGCAGCGCCGGTTCATGGTCGACAGCGCGCAATCCGACCGTGTACGCCACGTGGCGCTGGCCCTGTATCGCAAGCTGCAACCTCGTGCCAACGGCGAATCCATGCGCGAGCTGGGCTGGGCCTGTGATCTGCACGAGATGGGCATGATGGTGTCGCACCACGACCACCACCGCCACAGCGCCTATCTGCTCGCGCATGTCGACGCCGCCGGTTTTTCGCA
>JANMAS010000181.1:0-2490 GCA_031359975.1 Burkholderiales bacterium
GGCGCCCCCACCTCGCCGGCCGGCACGGCGGCACCTGGAGAGTGATCGACGTGGGTGTGGGTGACGAGCACCGCATCGATGCGCTCGCCGGTGTGCGCCAAGATCGCCGCCAGGTGGCTGTCGATCACCGGGCCGGGGTCGATCACCGCCCAGCGCTGGCCGTCGGCCGATAGCAGGTAGGTGTTGGTGCCAGGCCCGGTCATGCGGCCGGGGTTGGGCGCGGTGAGGCGCCACACGCTGGGTGCGATTTGCACCAGGCGGCCGGGCACAAGCGTGCCGCTCTGGTCGCCACGGCCCTGCGGATCGAGCTTGCCGATCTCGGCGTAGGCGGCATCCGCAGGCACCAGACGCACGATGGCCGGCGCGGTGGATGCGGTGGGTACAGCGAGAGCGGCCGGCGGCACGGCGCCGCCAGCGCGCGCCACGCGCGGCATGATCGGTTCGATCCGACGCGGCGTGCGCGCATGCGCCAGCGCATCGGCGGCGCAGGCAAACGGCAGCAGGCTGCGCAGGTTGCCCAGGGTGGGGAATTCGATCGCCAACTCGCCGCGCTGGTGGCCGGCGATGGCCGCCGCCGGATGCAGCCAGGCCACCTCGGCGGTTTCCACGCCATCGATGCTCGCCGCCTGCCCAGGCGGGGCCGGTGCGATGAAAAAGCGCGTATCGAAGCGGCGCGGGTAGCCGATCGGCGTGACCCAATGGCTCCATGGCGCCACAGCCGCCGTATCGAGCCGGGTGGCCAGATGGCTGCACAGGCCCACCAGATCCATCTCGCCACGCGCCATGGCGGCGCGGGCATGCGCCAAGGCTGTCGTGTCGAGCTCGGCGCCGGCATGCAGCAGCAGGCCCGATTCTTCGAACGCTTCGCGGATCGCGGCCACCAGCGATGCCAGTGCCGAGCCACTGATCGCCAGCCGTCGATTGGCGGCGGCGGCGTCTTCGGTGCAGCAGTTCGCCACGGCTTGCGAGGCATCCTGCCCATCCACCGCGCCGCCTGGAAACACATACGCCCCCGGCAACACACGCGCTGTGGCCGAGCGCTTGACCATCAACACCTCGAGCCCGGCATCGCCATCGCGAACGATGAGGGTGGTGGACGAAACCTTGGGCGTGGCGGGGGCGGAGTGCATGCGGATCGGGCCTGCGGGCAGGCTTGGGGGGCGGCGAATGCGCGCATTGTCGCGGGCGCTGCGCGCGCGGCGCAGCCGCTCAATCGCGCAGGCCGGCCTCACGCAGGTGGCGATACACGGTGGTGCGCGAAACGCCGAGGTTGCGAGCTGTCTGGGCCACGCTGGCGCCGCAACGCGAAAACTCACGCACCACGGCTTCGGTGGCACGCCGCTGCAGGGCCGAGGTGCCGGGCAGCGGTTCGTCGTCGGCAATCGAAGGCCGCGGCGCGGCAAGCCCCGCGCGGGCCACATCCGCCACGTCGAGCTCGATCGGCTCGTCGGCGTGTGTCATGCGGCGCGCGAGCAGCGCACGGGTGAGCACCGCCCGCAGCTCGCGAAAATTGCCGGGCCAGGCGTGCCGCGCGAGCTGTTCCACGGCCGCGTCGCGGATTTCGGCGCTGGCATCGATGGCCTGCAGCACATGCCGCGTCACGACGGCGAAGTCGCGACGCTCACGCAGCGGCGGCAGCACCACGCCCACCGTGTTGAGCCGGTGCAGCAGATCGGCCCGAAAGCGCCGCGCCGCCACGGCGGCGTCGAGGTCGATGTTGGTGGCCGCCAGCAACTGCACATCGACCTGGCGCGACACGGTGCCGCCCACCGGCCGCACCTGGCGATCATCGAGAAAGCGCAGCAGCGCGGCTTGCAGCGGCGCGGTGAGATCGCCCACTTCATCGAGCAGCAAGGTGCCGCGATGGGCGCTCACGATCAAGCCCTCGCCGCCCTCGCGGCGCGCGCCGGTGAAAGCCCCACCGGCATAACCGAACAGCTCGGCTTCGAACAGATCGGCCGGCATGGCGGCGCAATTGACGGCGACAAACGCGCCTTCGCGCCGGCTGGCCGCGTGCGCATGGCGCGCCAGTAACTCCTTGCCGGTACCCGTCTCGCCCTGGATGAGGATCGGCACCGCCAGTTGCACGGCCGCTTCCACCATGCGTACCGCATCCGTCACCGCAGAATCCAGTGCCACGAAATCCGCGGCCAGCGCACGTTGCGGCGCGGCGGCCGGCGCCGCAATGCGCGCACGGTGCGGGCGCACACGCGGGCTGGCGCCTGTGCCAACCGGCACCGGCGTGCGGCCTGTGGACAGCGCGCCCAGATGGCCGGCCACGGCGTTGGCCACCAGCACGCTGCCCATGGCGTCTCGCAGGCGCACCGGCCCACCCAGCGCCAACCGGCTCAGCACCTGCTCGAAGGGCTCGTCGAACAGCTGCTCGAAGGCGGCGCCCGAGTTGGCATCGAGGCCGGCCAGCAAGCCACGGCCACGCTCGTTGATGGCGCACAGACGGCCGCCGTCGTCAAACGCCAGCAGGCCGGCGCT
>JANMAS010000200.1:0-11505 GCA_031359975.1 Burkholderiales bacterium
ATAACGCGCCAGCGCCCAGCCCACCACCATCGCGGCCACCGAAGCGAGCAGGCCGGCCAGCGCGCCCACACCGAGCAGCTCGGCGCGCTGCACCTTGCCCAGCAGCCCGCTGCCCGCGCCCATCGCACGCATCACCGCGTACTCACGCGCCCTCGCCTCGCGCGTGGCGGAGATGGCCGCAAACAGCACCACCAGGCCGGCGGCGAGCGTGAAGCCGAAGAGAAACTCCACCGCCCGGATCACCTGGTCGAGCACACGCTGCACTTCGGCGATCGAGCTGGAGATGTCGACGTTGGTGATGTTGGGAAATTCGCGGCTGAGGCCGCTGTCGAAGCCCTTGCTGTCGGGTGCGCGAAAGGCGGAGAGGTAAGTCACCGGCAGATCAGGCATCTGCGACACCGGAAACATGACGAAGAAGTTGGCCCGCATCGAGCCCCAATCCACCTTGCGCAAGCTGGTGACCTTGCCTTCGCGCTGCAGGCCGCCGATGTCGAAACGCAAGCTGTCGCCCAGCTTCAGTTTGAGCGTCTGGGCCAGGCCCTCCTCCACGCTCAGGCCACCGGCTTCGTCCGGCGTCCAGCGCCCGCCCACCACGGTGTTGTGATCCGGCAGCCGGGCATCGTGGCTGAGGTTGAACTCGCGCTCCACCAGCCGTTGCGCACGGTCGTCGGCATACGAGGTGGGCGCCACCTCCTTGCCGTTCACCGCCACCAGCCGGCCGCGGATCATCGGATACCAGTCGTAGCGGGCCACGCCGGTGCGCTGCAGCGCGGCCTTGAACGCATCGCCCTGATCGGGCTGCAGGTTGATCACAAAGCGGTTCGGCGCATCGGGCGGCGTGGCCTGGCGCCAGCTCTTGACGAGATCGGTGCGCAGCAGCACCAGCAGCACCAGCGCCATCAGGCCCACCGACAAGGCCGACACCTGCAGCACCGCAAAGGCCGGCCGCGACGCGATCTGCCGCGTGGCCAGCACCAGCCAGCGCGGCGCTGTGGCGCCGAACGTCCACCACCGTGGCAGAGTCGCGCGCGGCACCGCTTCGCGCAGCACCCGCACCACCAGCCAGGCGGCGAGCGCAAACACGGCCAGTGCCGCCGCAAAACCGCCCACCGCCACCAGGCCGAGCGTGAGATCCGAAGACGCCGCCAGCAGCAAGGTGACAAAGCCCGCCACCCCGGCGGCCAGCACACCGAGCGAGGCCGCTTTCATCTGCCCCACATCCCTGCGGATCACCCGCAGCGGCGGCACCCGCGCAAGCTGCAACACCGGTGGCAGGCCAAAGCCGGCCAGCAAGGCCAGGGCCACGCCCAGACCAAACAGCGCCGGCCACCAGCCCGGTGCCGGCAAGCTGGCATCCACCAGGCCGGCAAGCAGCCAGACAAACACGTTGTGCACCAGCCAGCCCAGCGCCACCCCGGCCACCCCGGCAAAGAGGCCGACCGCGCCGAACTCCAGCCCGTAGACTGCGGCGAGCTGGCGCTGCGGCAGGCCGAGCACCCGCAGCATCGCGCAATCGTCGAGGTGCCTGTCGGCAAAGTCGCGCGAGGCGATGGCCACCGCCACGGCGGCGAGCAAGGCCGCCAGGAGCGCCACCAGGTTGAGAAATTTCTCGGCCCGATCCAGCGTCTGGCGCATCTCGGGGCGGCCGGATTCCAGCGATTCCACCCGCGCGCCGCGCAACGCATCACCGGCCACGATGGCCTTGGCCGTTTGCTCGAAGGCGCGTACATCGGCCTCGCGGCCATCCCGGGCCGCCACCGCAAAGCGGTAGGTGACGCGGCTGGCCGGCTGGATCAGGCCGGTGGCCGCCAGATCCGCCTCGTTGAGCATTACCCGAGGCGCAAAGTTGAGAAAGCCGCCGCCGCGGTCGGGCTCGGTGGCGATGATGCGGTCGATCCGCAGGGAGGCATCGCCGAGCAGCAGCGTGTCGCCCACCTGCAATTGCAACGCGTCGAGCACACCGGCGTCCACCCACACCTGGCCCGGCGCGGGCGCCTTGGCCACCGATTCCGAAGGGCCGTCGATGCTCGTCTTGAGCTGCAGGCGGCCGCGCAACGGATAGCCATCGCTGACCGCCTTCACCGACACCAGCCGCGTGGCGGCGCCTTTGTCGTCTGGCGCCCGGCCCATGCTGGGAAAGGCGGCGGTGCGGGCGGAGCTGAGCTTCAGCTCGTCGGCGCGCGCCTGCAAGGCGGCGGGCAGGGGTTTGTCGCCGGCCACGATGGCATCGCCGCCGAGCATCTGGCGCGCGTCGCGTTTGAGCCCGCCTTCGAGGCGGTCGGCAAAAAAGCCCACCGCCGTGAGTGCCGCCACGGCCAGCATCACCGCCACCACCAGCAGGCGCAGCTCGCCGGCACGCCAATCACGGCGCATCTGCCGCCAGGCCAGCCCCCAGGTAGCCACAGGTGAACGCGATGCGGGTGAAGACGGTGCTGGGTTCACTGGGGTACCTTCGGGCTGCGCCCTGCGGAATTCGCCCTCGGGACGGCCCGGCGGGCTCAAGCCCCGCACCATAGCGCAGAGCCTGGCCCTGCGTGGCGGCACCGCGCCCAAAGCCCCGGCGTGCGCCCGGATCCCCACACGGCCCACGTAGAATTTTGGCGATGATCAAAGCCACCGCCGTCAATGCCGCTGGCCCGGCCGACGTGATCAGCACCGATCGCATCGAACTGCGCTGCTCGCGCAAGGTGACGGCCACCGCCGTGGCCGATTTCTACCTCCGCAACGTGGCGCACTTCGCACCCTGGGACCCGCCCCTGCCCGAAGGCCACCTCACGGTGAGCTACCAGGCCGAGCGCCTGCGCATGGCCAACGACTCATTCGCCGCCGGGGCCGGTTTTCGCTATTGGCTGGTGCAACCCGGCGATCGCAGGCGGGTGGTGGGCAGCGTGCACTTTTCCAACGTGGTGCGCGGGCCTTTCCAGAGCTGCAGCCTGGGCTACGCCATCGATGGCACGCTGCAAGGCCAGGGCCTGATGCACACGGCGCTGCAGGCGGCGATCGCCGAGATGTTTTCGCCGCGCGGCGCGCTGCACCGGGTGCAGGCCGGCGTGCGGCCGGAAAACGTGCGCAGCCTGGCGCTGATGCAACGCCTCGGTTTCGAGCGCATCGGCATCGCGCCGCGCTACCTGCTGATCGATGGCGACTGGCGCGATCACGTGCTGTTTCAGCGAGTCAATCCCGATTGGCGAGCCGCCTGAGGTTTGGCGCACCGGGGTGTAAAGACAACAGCTGCACCCGGGGAAGCGGCCTTTTCGGGCGCTTGGGGTCGTCAAGTCGGGCATCCAATTCGTCGATAGAGAAGTAGCTCTTTGCTCTAGCTACATCGCACACGCCTGCCCGCGTGCAAACGACCAGCGCCATGTCCATCCGCCGGCGGCTCAATCCGCCCCTGCCTCTTGCCCGCCGTCGTTCACCGCCTGGGTTGACGATCGCAGCGGGCTCCGCATGCCTGGCAATGGCCCTGGCGGCGCCCGTGCGTGCCGACGACCTCGCCAGCGGCGATGCCGCACTCGATACCCTGCTCGACGTGCAGGTGGAAAGCGCCTCGCGCTACGCCCAAAGCCGCTTCGACGCGCCGTCGAGCGTCTACATCATCACCCGCGAAGAAGCCGCCGCACTGGGCCACATGACGCTGGGCGACATGCTCCAGCGCCTGCCCGGCGTGCAGATCGCCGGGGATCGCGATTACAGCCGCATTGGCGTGCGCGGCATCGATCGGCCGGGCGACCTGGGCGCGCGCCTGCTCGTCACGGTGGACGGCCTGCGCATCAACGACGCCATCTTCGACCAGGCTTTGCCGCAGTATGAGTTTCCGGTCGTGGCCGAGTGGATCAAGCGCGTCGAGTACCTGCCCGGCACCGGTAGCTCGATCTACGGCAGCAATGCGCTGCTGGGCGTGGTGAACGCGGTCACCATCGATGGCGCCGACGAACCGGGCCTGAATCTGCGCACCAGCCTGGGTTCGTTCGGCAGCCGCCGGCTGGTGGCCAACTACGGCAGCGGCGGCGGCCTCGACAACGATGACGTGTTCATCGGCCTGGCCGCCTATCGCACCGACGGCGAACAACTGGCGCTGCCGGAGCTGGGCTCGGCCGGCAATCCGCTCGGCCTGTCGCCGCTGCGCGATACCGAGTCGTACGTCGGGCTGCTGCTCAAGGCGCGTCACGATGCCTGGCGGGTGCTCGTTACCGGCACCATGCGCGAGCAAGACATCGCCACCGCGCCGGCGGGCACCGTGTTCGGCGTGCCCGGCACCCACTACCGCGACCAGTCGCTCTACGCCGAGCTGGCCTGGGACAACGGCTGGGCCGGCGATCTGCGTCCGAGCGCCCGGGTGCACTGGGGTTATTCGGGGTTCCTGGCCGACTACCTCTACGCCGGCGACACCGCCGATGCCGAGCCGATCGTGAATGTCGACGACATCCGCGGCACCTGGTGGGGCACCGACACGCGTGTGCAGTGGCGCGGCTGGACAAACCACATGGTCGTCACGGGCATCGAAGCGCGGTACATCGACAACGCCCACCTGGTCAACGAAGACCGCGCCTCCGGCGAACGATTTCTCGATCTGCGCCAAAGCGCGACCACCGTCGGCGTGTATGCGCAGGATGAATGGCGCGTCAGCGAGCGTGTGGCCTTGACCAGCGGATTGCGCGTCGATCGGCTGCCGGTGGGCGGCACGCGCACCTCACCGCGCCTGGCGCTGGTGCTGCGGCCCGATGGTGGCCAGGCCGTCAAATTCAGCATCGGCCAGGCTTTCCGATCGCCCAACATGATCGAGCGCTTCTACAACGACGGCGGCATCTTCCAGATTGCCAATCCCTCGCTGCGGCCGGAGCGCATCCTCTCCACCCAGGCGGCATGGGAGAGCGCCCTGGGCCCGTCAACACTGATGACGATCGCGGCGTATCGGCACAGCCTGAGCGATCTGATCGAGCTGGTTGGCCTGCCGGGCGGGTTGACTCAGCATCGCAACGTCGGCACGGCCGAGTCGCAAGGCATCGAGATCGAACTGGCGCATCGCGCCGAAAACGACTGGCAGTGGCGCTTCAGCGTATCGCGGCAATCCGCCCGCGGCGGCGATCAGCCGCTGTCGAGCTCACCGCAATGGCTGGGCAAGGCCGAACTGATTTCGCCCACCGTGCACGGGTGGCAGATCGCCACCGAGATCGATGCCCTCAGCCGCCGCCTGGGCGAACGGGCCGGCCCAGGAATGCCGGCGCGTGATCTGGCCGGCTCGGTGCGATGGAACAGCCAGTTGAGCTTCCAGCCCAGCGCCACCCAGCGCCTGGCGGTGCGGGTGGTGAATGCCGGCAACGCCGACACCGACGACCCGGTCTCGGCGGGCAACGTGCTCACGCGAGTGCCGCGCCCGGCGCGCACCCTCTGGCTGGACTGGCGCATCGCGCTCTGACGCCGTGTGGGCCGCCCCCTTTCATCGTCTGGTTCGACGCCTGATGCGTCGAGCGTGCGCGCACGGCCTTGCCGTGGCGCGTGTGTGCAGGCACGTGAGCCTGTGCGCCGGCGTGTGCGCGCTCGTCATCCCGTTGGGCAGCCAGGCCCAGACGCCCGCGCGCGCCGAAACCGTCGAAGACCTGAAAGCGCAGGTGCTGTTGCGCATCCTGATGTTCGTGCGCTGGCCGGATGAAGAGGCCACCGGCTCCCGCCCGCTGCGCGTGTGCATCGCCGGTGAATCTGCGTTGGCCAAGGCGCTGCTCAGCCTGGAGGGCCGCAGCGTGAACAACCACCCGATGACCATCCAGCGCGTGCGTGCCGACCAGCTCGGCGGCTGCCAGGTGGCCTACGTGGCCGGTGCCGATACCGCCACCTGGACGGCGCCACGCGGCCAGCCGGTGCTGCTCATCGGCGACGTGCAAGGCGCGCTCGAGCGCGGTGCGATGCTGAACCTGCGCCTCGATGGCACCCACGTCGTCTTCGATGTGGGACTGGGCTCGGCGCGCGCCGCGGGCATCGAGATCAGCGCCAAGGTGCTGCGCATGGCGCGCTTTGTGAAGGAAGACTGACGTGAAGTCTTCCGCCGCCGAACTGTTCCAGCGCATCAGCCACACCAGCCGCCGCGACGCGCTCACCGCGTTGGGCGCGATGGTGGTGGCGGGCCTGCTGCTGGTGGCCATGCAATTCTTCGCGCTCGACCGCACGCTGCGCCAGGAGCTCGACACGCAAGCCCGCATCCTGGCCGAAACAACCCAGGCCGCCGTGGTGTTCAGCGATGCCGCCGAAGCCCGCGCACTGCTCGGCCCGCTGCGCGCCCATTCAGCCATCGACAGCGCCCGCCTGCTCGACGCGGCTGGCCGAACGATCGCGCTGTACCGCGCCGAACGCGAGCACGTGCACTGGACCAGCCATCTCGCCGCCGCCCCGGTGACGCAGGCCCCCATCCTGGCCGGCACCAAGGTGATCGGGCAGGTGGAGCTGGTGGCGTGCACCACACCGATGTGGCAACAGCTCGGCCTGTTTGCCGGCGCCACGCTGCTGATCATGGTGATCGCGCTGTGCCTGGTGGTGTGGGGCTCGCGCCGGCTGCTCGCCGATGTGCACCTGGCCGAGGGCCGCCAACGCTATCTCGCGGTGCACGACGCGCTCACCGGCCTCACCAATCGCGACACCTTCTGCAACCTGCTGGAACAAGCGGCCGGAAAAGGTGCGCAGGCGGGTGGCTTTGCCTTGCTGTTCATCGATCTCGACAATTTCAAGCGGGTGAACGACACCTTCGGCCATGCCGGCGGCGACGCGCTGCTGCGCTGCGTGGCCGGGCGCCTGCGCGCCCAGGTGCGCACAGCCGATGTGGTGGCCCGGCTCGGCGGCGACGAGTTCGCCATCCTGCTCGCCGCACCCACCACCGGCGAGGCGGCACGCCGCGTCGCCACCGGCATCCTGCAGGATCTCGCATTGCCGCTGGCGTATCAAGACGACACCATCCTCGCCAGCGCCTCGGTGGGCGTGGCCCTGTATCCCAACGATGCGCTGTCGGCCGAGGGCATGCTGCAATGCGCCGATGCCGCGATGTATCACGCCAAGCGGCTGGGCAAGAACGCGCTCGAGTTCTACTCGGCCCGGCTGGCCGACAACCTCTCCGCACAGCGTGCGATCGAACAGGATCTGCGCCATGCCCTGGTCGACGATGGCCTGTGGCTGGCCTACCAGCCGATCTTCGATGGCCAATCGAACATCGTCTCGGTCGAGGCGCTGGTGCGCTGGACGCACCCGGTTCGCGGCCTCGTCTCACCCGGCGAATTTGTGCCGGTGGCCGAAGCCTGCGATCTGATGCCCGAACTGGGCCTGGCCATCGTGGGCCTGGCGGCACGCGATATCGAAGCCTGGCGCGCACGGGGTCTGCAGGCGCCGCGTGTGGCGATCAACCTCTCGTCGCGCCAGTTTGTGCGCGATCGGCATCAGGCCCAGTTTCTCGCCGCACTCACCCGCCTGCGCCTGGCGCCGCGCGAGGTGAGTTTCGAGTTGACCGAATCGGCGGTGTTCGAGGATCTCAGCTCACCCAATTCGATCATCGCGGCCTTGCAATCGCGCGGCTATTCGCTGGCGCTCGACGATTTTGGAACCGGCTACAGCTCGCTCGCCTACTTGCTGCGCCTGCGCTGCGACACGCTCAAGATCGACCGCGTGTTTGTGCATGGCGTGAGCGCCTCCAAAGAATCCACGCTGCTGGTGAGCTCGATGGTGCATGTGGCCCACGCCCTGGGCATGCAGGTGGTGGCCGAAGGCGTGGAAGACCTGGCCGACCTGGCCCATGTGCGCAGCCTCGGCTGCGACGCGGTGCAGGGTTTTGTGCTGTCCAAACCGATCTCGGCGGCCGCGATGGCCGCGCTGCTCACCCGCGTCGAGGTGCCGGTGTCGGTCTGAGCCTCGACGATCACGGCGCCGGCAGATCGAACAGGCTGGTGGCTTCCATGTCGATCACCTCGACATCATCCTGATTGAATCCCTGCCAACGCCAGCGCAGGATGCCGAGCGTGGGTTGGTTGCTGGAGCGCCGCGTTTCAAGCACCAGGGCACGCACGCGCAGCGAATCGCCAGGGCGCACCGGGTGCTTCCACTTCAGGTAGTTGAGGCCTGGCGAAGCAAACGATTCTGAATCGTGCAGTGCGCGGTCCACCACCAGGCGCATGAGGATCGCGCAGGTCTGCCAGCCGCTGGCGATCAGGCCGCCGAATCGGCCCTTCCCGGCCGCCGCCGCATCGGTGTGAAACCACTGCGGATCGTAGGCCTTGGCAAAGCGAAGCACGTCGTCTTCGGTCACCAGCGCGGGGCCGGCCTCGATCACTTGGCCGGGGTGGAACTCAGCAAATTTCATGGGTGCTCGCTTGTCTCGATGTGGCATCAATGGCCCGGCATAGCCGGCGCCGCGGGAATCGCCCACGCACGCTGGCGCAGCTCCGGGCTGGCCCGGTAGCGCTCGCCGCGATAGTGCGTGTCGAGGTGGTCGAGCAGCCGCACCACCTGCGCCGCATCCCAGCGGGCCAGCCACTCGAACGGGCCGGCGGGGTAGTTCACGCCCAGCTTCATCGCCGCATCGGCGGCGTCGGGTGTGCACACGCCCTGCAGCACCGCGTCGGCGGCTTCGTTGATCAGCATCGCGATCGTGCGCGCCACCACCAGGCCGGCGGCGTCACCCAGGCGTTGAGGTGCCCAGCCGGCACTGGCCAGCCACTGCGTCGCGCGCTCTTGCCAGGCTGGGCAGCAAGCGCGCGATGCGCTCCAGGCCAGCGCCGTGCCGGGCTCGCCGCCGCCCACGGCGATCGGCAGATCGAACAACGCCACATCCACAATCCCCTCGGCCAAGGCCACCTGAGCGGCGGGCCGGCCATCGGTGAGCCGCAACTGCGCGCCATCGGCCTCCACGCCAATCCACGCACTCGCCGGCGCGGTGCCGAAGGGCACGCCGGCAGCCTTGAGCACGGCGCTCCAGCGATCGATGGCCATCCCTTCGCCGCGCAGCACGATGCGGCTGGCGTTTGGTGGCGCGGTGGTCTGATGGGCCGGCGCCTCGGGCTTGGCCGGCGGTTCACGGTAGTCGAAAAATCCGCGCCCGCTCTTGCGGCCCAGCAGGCCGCCATCGACCAGTTCGCGTTGCACCAGCGAAGGGGCGTAGCGCCTGTCGCCGAAGTTGGCGGAAAACACCGATTCGGTGACGGCGAAATTGGTGTCGTGGCCGATCAGATCCATCAGCTCACACGGCCCCATGCGGAAACCCGCGCCGCGCAGGCAGGCATCGATCAGCGCCGGCTCGCCGGCACGTTCGTGCAGCAGCGCGAGTGTCTCGGCGTAATAAGGCCGCGCAATGCGATTGACGATGAAGCCCGGCGTGGAACGGGCGTGCACCGGCACCTTGCCCCAGGCGGTGGCCAGATCGGCGAGCCGGGCGGCCACGGCGGGATCGGTCTGCAAACCCGAGATCACTTCCACCAGCTTCATCAGCGGCACCGGATTGAAGAAGTGCATGCCGACAAACCGGCCCGGATGCTGCAGCCCGTTGGCCAGCGCGGTGATCGAGATCGACGAGGTATTCGAGGCCAGTACACAGCCCGGCTCGACGATGCCCTCCAGCTCGCGGAACACCGTGCGCTTGGCCTGCAGGTTTTCGACGATCGCCTCCACCACCAGCCCACTGCCCACCGCCGCGCCGAGGTGGGCCACCGGCTCGATGCGCCCCATCGCCGCGCTCGCCTGCGCCTCGCTCATCCGGCCCTTGGCCACCAGGCCTTTGAGGCTGGTTCCGAGCTTGCGATGCGCCTCATCCGCCGCGCCCTCGCGCATGTCGAACAGCTTCACCGCACAGCCGGCCTGGGCCGCAACCAGCGCGATGCCGGCACCCATGATGCCGGCACCGATGACGAACACGTCGGGGGTGGGAGAGAGAGGGCTCACGGCAAGCGCTCCATCATGGCCGGCGCGAACCGGTCAGTAGGTTTCGAGGTGAAGGCGGCCTTCGCGCTTCAGGCTGGCGGCGAGTATGTCCCAGCCGAGGCCGGCGCCCTGGGCCACGTCGCGCAGCGCCAGCACCACGCCCGCTTCCATGCTCTTGAGGCCGCACACATACAGGTGGGTGTGGGCATCCTTGAGCAGCTCGGCGAGATCGGGCGCGCGCTCGCGCATCAGATCCTGCACATAGCGCTTGGGCGTGGCGGCCTGGCGCGAGAAGGCGAAGTTGATGTCGATGAAATCCTTGGGCAGGTTTTGCAGCGGGCCGAAGTACGGCAGCTCCTGCGGCGTGCGGGCGCCGAAGAAGAGCATCAGCTTGCCGCCTTCGAACTTGCCGGTCTGGCGCAGGCGCCGGCGCCATTCGGTCATCGCGCGCATCGGCGCGCTGCCGGTGCCGGTGCAGATCATCACGATGTGCGAGCGCGGGTGGTTGGGCATCAGGAACGAGCTGCCGAACGGGCCGATCACCTGCGCGCTCTCGCCCACCTTCAGATCGCACAGGTAGTTCGAGGCCACGCCGCGCACCGCCTTGCCCTGGTGATCGGCGGTCACCCGCTTGACCGTGAGCGAGACGTTGTTGTAGCCGGGCCGCTCGCCGTTGCGCGGGCTGGCGATCGAGTACTGGCGTGCCACGTGCGGCCGGCCGCGATCGTCCACACCCGGCGGCACGATGCCGATCGACTGGCCTTCGAGCACCGGAAACGGCATGCTGCCGAAATCGAGCACGATGTGGTGGGTTTCGTTGTCGAAGCCGGCCTCGGTGCAATTGAAGTTGCCCACCACTGTGGCGGTGGTGGGGTTCTTCGGGCCGTAGAGGTTGATGTACGCGTGCGCGGCCGACCAGGGTGGCAGCGTGGCGCCGAATGCGCCCGAGTTGAAGGGTTCTTCGCCGGTGCCCACCGTGGACAGCGATGGCGACACCGACGCGCTCGCCGGCACATCGGCCTGGGCCTCGTCGAGCGCGACCCCTTCCGCGGCGAGCTGATCCGCCGTCAATTCCGCAGGCAGTTCGTCCCAGGTGAGCTGCTCTTCGATCGAGTAGGCCCGCACCTGCGGCACCCGACGCCAGTTGTCGATCGACCCGGTGGGGCAAGGCGAGATGCAGGCCATGCACAGGTTGCACTTGGCTGCGTCGACCACGTAGTTGCGGTCGTCGTGCGTGATCGCGCCCACCGGGCAGGTGGCTTCGCAGGTGTTGCAGCGGATGCAGATCTCGGGGTCGATCAGGTGCTGCTTGATGACGGTGGATTCTGTGGGTGCGTTCATTCGGGGGCTCCGGCGACGCTGGCACTGGCTTTGGCAAGCAAACGCCGCAGAACCGGCTCTGCCGGGCTGCTGGCGTTGCCCCCTTGAGGGGGAGCGGCGAAGCCGCTTCGGGGGTGGGTCATGACCGTCATCAAGCAGCACCTGATCGACCCCGAGATCTGCATCCGCTGCAACACCTGCGAAGCCACTTGCCCGGTGGGTGCGATCACGCACGACGACCGCAACTACGTGGTCGACGCGACGATCTGCAACCTGTGCATGGCCTGCATCTCGCCGTGC
>JANMAS010000206.1:0-6370 GCA_031359975.1 Burkholderiales bacterium
AGGGCGATGGCGCGGGGAGCGGTGCCGGTGTTGTGGCGATCGGTGTTCATGTGAGGCTCCTTCGGGTGGGGGAATCAGGTTGCGTTGGATTGAACTGTAGGCACCGATGACCCCGCTTCCCAGCGCGTTGCGACGATCTGCGTGCGCAGCCGCGTGACCTGCGCCCAGCGGCGATGAATCGCGGTGGCGCATGCCAAGATTCGCTCCCCAGTGGGCTGTAACCCGGAGAGGCGCAAAAGTGGCCAGTGTCGAGGGAAGTCAACCGCTCCTGCACGGAGGGTGAGGCGCTCATCGCGCCGCTGCCTGATCTTTACGGAGCCGCCGAGTCGAGCCAGCGTCTCGTCGAGCGGTTCAGTTCAGCTGTGTTGTCTGGATTCCAGCCAACGCTCCAGCCCGGCGCTGAGCATCTGGTGCAAGCCCACCAGCAGCAGCACAGGCACCGCGATCACCGCGCCGATGGCGAAGATGGGCAACGTGAGCAATAACAGCAGCCCTGCCGCGCCATGTCGCCACGAAGGCTCGCTGGCCAGCGAATCACGGATGGGCCGCTGATCCGCAGGTGATGCATCGGTCGCTGGCAGCATGTCGTGGATCATGGACGGCCCGTTCAATCACGCAGTAATACTCAGGTTAGCGCTGACTGACCCCCTAATACAAGGGGGGTTTGTTGCGGATTTGTAACGCATCGTGTCCAGCCAGGCGTTTTGGTGCCCCCGCCGCGCCCACCGCAGCCCCCCATTCAATGCTCGCGAAACGCGCGCCGGAAGTAGCCGGCGACCGGTTCGACCAAAAATCCGATCGGTGTGCGCTCGGCCACCTTGATGTAAACCTCGGCAGCCATGCCCGGCTGCAAGGCGGCGGCGCCATCGGCGTGGGCGGTGGCATCCACCTGCACCAAGGCGCTCACGTACGGGGCGCCGCTGCGCTGATCCTCCAGCGCATCGGCCGACACCCGGGTGACGTGCGCCGCGAGCAGCCTGGTGTAGCGCGCCTGCGCCGTCATCGGCTTCACCTCGGCCGCAGTGCCCACATGCACTTCGGCGGCGGCGTCCAGCGGCAGGCGCACTTCCACCTGCAGCGGCGCATCGGCCGGCACCACATCGACCACCGGCTCGCGCGCCCCGAGCGCCGAGCCCACCGTGTTGACGCGCAGGTTCACCAGCCGGCCGGTTTCCGGCGCGATGATCTTCTGCCGCAAACGATCGTCAGCCGACGCCCGCAGCCGCTGCTCGCCATCCGATAGGCGGGCGCTCACTTCGCGCATTTCTTCGGTGGCGTCCTGCACCAGCGAATCGCGCAGCATGCGCATGCGCGATTCGAGCGCGCCCAGCCGCTGCTGCGCCTGCGACAGCTCGGCTTCGTTGGACAGCTGGCGCGATTCGTACTCGCTCACCGCCCGCTGCAGGCTCATCACCTTGGTGCGATTGACGAAGTTTTCCCGCTCCAGCCGCTGGTTCAGCACCAGTTCTTCCTGCATCAGGGCCATGGCCTTGCGCGCGTTGTCGCGCTCGCGCAGCCGCACCTTGATCTCGGTGCGGGTGTCGTCGGCCTGCCGGCGCTCGCCCTCGATCTGGGCCTGCACGTTGGCCTGGCGTGCCGCAAAGGTGGCTTGTTCCTTGTTGGCCTGTTCGACAAATCGTTTCACATCGGCGAACTCGGTGCCCAGCGCCGCCGCCGGCTGCCAGCGCCCGGCGCCCGCGATCTCGGCCTCCAGGCGCGATTGGCGCAGTCGATCGGCCGAGAGCTGCGCCCGCAGCAAATCCACCGAAGCCTCCACGCGCACATCGTCGAGCTCCACCAGCACGTCGCCCTTTTGCACCAGCTGCCCATCGTGCACCAGGATGCGCGACACGGTGCCACCGTCGCGATGCGTGATGGTGCGCCGGTTGGCCTCCACCTTCACCAGGCCCGAAGCCACCACGCCGCCGGAGATCGGTGCCAGAAAAGCCCAGGCGGTCAACACGGTGAACCAGGCGCCGATGATCAGCACGCCGCGGCGCGCGATGCGTCGCATGCGCGGCTGCAGTTCGGACGCGCCGGGTTGCGCATCCGCCGCGCCGGCGAGTTGCGCCAGCGTCGGCACCACGGGTGTCAGCGTGGTCATGTGCCGCCCTCCCGGCGTGAGGTATCGACGCTCGAGAGCGCCGTCGACCCCGGTGAAGCGAGTTCGCCGCCGGCCTCGTTGCGCACCGCGGTACGTTCGATCGCGCCTTCGTTCATCACCAGCACCTTGTCGGCGATCGACAGCAAACGGCGGCGCTGCGTGACCGCCACCACCGTGGCGCCGCGCGCCTTGAGCCGCTGCATCGCGGCGATCAGCGCATCCTCGCCTTCGGCGTCGAGGCTGGCGTCGGGCTCATCGAGCACCACCAGCGCCGGCTCGCCGAACAGCGCACGCGCCAAGGCCACCCGTTGACGCTGGCCGCCCGAGAGCAAGCGGCCGGCCTCGCCCACCGGCGTGTCGTAGCCCTGCGGCAGACGCACGATCAGCTCATGCGCACCGGCTGCCTGGGCGGCGGCAATCACGGCGGTGGATTCAGCACCGGTGAAACGGCCGATGTTCTCCGCCACGCTGCCGGGAAACAGCTCCACATCCTGCGGCAGATAGCCGATGGCGGCGCCCAGTTGGCGCGGGTCGTACTGGCGGATGTCGGCACCGTCCAGGCGCACCAGGCCGGCTGCGGGCTTGAGCACGCCCACGAGCAGCCGGGCCAGCGTGGTCTTGCCGGCACCGCTGCCGCCCACCACCGCGAGAATCTCACCGGGCGAGGCCGCCAGGCTCACCTGGCGCAGCAGCACGCGGCCGGAATCGGCGGCGGCATAGCCCAGGCTCTCCACCTGCAGGCGCCCGGTGGGCCGAGGCAGGGTGGTGGCCACCGCGCCCTCTTGCGGGCGGCCGAGCAGCATCGTCAATCGTTCATGCGCCAGGCGCGCTTCGGCCAGCGCGTTCCAGCCGGCGATCAGCTGCTCCACCGGCGCCAGCGCGCGGCCCAGGATGATGGTGGTGGCGATCATCACGCCCGGCGTCGCGCCTTCGCGGATGACGAGCCAGGCACCCAGCGAGAGCATCAGCACCTGCACCATCTGGCGCGTGCTGCGCGAGATCGCATTGAGAACGCCCGACGATGCGGTGGCGTCCAGGCTTTGCTGGTGCAACGCGGCCGTCTGCGCCGCCCAGCGGGAGGTCATCGTCTCGCTCATGCCCAGGGCTGTCACCACCTCGGCGTTCTGCACGCTGCGCTCGGCCCAGCGTGATGTGGCCCGCGCGCCTGCCTGCACCTGGCCCAGGCCGCGCCGCACGAGGCGATCGTTGGCCCAGGTCAGGCCAAGCAGCAGCAGCGCCGCGGCGCAGCCCAGCAAGCCCAGGCGCCAATCGAACGCGGCGATCACCGCCAGGTAGATCAGCGCCCACGGCGTGTCGAACAGCGCCACGATGGCCGGCCCGGAGAGAAAGCCGCGCACGGTGGCCAGGTCGCGCAGGCCATCCTGCACACCACCACCCGTCTGCCGCGCGTTGGCCACGATCAACTGCGACAGGATCGGCGGCCCGAAGCGCCGCTCCACCGACATGCCCACCACCGTGAGCAGGCGCGAGCGCACCTGGTCGAGCGCGCCAAACGCCGCCAGCGTGACACCCGCCAGCACCGCCAGCATGACCAGCGTTTCCACACTGCGCGTGACGAGCACGCGGTCGTACACCTGCAGCATGAACAGCGACGGCGCCAGCAACGCCAGGTTCATCGCCAGGCTGAACAGCAGCGCCCAGACCAGCTGGCGTTGAACGAAGGCTCGGATGAAGGACATGGTGGCGAATTGTCGCGGCTGCGGTGCCCAAGAGACGCGCTGGCGGGCGGCGTGTCAGTGCTTGCTCGCCGGTAAAAACCCTGAATCCCGACAAATGCTTCTTGCGTAGCCTGACAGTGTCCGCGTCACCCCGTCTCTGGTGGCGAGGCGCTCGATCACGCAGGCGCGAACGCCCCACCATGCACCGGCATGGGCAGGCGATCGACAAGATCTGTTGACGACATCGCTGATCGACTGTTCACGGCATGGCCACCGGGCTCGACCCGCGGCGCTCAGGGTTCCAGTTTTGAATCGACGAGAGGACAACCGATGAAAACATCGCCCACCCCCAATTCGCACGCCGCATCGGCGCTGCGCCCCTTCGATGCCACCACGCTGGCCGAATCGGGTTTCACCCTCACCTCAGACGCGGTAGCGGGCACGGCCCAGAAAGCCGCGATCGCTTCGTTGTGGCAGTCCCCGGCGGCTGATGGGCTGGCCAGCGCCTCCTGGCAGGCCGATATTCCGGCCGTCGCGGCATCCGACACGCTTCGCATCGCATCGATCGCAACGGCCGCGGGCATCACACCCGATGCGGTGGCCACGCCCTCGATCTCGGTGGCCGACATGGTGGTCAGCGAGGGCGATGGCTTCGTCGATGTCGTCGTCACGCTCAACGATGCCGGCACCAACACGGTGACGGTGAACTACACCACCCAAGACGTTTCCGCCGACGATGGCGGTTTCGACTACACCGCCGCCAGCGGCACGCTCACCTTTGCGCCGGGCGAAACCAGCAAGACCGTGCGGGTCACGTTGAGCCAGTTCCAGGCCATCGAAGGCAACGAGAGCTTCCGCTTCAACCTCAGCGCGCCGACCAATTCGACCATCGCCAAGTCGTCCGCGATGATCAGCATCATCGACAACGACCGCGTCGTCGCCACGCCGGACATCTACGTGCGCGACGTGGTGGTCGACGAAAAAGCCGGCACCGCCACCTTCGTCGTCATCCTCGGCGGGCCCGACGGCCAGGCCAGCGCCGGCGCGGTGACGGTGAACTACGCCACCGGTGCCAGCACCACCAACGCCACCGCCACCGCCGGCAGCGACTACACCGCCACCAGCGGCACGCTCACCTTCGCCGCCGGCGAGACGGTGAAAACGGTGGTGGTGAACATCAACGACGACGCGGCCATCGAGGGCGTCGAGCGCTTTAATCTCAACCTCAGCAACGCCAGCGGCGCCAACATCATCGACAACCGCGGCGTGGCCGCCATCGGCGCCAGCGATGCCGCCGGCGTTTCGCAGCCGCGCATCAGCGTGTCCGACATGGTGGTCAGCGAAGACGACGGCTGGGTGGATGTGGTCGTCACCCTGAGCGCGCCGGGGCAGAACGCGGTGAGCGTGGCCTACACCACGCAAGACATCACCGCCGACGACGGCGGGTTTGACTACTACGGCGTGGCCGGCACGATCAACTTTGCGGTGGGAGAAACCACGAAGGTGGTGCGCATCGAACTGTCGGAGTTCTCGGGCGTCGAAGCGCTGGAGAGCTTCCGCCTCAATCTGAGCACACCGGTGAATGCCACCATCGCCAAGGCCTCGGCCACGATCCAGATCGTGGATGACGACGTGGTCATCGCGACGCCATCGCTCTTTGTGCGTGACGTGGTGGTCGATGAAAAAGAAGGCACCGCCACGTTCACCGTGTTGCTCGGCGGCCCCGATGGCCATGTCAGCAACAGCGCGGTGACGGTGGATTACGCCACCGGCGCCAGCACCACCAATGCCACGGCCACCGCCGGCAGCGATTACCGCGCGCAGACCGGCACGCTCACCTTCGCACCGGGCGAAACCGTGAAGACGATCGTGGTCGACATCACCGACGACGCCGCCGTCGAAGGCGCCGAGCGCTTCAACCTCAATCTGGCCAACGCGGTGGGCGCCACCATCGTCGACGGCCAGGGCGTGGCGGTGATCGGTGCCAACGACGCCGCATCGCTGTCGCAGCCACGCATCACCGTGGCCGACATGGTGGTCAGCGAAGAAGACGGCTGGATCGATGTGGTGGTCAGCCTCAACGCGCCGGGCCAGAACGCGGTCAGCGTGGCCTACACCACGCAAGACGTCACCGCCGACGACGGCGGCTTCGACTACCTCGGTGTGGCCGGCACGATCAACTTCGCGGTGGGCGAAACCACCAAGGTGGTGCGCATCGAACTGGCGCAGTTCCAGGGGGTGGAAGCGCTGGAGAGCTTCCGCTTCAACCTGAGCGCGCCCGTCAACGCCACCATCGCCCGCGCCTCGGCCTCGATCACCCTCATCGACAACGACACCGTCGTCGACACGCCGGAGCTGTTTGTGCGCGATGTGGTGGTCGACGAGTCGGCCGGCACGGCCACCTTCACCGTGCTGCTCGGCGGCCCGCAGGGCCAGGCCAGCAACAGCACCGTGACCGTGGACTACGCCACCGCCAACAGCACCAGCAACGCCACCGCCAACGCCGGCAGCGATTACACCGCTCAATCCGGCACCCTCACCTTCGCCGCGGGCGAAACCGTGAAGACGGTGGTGGTGGATATCAGCG
>JANMAS010000212.1:0-11414 GCA_031359975.1 Burkholderiales bacterium
GGCCCGTCGCTGGCCGCCGATCTGCGCATGATCGGCATCGTGCATCCGCGCGAACTCGCCGGCCGTGATGCCTTTGTGCTCTATCAGGCCCTGTGCGCCAAGACCGGCAAACGCCAGGATCCGTGCGTGCTGGACACCTTCATGGCCGCCACCGATTTCATGCGCGGTGCGCTGCCCGCGCCATGGTGGCACTACACGCCGCAGCGCAAGGTGTTGTATGGGCAGGTGTGACGGCGCGGCTAGGTCACGCCGGCGGTCTTGAACGCCATCACGGCCTGGTTGCGCAGCGTCTTCACGAGCGATAGCTCGCGTTCGCCGATGCGGATGCTGCCGGCCACGGCTTTGTCCGCGTAGATCAGTCCGAACGGGGCCTTGCCCAGCGTGAGCGGCAGCAGCAGGAAGGCCGGTGCATCCAGGCCCTGCCGATACCAGGTGGGCAATCGGCTGAGCACGTTGTGGGCGCGCGAATCTTCGATCAGCAGATCGGCGCCCTTCAGGCACACGGCGGCGAAGAGGTCGGCCTGGCCGTTGTCGCGCAGCGGCACGCGCATCGCCTTGCAGGCGCTGTCGGCGATGTCGCCCATGCCGATGCGGCCTACCAGCGTGTCGCCGCGTGCGTCGCGCATGCACAGCACGATGCGGCGCATGGCCAGCGCATCGAGCAGGGTTTGCATGATCGCGCGCAACACCCGGTCGAGGTGAAACGGTTCGGCCATCAGGGATTGGGTGACGCTCTGGATCGCTGCGGCAAGCTGGTCCACCGTCTTGCCGTCGGACGTCGCCGCGGTGTTCGACGGCAGGCTGATATCGACATCCGGTGCCGTCGAACAAGCGCCCGGCTTGACCACCAGCGTGGCCGCGTCGGCCGACGCGGCATCGACCCGCGCGACACCCGCCGGGCTCGCGCTGGCCTGAGCCGCGGGCCGAGGTGGCACCGCCTTGGCTCTTTGCGCCGGCGGCGCGACAGCCACGTCCGTCAACAGTCGCCGGGCCGGTGACGACGGTGCCGGGCAGATGCCAAGCACCGCCACCATCTCGGTGAGGCGCTGGCGCGCTTCGTCGGTGGCCAGCTGCACACGCTCCGGGGTGAGATCGAGGCCACGGGCGTGCTGCTCGGCCAGTGCGCGCAGGCGCTGGGCCAGGAGTTCCGGCGGCGTGTGGAGCACCGCATCGGTGATGTCGTTGCCGGCCAGGCCGAGGCTGCGCAGGTAGGGCACGCCGGTGGTGGTCTGACGCACGGCCATCACCTCCGGCCGGCGCATCGCCTGCTGGATCGTGTCGGGCAGGCCCCAGGCCCTGGCCACACCCAGCCCGAGCTCTTCGTAGCTGGCGCCCAGCACCGAACGCGCCGCGCGATCTTCATCGGCCAGGGTATGCGACGCCGAAGCCGGCGGACACACTTCGCGGATTTGTTCGGCTTCTTCGGGAAAGTAGAACGCCGTCAGCAAGCGGCCCAGCGTCTGCAGCAAGCCCACCAGAAACGCCTCTTCGCTGACGCGCGGCTGCGGGCACAGCGCACCAGACACCATCGCCGCCATCAGCGAACGCAGGAATTCATCCTTGAGGCGGCCGGCATGCGCCTTGTCGCGCATGTGTTCGAGCAGCACGATCGACAACGCCAGGTTGCGCACACCGGCAAAGCCGATCAGCGACACGGCTCGTGAGACGGTGCTCACGCTGCCTCGGCTGGCCTGGCCGAAATGCGCCGTGTTTACCAGCCGCAGCAGCTTGTGGGTGAGCGCCACGTCCTTCAGGATTTCGTCGGAGAGCGAGGCGAGGCTGGCGTCTTCGGAGTTGGCGATGCGCTGGATGCGGGTGACCGCGTCGGTCATGGCCGGAAAGTCGCTCTTGTGGCGCATGCGCCGCAGCAGGAATTCGAGCGTGCCGGTGGCCGCGTGGCTCACCTCGACAGCCTGCGGCGTGAGCCACTGCGTCAAGGCGTCGCGCATCGCGGCGGCATCGGCCCAGCGCTGCGCCGGATCGCGCGCGATGGCCCGCTGCACGATGGTGCGCAGACGGTCGTCGATCGGCGTGGCGGGCATGTCGGGCAGCGTGATGTCCTCTTGCTGGATGCGCTCGATGGCGCGGCGCGCATCACGCTCGCGCAGCAGCGGCAGCCCGGTGAGCAACTGGCCCATCAACATGCCGGCCGAGAACACATCCATCGCCGCGCTCGGCGCATCGCCGCGCGCCGCTTCGGGCGACATGAAACCCGGTGAACCCACCACCAGCCCGTCGGGCGTGGCCGACACCCGCGCCGCGATGCCGAAATCCATCACCCGGGCACGGCCGTCGTCGCCCATCAGCACATTGCTGGGCTTCAGGTCGCGATGCACGATGCCCTGCGCGTGCGCGGCGGCCAGCGCATCGAGCACGCCCACCATCAACGCGGCCGCCTCGCGCGCGGGCATCGGGCCGAGCGTGCGCAGCCGATCGGAGAGCGTGCCGCCCTTCACATACTCGAACACCAGGTAGGGGCGGCCGGATTCATCACCGGCCTCGAACACCGGCACCACATGCGGATGATTGAGCCGGCTCACCGCCCGCGCTTCATGCAGCCAGGGTTCCATGGCGATGGTGTAGGCACCCGGCGACAACAACTTGACCGCCACTTCGCGTTCGAGCTTGGCATCCCAGGCCAGCCAGACGGTGGCCTGCGCGCCGCTGCCCAGCTCGCTGCGCAACTCGAAGCGCCCGATGAGCGCGGGGGTGGCGAGCGCCGCCATCAGCGTGCGGAAGCCGAAGAAACCCGTTCGCGACCGCGCGCCGAGGGGCCGCTGCCGGCTGCATCACGGCGCGCCGCGCCGGGCGCTGGCGTGGTGTCCGGGTTGGCCGCCTTGCCGGCCTGAGCCCCGGCGGAGGGGCCGCGCACCGAGTTCTTGACGGCTTCGACCACGTCGTCCATGCCGATCGACAGCAAGCGGCCGTAGCGCTGCACCACGCGGGTGAGCGCGTCGCCACGACGATTGGCGCCCGAGACGCCGGCCTGCAGCAAGGCATCGCCGATCTCGTTGGCGCAGCTGGCGGTGGCGCGCAGCAATTCGTTGTCGTCGCCACCCGCGCGCACGGCTGTGGCTTCGGCATGGCGGCGAATCATCTGCTGGATGGCGTCGTCGAAACCCATTTGCCTGGCCACGGCGGCGCCGATGGCTTCGATATCGACGCCGAGCACCGCGAACGAGGCGGCCTCGGCGCTCATGCCAGGCTCTTCGGTCTTGCCCGGCTCGGTGGACGGCTCCGGCAGCATCAGGCGCTGGATCTGCCCGGCCTCTTCCGGAAAGTGGTACTGCACCACCAGCCGGCCCAGGTTTTGAAGCAGCGCCAGCAGGTAGACCACTTCATCGTCGTAACCCGCCGGCCGGATCAGCCGGGCGATCGCGCCGACCCGCTTGCAGTGATCGACGAGGCGCTGCAGGTCCTGCGCGGCGGCGGGGGCCAAGGGCCCCGGCCAGGTGCGCAGGCTGAGCGCGGAACGGCGCACACCTTCGAGCCCGATCATCGCAATCGCGCGCCGTATGGTGAGCACCGGTCCACCGCCGGTGGCCTGCGCCGCGGCGCCGTTGACGGCGCGCAGCAGCTCGAAAGCCAAGGCCGGATCCTCCATCACGATGCCGGCGAGTTCGTTGGTGCGACTGCGTTCCATCAGGGCCAGCCGCGCGGCGCGCTCGGCAGCGCCGGGCAGCGCCGGCAGCACGCCCACCGTGCGCAGCCGATCGAGCAGCAGCGCCAGGGGGCCGCCGCCCTGGCTGGCTTCGGCCTTCAGCCAGCCTTCGAGCGCCCGCTGCAAGGTGCGGGCATTGCGGTAGCGCTGGCGTTCCTGGCGATCGGTGGCACGGTTGATGATGGCGCGCAGCGCGTCCGGTATCGGCCTGGGCAGGCTCCACGGCAAGCGCACGATGTCGCGGCCATAGGGCGGCATGCGGGCGATCACCTGCGCGATATCGGGCTCACCGAGGGCTTGCTGGCCAGACAGCGCTTCGTGCAGCAGCAGCCCGAAGGCCAGCACGTCGCGCTGCGCGGCATCGCGTTGTTCATGCAATTCGGGCCGACGAGCGACGGGCTTGTCGGCCGTGGCACCGATCGGCTCGGCCGCGCACGCCACTTCCAGGCCCATCCAGCGGAAGTGCCCCTGATCGGAAATCGCGCACATGAAGGGCTGGATATCACCGTGCGTGACGCCGGCATCGTGCGCGAAGGCCAGGCCCTGCAAGGCTTGCGATGCCCAGCCTGCCACATCGGCCGCTTCCAGGCCCTTGGCCGACAGCATCTCCGCCAGCGTGACGCAATCGTGGCGCTCGTAGGCCACGAAGGGCCAGCGATCCTGCTCGCCCATTTCGATCACCGGGGCCAGGTGCGGATGGTTGAGCCGCATGGCGCGGCGCACCGCCTGTTGCCACTGGTCGCGCAGCGCGGCGGCGAGCGGCTGCACACGCGGCATGCTCAACATCAGTTCATGGCCGTTGCGCGTATCCGCGCCCAGCCAGAGCATCGTGCGTTCACTCTTGCCGATCAGGCGCAGCAGCTGATAGCGCCCGAAGAAGCGCGCCGCGGCGGGGCGGGCACCCGGCGCGCCAGGGGCACTGGAGGCACCAGGGCCGGAAGTGGCAAAGGGGGCGGAGCGGTCGGTCATGGCGTCAGGCTTGGTCTCCGATTGAACCTCGCCGTACTTTCAGGTGATGCGTCGATCACAAAGCCGATTGCCGCCCATTTTTGGTGCCCAAGCCGCCGATACCCCGACACCACGCCGCCACTACGCCGCCATCAGCACCTCGCCATCGGCGTTGATGAAGGCCGCTCTCACCGTCTCACCGGGCTGCAGCCGTCGCACCGCGGCGGCGTAACGATCCAGCTGCTCGCGGTAGGCGGGCACGTCATGCGGTGCGTGGCTGAGCTTGTAGTCGAGGATCCACCACTGGCGCTGGCCGCCGTCGTCGAGCGCCACCAGCCGGTCGATGCGCGCGGCCTGGCCGTCATCGAGTGTGACGCCCACTTCGTTGCCGGCCCAGGCCAGTTGGCGTGGGTCGAAAAACCGATTCGCCTGCGGATTGGCCAGGATGCATTCGACGATCGCCAGGGCCCGCGCAGCGTCTGCCCCGCCGAGGCCGAATTCGGCGCATGCACTGCGCGCAGCGTCGGCCTTCGCGGCTTTGGGCAGCGTCGCGCGGGTGAGCCATTCGAGCAGGCGGTGCACGCTTTTCCCCAGCGCTGCTGTCGGTTCGGTCGGCGCATTGCCGGCGTCTTGCGCCATCGGCGCCTCGCTCAACTCGGCAGGCCGCACCCGCTGCGGCAGCTCGCGCAAGCTCAAGGTGTCGGCGGATGGCTCGTCGAGCGCCGGCTCTTCAGGGGTCCACGGCGTGGCCAACTCGTCGAGTCGGCTCCACCAGCTCGGGCCCTCGCCGGCACGAAACGGTTCGGTCCGGCTGATGACGATCTGGCGCTCGGCGCGGGTCATTGCCACGTACAGCGAGTTCATTTCCTCGCGCGCCCGCGCAGCCTGCAGGTGGTTGACCAACGCCTGCAGCGCCGGTGGATACCGGCTCTCGCTGGCGACGAAGGCAAAGATACGGGGAGCCGGGTCTTCGGGCGACCAGTCGACCAGCACCGTCGCGGTGGATTCGGTGGTGCGCTCCGGGTCGGTGTCCATCAGAAACACCACCGGCGCCTCCAGCCCCTTGGCGCCGTGGATGGTGAGAAGGCGCACGGCCAAAGACGACGGCGCCGCAGCCGCCTTGAGCGTGCGGCGGCGCAGGGCCTGCACAAAACCGGCCGGCGTGGCGTAGCGCGCGCCGTCGAGATCGAGCGCCAGCAGCAGCAGCGCGTCGATCGTGCGCAGCGCCGCCACGCGCTGGCTGGCCGGCACCGCCGCGGCGTAGCGGGCACGCAAGTCGCCCTGCGCGATCATTCGATCGAGCAGGTCGTGCGGCGGCAGGCGTCTGGCTGCTTCGATCCAGCCCGGCAGCAATCCCGCCGCCCGGTCGATCGCCGGTGAACGGCCGACCAAGGCTTGCAGCGCATGCCACCAGCTGCCGCCGTGGGCCTTGACCTCGGTGGCCAGGGCGACCAGATCGTCATCGGTGGCACCGAAGATCGGGCTCTTCAAGGCCTGCGCCAGCGACAGCGCATCGCCTGTGGACACCACAAACGCCAGCAGGGCCACCAGGTCGCTCACTTCCGGCGTGGCCATCAGCGCCAGCGCTTCCGGTGCCTCGTAGGGCAGATCGAGCAGGCGCAGCTCTTCGCTGAGCAGGCGCAGCGATTCCCGCTTGCGACACAGCACCATCACATCCTGCGCCGGCGTGCCCATGGCCACGGTGGCGTGCACCGCCTGTGCCACGACACGCGCCTCCGCCCTGCGCAGCCGCTCCTGCGCCACCAGCTTGGGCACGGTGAGTGAATCGCGCCACGCGGATTCGGTACCAGAGCCGCTGCGCTGCTTGGGCGAGCGCTCCACCGACGGCAGCTTGAAGACCGCCGGGCCGTCATCGTGCGCCACACATTCGGTGGTGTGCGTGCGAAAGCCTGCGTAGCTGCCCTGCGCCACCGCGGCCTCGAACACCTGGTTGACGCTGTCGAGCACGCGGGGATCGAGCCGCCGCGTGTGATCGCAGGCCAGCACCACACCACCCAGCCCTTGCCCGACAAACTGCCTGGCTTGCTCGAAGACACGCGGTTCAGCGCCGCGAAACCGATAGATGCTCTGCTTCGGATCGCCGACGATGAACACCGATGGCGTGGGCCCGCTGCCGGCGCCGGCATAACCCGACAGCCAACCGTACAGCGCATGCCACTGGATCGGATTGGTATCCTGGAATTCGTCGATCAGCACATGGCCGATGCGCGCATCCAGGCGCTGCTGCAAGGAGCCCGAGATGCCGGGGTCCGAGAGCAACGTGAGCGCGCTCTGTTCGAGATCGGCCATATCGACGAGCCCGCGCTCGCGTTCGAGTTGCGCATACACCTGCAGCAACACACGCGTCAGCCGCACCATGCGACCGTGCAGGCGCTTGGCCTCCTGCTGTTCGGCGGCCAGGCGGATCATCTCGAGCCGCGCCACCGCATCCTCCAGCGCAGGCGCGGCCAGCGCGGTGCGCACGGTACCGGTCTTGGTGAAGATGGCCTGGCGAATGGCGGCCAGGCAACGTTCGGCATCGGCTTCGGCGAGCGCTGCACCGAGCAGTTCGGCCTGTTTTTGCGAAATGGCCTTGCCGCCCGCCAGCTGCGCCGCCAGATCGGCGAACAAGCGCCGCGTCACGGGCTCGAACACCGCCTCGGCAACCACGTCGAGGCCGGCCAACTCGGGATAGACCGCCTCGACTCCCGGCATGCTGTCGTCGAGCACCCCGGCGCGATCGGCGAGCGAAAACTCCACCCGCCGCGACCACGCGGTGCGCAGCCACTGCGCGGTGGCCAGGCGGCCGCGCGCGCGCACCATGTCGGCGTAGTCGGCACGCAGGCTGTCGTCGCGGGCGATGCGGCCGTGCAGGCGGCGCAGCAGATCGAACCACAGATCATCAACGCCCTCGATCAGCTCGTGATCCGGCGCGATGCCCAGCTCATCGAGCGTGCGCAGCGGCGCGGCGCGCAGCAGCTGCGAAAACCAGGCATGAAAGGTGGAAATCTGCACCGGGCGGCCCGCTTCGAGCAGGCGGGCCTGCAAGCCGGCCAATGCTGGCGCAAGGCGCTGCGCATCGGCCATCGCGAGGCCACGGTGGCGGAGTTCGTTGATGCGCTGGCCTTCGGTGCTGCGCGCGGCGCTGAACTCGGCAAGCCAGTCGTCGAGACGTGCGCGCATTTCGCCGGCCGCCTTGCGCGTGAACGTGATCGCCAGAATCTCCTGCGGCTCGGCGCCGTCGAGCAAGGCACGCAGGATGCGCGATACGAGCATCCACGTCTTGCCAGCGCCGGCGCAGGCTTCGACCACCACGCTGCGGCGCGGATCGCAGGCCAGTGCGTAGAACGTGTGCCGATCGACGCCGCGGCCGTCGGCGGAATAGGCGGCGGTGGTGACGGTGGTCATACAGCCTCATCCTCGATCGCCGGCCGATGCCAGTGGTCGCGCCGGCACAGGCCACGGGCTTCGCAGTACTCACACACCGGTCCGTCGCCGAGCGCGGGCAAGGCGGCGCCGCGCTGGATGCGGCTCAGCTCTTGGCCCATGCCGGCCACGAAGGCCTGGGCCGAGTCGCCCAGGTTGGGGTGCTCGTACGATTTGGCTTCCTTGCGCTCGCTCAGCCGAAGGTAGCTCGCGCGCACCAATGACGGCTCGGCGCTGCCCTTGGCGATGGCCAGCGCTGCGTAGGCCGCGAGTTGGGTGTCTTCGAGCGGCTGTTTCACACGCTCGCTGACACCGGCTTCCGAACCGGTCTTGTAGTCGAGCAGCTCGAGGGCCACGCCGCCAGCGGTCGGCACCGCCTGATCGATGCGATCGACGCGGCCCTTCAAAGTGGCAGGCCACCCGGGCCATTGGGCCTCGAACTCGACCTCGCTGCCCTGCCAGGTGATGCCCTGCGCGTCGCGCGCATGCAGCCAGGTCACGTACGACTGCGCAATCACCTCGAAACCAGCCTCGAAAGGCAGGAAGGTTTCGATCTCGAAGCCCATGCGCGCCCGCACCGTCTCGCCGATCTCGCGCAAGCACGCCACTTCCAGCTCGGCGCTCTTCGGCTCGCCGCGCTGCAGATGAAAGGCATCCAGCACATCGTGCAGCCAGTTGCCATGGTCGCGCCGATCGTCGCTTTCGGGCGATTCACGCGGATCACGAAGCGACAGCAGCACGCGCGAGAAAAATCGGTAGGGGCAGGCTCGCAGCGCATCACAGGCATTCACGCTCAGCGATGTGGGCAACAACGCACCCGCCACGGGTTGCGGCGGCCACACCAGCCGGGGCGCCACCTGGCGTTCGACGCAGGGATCGCCCGCCTTCACCATGGCCTGGCCGGCAAGCTCCAGCGCCAGCCACGCCGGGCTCGCGGCCAGCGAGCGCCCTTCGTCGCTGGCGCGGCGCAGGAGGTGGGTGTCGGGCAAGGCCAGTGCATGCGCGAGGGCGGCCCGCTGCATGCGCCGCAGCGACACCGCATCGACCAGCCCGATGGCTTGCGCCTGCGCCACGCTGAGCAGAGCGTGCGGCGCCGGGGTGCCGCTGAGCTGCCGCTCGTCGAGGCCAGGGAACACCATCGCCGCAAACGGCCGCAGCGGCACGAGGTGCAAGGGTGTGATCACCACGTCGGCAGCGATGGCCGGATCGCGCGGCGGCAGGAAAACGGCGGCTTCCAGTGCCGCATCCACCCAGGCGATGAAATCGGCCATCGGCATGCGCTCGCTGCGCGACGCCACACCAAACGCAGACGCGGCATCGGCCGGTGGATCGATGCGCAAGGCAGCCAGCGTGGCGATGCCGGCAGCGTCGTCGAGCCAGCTGGCGATCACGCCGCTTGCAGCGAGCACCTGCGCCAGGGCGCCCAGCCAGTCATGCAGCGACAGCGAAGCCTCGGCCTGGATGGGCCGCACCATCGGCGCCAGCCAGGCCAGCGAGCTTGTCCACACCTCGTGCTGCAGCGGCGCCAAAGAGGCCATCGCGCCCGCTTGATGAATCGATCCGACACGTTCGCGGTGGCGTGCCTGTTCCACCGCCCCATGCGGCCCTTCGTCGGACCAGTGCGACACGGGCAGGCCCTTGACCCACGCGAACCAGTCGTTCACCGTGGCCGCCGGCAACGCGGCTTTCAGGGCCGCCATCACGCCGGCACCGGCGCGGGTGGTGGAGAGTTTCCAGCCGGTTTCGTCGGCAATCACGATCGACTGGCGCTCCAGCAAGGCTCGCACGCGCCTCACCAGCAAACGATCTTCCGCCATCAGCGCCACGGGTGACAAACCGGCATTCAGGCGCTCGATCACGGTGGCGGCTGTCAACACGGCTTCGTGTTCGAAATCGCTCGCCACCGACACCCGGGGCGATATCGCGGGCGCGGGCGGCGATGCGTCGAGCTGCCAGCACGGTGTACCGCGCGTGCGCGCTTGCGCCAGCAAGGCATTGGTGAGCGCCTCGTCGATGTGGGTGTCGAGCGTGATCCAGGCGCTCACGGGCAGGTCGAAGAGCGGGTCGGTGCGTGGGCTTGGCGCGGTCGTGGCCCATTCCAGGGCCAGGCGAGCCATGGCCGCCTCGAAGCTGTCTCCGCCACGCAGCGCGTCACGCGCCTGCTCCCACCATGCGCCGCGCTGGTCGGGCGCCACAGCGGCGGCGCTCAGGGCCAGCGCGCGCGCGGTGCTCGTGAGGGCGTGCACGGCGTGTCGCAGCACCCGGGGCTCGGCGCCGCCCGCATGGCGCCAGGCCAGGCGGTGGCGCAGCATGCCGGTGGCGGTGAGGCGGTCGGCGGCGTCATCGAGGCTCAGGGCACCCGGCGCGGCCGCCGCAGGTGGGCCCAGCGAGGCGGCCAACGTGCCGCAGGTTTCGATGCGGGGCACCCATCCGCCCACAGCGGCCCAGGCTTGACGTGCCAGCGGCAGATGGTGGGATGAGGGCAGCAGCCACACCGCATCCCGAAGGCCTATGCCTTGCTGCGCGGCCTGGCGGCTGGCATCAACAGCCCATTGCCGCCATCGGTTTTGAACAGGGGATACAGCAGCCGAATCGAGGCGGGCGGGATGGCTCACGGTGTGGGGGGCGGCATCGTCGGCGCCGGCGAGCCAAGGGGCTTTGTGTCAGAATCATTGTGCCGTATCCCTATCAAGCTACCCATGGCTTTGCACTCGAGCGGCGAGGATTCATCCATGAGCAACGAATTGATCAAACACATCACCGACGACACGTTCGAGGCCGATGTGCTGACATCCCCAACCCCGGTGCTGGTGGATTACTGGGCGGAATGGTGCGGCCCCTGCAAGATGATCGCGCCGATCCTCGACGAGGTGGCCAAGGATTACGGCGGCCGCCTGCAGATCGCGAAGATGAATGTCGACGACAACCGTGTCGTGCCGCAGAAGTTCGGTATTCGCGGCATCCCCACACTGATGCTGTTCAAGGATGGCCAACTTGCCGCCACCAAGGTTGGCGCGGTATCGAAAGCCCAATTGACGTCGTTCCTCGACGGCCATCTATAATCAACCCAACGCGCCGGGTTCGAGCGCCTGATCCCAGATCAGGCACATCCTTGCCGCAGTAACGAATCGCCTCCACACCCACGCAATCGGCGTGTGGATTCGGCGCCAAGTTCCGATTTCCATTTTCAAGTCACACGTTGCTCCGGCGCTGTCCAGGGCGGTCGATATCGATCGCTCGTGACGCGATTACCGCGCGGCAATCCCCGGGTTGAGCCTGCCAGGCCGATCCTTCATTGCTTGGGGTGAACCCACATGCATCTTTCCGAACTCAAAGCCCAGCACGTTTCCGAACTCATCACGATGGGTGAGGCGCTGGA
>JANMAS010000238.1:0-2033 GCA_031359975.1 Burkholderiales bacterium
TCTTCCGCAATGAAACCGGCTTCGGCGGCAACAACGGCTTCACCGATTTCAAGCGCATCGTCGGCGTGCCGATCACCACACCCAGCATGCGCATGCTGCTGTTCGTGATCACCGGGCTCACGCTGGTGGGCTTTTTCCTGATGGCCAGGATGATCGTGGCCAGCAAATATGGGCGTGTGCTGCAGGCCATCCGCGATGCCGAAACGCGCGTGATGTTCACCGGCTACGACCCCCTGGCCTACAAGCTCAGCATCTGGACGCTCTCCGCCGTGATGTGCGGCGTGGCCGGTGCCTTGTATGTGCCCCAGGTGGGCATCATCAACCCGGGCGAGATGTCGCCGGCGGCGTCGATCGAGATGGCCATCTGGGCCGCGGTGGGAGGCCGCGCCACGCTGATCGGCCCGATCGTCGGTGCGTTTTTTGTCAACGGCGCGAAGAGCTGGTTCACGCAGGCGTTTCCCGAGTTCTGGCTTTATTTTCTCGGTGCCTTGTTCATCGCGGTGACGCTTTTCCTGCCCCACGGATTGATCGGCCTGGTGCGGCAACCGGGTGGGCTGGCCGGCACCTGGCAGCGCCTGAAGGTACGGCTTGGGATGGCAGGGGAGAAGCGACCATGACGCCTGACCTGCAGGAAGCGGGCGCGCAGGCGCTGGCCAGCTATCTGGAACGGCAGCGGGCCGAGACCGAAGGGCGAGGTCGGCACGGCCGCTTCGGCCGCGCCGGTGGCACCGGCGCGCCGGATTTCGCCACCGGTGTGGCGCTGTACCTCGACGACGTGACGGTGAGCTTCGACGGCTTCAAGGCCTTGAACCGCCTCTCGCTGACGATCAACGTGGGCGAGCTGCGCTGCATCATCGGCCCCAATGGCGCCGGCAAGACGACGATGATGGATGTGATCACCGGCAAGACACGCCCCGATGCCGGCGACGTTTTCTTCGGCCAGAACATCGATCTGCTGCGCCTGCGCGAAAACGACATCGCCAAGATCGGTGTCGGCCGCAAGTTCCAGAAGCCCACGGTCTACGAAGAGCTGTCGGTGTTCGAGAACCTGGAGCTGGCCTTTGCCGGCGACCGACGAGCCCGCGCCAGCCTGTTCGCGCGGCTTTCGGGCACGCAGCTCGATCGCATCGGCGAGGTGCTGGCGCTGATCCATCTGAGGGCGGATGCGCAGCGCACTGCCGGCCTGCTCTCGCACGGCCAGAAGCAGTGGCTGGAGATCGGCATGCTGCTGATGCAGGATCCCAAGCTGCTGCTGCTCGACGAGCCGGTGGCCGGCATGACGGATGAAGAAACCGAGCGCACCGCCGAGCTGTTTCTCTCGCTCGAAGGCCAGCATTCGCTGGTGGTGGTGGAGCACGACATGAAGTTCGTCGATCAGCTCACCGAGGGCCGCAAGAAGGTCACCGTGCTGCACGAAGGCAGCGTGCTCGCCGAGGGCCTGCTGTCCGAAGTACAAGCCAATGAAAGAGTCGTCGAGGTTTACCTGGGCCGATGATGTTAAGAGTTGAAGGTGTCAACCAGTACTACGGCGGCTCGCACATCCTGCGCGACGTGGCCTTCGAAGCCAAGGCGGGCGAGGTGACGGTGGTGCTGGGCCGCAATGGCGTGGGCAAGACCACGCTGCTGAAGAGCCTGATGGGCGTGGTGCCGGCGCGCACCGGCAGCGTGTCGCTCGATGGCACCGGCATCACGCATCTGCCGCCTTACGAGCGTGTGAAGCGTGGCATCGGTTATGTGCCCCAGGGCCGCGAGATCTTCGGCCGCCTCACGGTGCTCGACAACCTGCGCATGGGCCTGGCCTACAAGAGCGGCGCCACGCCGATCCCGGCCGAGCTGTTCGATCTGTTTCCGGTGCTCAAGCAGATGATCGGGCGGCGCGGGGGTGATCTTTCCGGCGGCCAGCAGCAGCAGCTCGCGATCGCCCGCGCTCTGGCGCCAGGGCCGCGGCTGCTGATGCTCGACGAGCCGACCGAAGGCATCCAGCCGAGCATCATCAAGGAGATCGGCCGCGTCATCCGCCTGCTCGCCGAGCG
>JANMAS010000240.1:0-4275 GCA_031359975.1 Burkholderiales bacterium
CGTCGGCGCCCGCCACCGGCACCACGCGCGTGGCCACCGGCCAGGTGCAGGTCGAAGACCGCAAGGCCGCCGCGGCAGCCTCCAGCCCCGACAAACTCACGCTCTCGCGCGGCACGCCGCAGGCCTCCGCCGCCGAGGCCAAGATCGCCAGCGATGCCGAGCGCAAGGCTGCCGATGTGCGTGTCGCCGAGCTGGCGCGCAACGTCAAGGAACTGCAAAAGCTCACCGCGCCGGCATCGGCCGCCGCGTCCGGTGCGGGCGCAGCTCCCGTGGTGGCCGCCGCTCCTGCGCCGGCATCGGGTGTCAGCGTGCCGATCGCCACGCCACCGGCGGTGGCGGCTTCGCCCACCGATGCGGCCCTGGCTTCGGCCGTGGCTGCCGCCGCGTCGCTCGACAGCGCCTCGGCCGCGCAAGCGGCCAAGGCAGCGTCAGCGCCCAAGGCGCCGATGGCGCCGGCCCAGGCCGAAGCGCCCAGCGGTTTTGCCAGCTGGCTCGACAGCCCGTATGTGCTTCCCGCCGCCGGCGCCCTGGGTGTGATCCTGCTGGGTGTGGGCGGGCTCGCCTATTCACGGCGTCGGCGCAGCGCCGGCTCCGAAACCTCGTTCATGGAAAGCCGGCTGCAGGCTGATTCGTTCTTCGGCGCCTCGGGCGGCAAACGTGTCGACACCCGCGACAACACGGCTTCCGGCTCGTCGGCCTCGCCCTCGTCGCTGAGCTACTCGCTCAGCCAGCTCGATGCCATCGGCGATGTGGATCCGGTGGCCGAGGCCGATGTCTATCTCGCCTACGGCCGCGACCTGCAAGCCGAGGAGATCCTCAAGGAAGCGCTGCGCACCGACGGAAATCGCCTGGCCATTCGCACCAAGCTGCTCGAGGTGTATGCCAAACGCGCCGACGCCAAGGCGTTCGAGATGCAGGCCCTGGAACTGCGTGATATCACGCAAGGCCAAGGCGAAGATTGGGCCCGGGTGCAAGAAGCCGGACGCCAGCTCGACCCCGACAACGCGTTGTATGTGGCCGGCACGGATGGCCGCCCGGCGATCGATGCGCAAGCCGATGCCGAATCCGACCTGACCATGCCTTCGGCCCTGGTCGCACCCGATACGCAGCAATCCGAACTGCTCGCACCGCGCACGGTGATCGAGCCCGGCCGCGTCACCGACACCGGCGATCTGGATCTCGATCTCACCGCCGACAGCGGCTCGGGCCTGTCGGGCTCCGAAGCCACCGAACGCATGAGCCTGGGTGGCATGGAGCAGACCCAACCGATCAGCCTCGATGCGATGTTGCCGCCCACGCCGGCACCGCTGGGCTCGTCGCTCGACTTCGATCTCGACACCGGCGAAACCGCGCGTCCGGCACCGCCTGCCGCGGCACCCGCGCCACCACCGGCCTTCGACTTCGGCGATTTGTCGCTCGACCTGGACGAGCCCGTCACAGGTGGCGGCGTGATCGACGATTCGCCCACCGCGCCAGACACCCTGCACGACACGCTGCGCGATGTGCCGGCCGAGTCGGTCGAATCCGACGACGCCGTATCGCGCAAGCTCGAACTGGCCGACGAGTTCCGCCGCATCGGCGATATCGAAGGCGCGCGCGACCTGCTCGAAGAGGTGATCGCGCGCACCAACGGCGCGATGAAGGCCAAGGCCGAAGGCATGCTGCGCGACCTTGACTGAACAGCCCCTCCAGGCCGACGACATACGTCGGCTGCCGCCCGAGGGGGAAGCGGAACCCCCGGGCGGCCGGGCGTTTCCTCAAGAGCCCACGCTGCCGGGCATCGATGCACGAAGCCATCCGCCCGGCCCGGCGGGCTTCAGGCGCCTCGCGCTCGGCGTGGCCTATCGCGGCGAGCGCTACCACGGCTGGCAGAGCCAGAGCGACGGCCAGACGATCCAGGACCACCTCGAAAAGTCGCTCAGCGCGTTTGCCGCCGCGCCGATCGTCACCGTCTGCGCGGGCCGCACTGATACCGGCGTGCATGGTCTCAACCAGGTGGTGCACCTCGACACCACCATCGAGCGCGACCTGTTCTCCTGGGTGCGCGGCAGCAATCGCTATCTGCCGGCCGACATCGCGGTGCAATGGGCGCGGCAGGTGCCGCCGGATTTTCATGCGCGCGGCGCCGCAATCAGCCGGCGCTATCGCTACCTGCTGCTCGAATCGCCAGTGCGCCCGGCGATCGAAGCCGGCGGCTGCGGCTGGACGTTTCGCCCGCTGCAAGCCGAGCCCATGCGCGAGGCGGCGCTGTGCCTGATCGGCGAGCACGATTTCAGCGCCTTTCGCGCCGCCGCCTGCCAGGCCTTGTCGCCGGTCAAAACCCTGCGCACGCTCGATATCCAGCGGGTGGGCGACTATTGGTGCTTCGAATTCGAAGGCAATGCCTTCCTGCACCACATGGTGCGCAACATCCTCGGCTGCCTGGTGGTGATCGGCAGCGGCCGGCATCCAGCCGCGTGGATGCGGGAAGTGCTGGCTGCACGCGATCGGCGCATCGCCGCGCCCACGTTTCCCCCTGAGGGCCTGTATTTTGTCGGCCCCCGCTACGATGCACGTTTTGACATCCCCGCAGCCACGCCGGCGATGCAATGGATTCCGCGCTGACCTCCACCACCACCCTGTCCGCCACCACGTCAACCACCTCCGCCACGTCCACCCCGACGATCACCTCGCGCACCCGCATCAAGATCTGCGGCCTGACGCGCGAAGCGGATGTGATCGCGGCTGTGCAAGCGGGGGCGGATGCGGTGGGATTCGTGCTGTATCCGCCGAGCCCGCGCCACGTATCCATCGAGCGCGCGGCTGAGCTGGCGAAGCTGTTGCCGCCGTTCGTGACGCCGGTGTGCCTGATCGTCAATGCCGAGCCTGCACAGATCCAGCGCGCCATGGCGGCCCTGCCGCACGCGCTGCTGCAATTCCACGGCGATGAATCGCCGGCCGCGTGCGTTGCGGCGGGCCGGCCGTTCATTCGCGCGGCGCGGATCACGGCCGGTCTCGATTTGTTAGACTTTGCACGGCAATACGCCCAAGCCTCGGCTTTGCTGCTCGACGCCCATGTCGAGGGTTACGGAGGCGGTGGAAAGGTGTTTGATTGGTCGCTCATTCCTACAGGCGTTGCCCTTCCGGTCGTTTTGTCTGGTGGGTTGAATCCTGCAAATGTGATCGATGGGATCGTGCGCGTCCGGCCCTGGGCCGTTGACGTGAGCTCCGGCGTGGAGAGCAGCAAAGGCATCAAGGATGCCGCTGCCATGCGCCGGTTCTGCGATGCGGTGCAAGAAGCGGATCGCCAGCTGGCCACTTCGCGCTCTTGATCACCGCCATCCCTGGTTCGCAACCCGATGGCGACATCCCATGATCAATCACGCTTTCAATCAACCGTACGACCTGCCTGATGCCACCGGCCATTTCGGGCCCTATGGCGGCACGTTCGTGGCCGAAACACTGGTGCATGCGCTCGACGAGCTCAAGGCGGCCTACGAGCGTTACCGGCTCGATCCGGAGTTCGTTTCCGAATTCCGCCATGAGCTGAAGCACTTTGTCGGCCGCCCGAGCCCGATCTATCACGCGGCGCGCCTGTCGCGCGAAACCGGCGGCGCGCAGATCCACCTCAAGCGCGAGGATCTCAACCACACCGGCGCGCACAAGATCAACAACACCATCGGCCAGGCCTTGCTCGCCCGGCGCATGGGCAAGCCACGTGTGATCGCCGAAACCGGTGCCGGCCAGCACGGCGTGGCCACCGCCACCATCTGCGCCCGCTACGGCATGGAATGTGTGGTGTACATGGGCAGCGAAGACATCAAGCGCCAGTCGCCCAACGTCTATCGCATGCACCTCCTGGGCGCCACCGTGGTGCCGGTGGAGAGCGGCAGCAAGACGCTCAAGGATGCGCTGAACGAGGCACTGCGCGATTGGGTGACCAACGTCGAAAACACCTTCTACATCATTGGCACCGTGGCCGGCCCGCACCCGTATCCGATGATGGTGCGCGATTTCCAGCGCGTCATCGGCGATGAGTGCCTCACCCAGATGCTCGAGCAGGAGGGTCGACAGCCCGATGCGGTGATCGCCTGCGTGGGCGGCGGCAGCAATGCGATGGGGATCTTCTATCCCTACATCGAACACGCCGATACCCGCCTGATCGGCGTCGAAGCCGCTGGGCAGGGCCTGGCCACCGGCAAACACGCCGCCTCGCTCTCGGCGGGCTCGCCGGGCGTGCTGCACGGCAATCGCACCTATCTGCTGCAAGACGACAACGGCCAGATCATCGAAACC
>JANMAS010000251.1:0-19459 GCA_031359975.1 Burkholderiales bacterium
CAGCGAGAGGTGCCCCAGGCCGGCGATGAGCGCCAGCGGGATCGCATGCGCGAGATCGGTTCCTACCAGCTTGCTGGCGTTCAGCCGCAGCGGATAGAGATAGATCAACATCACGGTGCCCAGCGCACCGGCGCCAATCGACGTGAGTGTGACCAACACGCCGATGACCGCGCCAGCCAACACCGTGGCCGCCGGTTGCAGTGCCAGGAACGGCGATGCATCGCTGACACGAAGCTTGCGGCCCAGGTTGTGCAGCCAATCCTTCAGCGCCATGCCCAGCGCGGTGATGATGAGCGCGACCGCCACCGCATTGATGAGGAAGCCGGTCTTGATCCGGCCCTCGCCACTGAAGTGCATCCAGGCCAGGGTGATCGCGGCGGCTGGCAGGCTGCCGAGTGCGAGCCGCTTCACCACACCCCAATCCACCGTGCCATGACCATGGTGCACGGCCACGCCGAACATCTTGGTGATGGAGGCGTAGAGGAGGTCGGTGCCGATCGCCGTTTGAGGGGCCACACCAAACATCAACACCAGGATCGGCGTCATCAAGGCGCCGCCACCGACACCCGTGATGCCCACGATCGTGCCAACAATAAATCCGGCCAAGGCCGTCAAACCATCAATTTCCAAGTTCACTCCAAACTTTGGCTTCGGACAGGCCGCCATTGTTCCATCACAAAATGACGGCCGTGCTTTTAATGCCACGACAGACTGCATAAATCGCGCCAATACAGGCGTTCCGGCACGCCTGGCCGGCGGGCGCGCTGGGGGCCAACCCCTGTCGTCAAGCCCGGGTGCGGCGGATATGCTGCTTGGCACGGGGCTTGCCAGCACCAGGGGCACCACCATGTTTTGTGCTGTGGATGTGGAGCGGCGATGACGGGGCGACGAGAACAATGACAGAACCAATGCGCCTGGAACTGCTTGGCATCACCAAGCAATACCCTGCGGTGCGAGCCAACGACAACGTGCACCTGCGGCTGAAAGCGGGCGAGATCCACGCCGTGCTCGGCGAAAATGGCGCCGGAAAATCCACCCTGATGAAAATCATCTACGGCGCGGTGAGGCCCGATGCCGGGGAGATCCGCTTCCACGGCAAAGCCGTCGTGGTGCGCAGCCCCACCGAGGCCCGCGCGCTGGGCATTTCGATGGTGTTTCAGCACTTTTCGTTGTTCGACACGCTCACCGCGGCGGAAAACGTCTGGCTCGGGCTCGACAAGAGCGATTCACTGGCCTCGGTCACCCGCCGTATCCACGACGTGGCCTCCACCTACGGGCTGGACGTCGACCCCGCGCGCCCGGTGCATTCGCTCTCGGTGGGCGAGCGCCAGCGGGTGGAGATCGTGCGCGCCCTGCTCACCAACCCCCGTGTGCTGATCCTCGACGAGCCCACCTCGGTGCTCACGCCGCAGGCGGTGCAAAAGCTGTTTGTCACGCTGCGCCAGTTGGCCGACAAGGGCTGTTCGATTCTGTACATCAGCCACAAGCTCGACGAGATCCGCGCGCTGTGCCACCAATGCACCGTGCTGCGCGGGGGCAAGGTCACCGGCGAGGTGGATCCGCGCACCGAGACCAACGCCGGCCTGTCGCGCTTGATGATCGGGGCCGAGCCGCCGCAGTTGGCGCACCGGCCCTTGAATGCCGGTGCGGTGGTGCTCGACGTGGCGCATCTGAGCCTGGCCAGGGCCGACCAGTTCGGTGTCGATCTGCGCGATATCTCGCTGCAGGTGCGCGCGGGAGAGATCGTCGGCATCGCGGGTGTGTCGGGCAATGGGCAAGGGCCGTTGATGGAGGCGCTGTCGGGGGAAGATCGGCGCGCGCCACCGGGCACCGTCAAGCTCTTCGGCCAGGAGATTTCGCGCGCCGATCCGGCGGCGCGCAGGCGTTTGGGGCTGCACTTCGTGCCCGAGGAGCGCCTGGGCCGCGGCGCGGTGCCGGTGCTGCCGCTGGCCGCGAACACGCTGCTCACCCGCACCGAAGCCGTCACGCGCATGGGCTGGATCCGCACCGGCGCGGTGCAGGCGCTGGCGCTCAGGCTCATCACCCATTTCAATGTCAAGGCCGGCGGCCCGGAAGCGCCGGCCAAGAGCTTGTCGGGCGGCAATCTGCAGAAGTTCCTGGTGGGCCGCGAAATCGACGCGCGGCCGAGACTGCTGCTCGTGTCGCAGCCCACCTGGGGTGTGGATGTGGGCGCGGCGGCGCAGATTCGAGGCGAACTGCTCAAGCTGCGCGACGATGGCTGTGCGCTGCTGATCGTGAGCGAGGAGCTCGACGAGCTGTTCGAGATCTGCGACCGCCTGGTGGTGATCGCCCAGGGCCGGTTGAGCCCGAGTGTGACCACCGCGCAGGCCACGGTGGAACTGATCGGCGAATGGATGTCGGGCCTGTGGCCGGGCCATGCCGCCCAGGCTGCCGCGAACGAGCTGGCCCATGCTTAAGCTCGAAGCCCGGCCCAGGCCTTCGCAGGTGATGGCGCTGGCGTCGCCGCTGATCGCTCTGGTGCTCACCGTGGTGCTTGCGGCGTTGCTCTTTGCCGCACTGGGCAAGGATCCGGTCAAGGGGCTGTCGATCTTCTTCATCGAGCCGCTGCACGGCATGCGCTCGATCTCCGAAGTGCTGCTGAAGGCGACGCCGTTGATCCTGTGCGCGCTGGGCCTTGCGGTGTGCTACCGCTCGAATGTGTGGAACATCGGCGCCGAGGGGCAGTTTCTGCTCGGTGCGCTGGCCGGCGGCGGTGTGGCCCTGTGGCTCACCACGGCGGGCATCGGTGGCCCGCGCGGCATCTACTCGCCGCTGGTGTTGATCGCCGGCGTGCTGGGCGGCATGGCCTGGGCCGCGATCACCGCGGCGCTGCGCGATTTTTTCAACGCCAGTGAAATCCTCGTCAGCCTGATGCTGGTGTACGTGGCGCAGCAGCTCGTCAACTACCTCGTCTTCGGGCCGTGGAAAGATCCGATGGGCTTCAATTTCCCGCAGACCAAGACCTTCCATGCCAGCACCTGGTTGCCCGCCATCGTGCCCGGTCTGCGCTTGAACTGGGGCTTTGTGCTGGCCCTGCTGCTGGTGGCCGGGTTCTGGATCTTCCTGTTCCGCTCGTGGCGCGGCTTTCAGTTGCAGGTGGGCGGCCTGGCGCCAGCGGCGGCGCGCTATGCCGGTTTTTCAGCGCGCGCTTCGCTGTGGACAGCGCTGCTGATTTCCGGCGGCATGGCCGGCCTCGCGGGTGCCATCGAGGCCGCCGGCCCGCTGCGCCAGCTCACGCCGAACATTTCCACCGGCTACGGCTTCACCGCCATCATCGTGTGCTTCGTGGGCCGCCTGCATCCGCTGGGCGTGGTGTTCTCGGGCATCCTGCTGTCGATGATGCTCATCGGCGGTGAGCTGGGCCAGTCGCGCCTGGGGTTGCCCAATGCGCTCACCGGCGTGTTTCAGGGATTGCTGCTGTTTCTGCTGTTGGCGTGCGACACGCTGATCACCTATCGCCTGCGATGGGCGGGCACGGCCAAGGCGCTGGAGCTCAGGCCATGAACGAGATCGCCCTGCTGATCGCCGCCACCCTGGCCTCCGGCACGCCCCTGGCCATCGCCGGCCTGGGCCTGCTGATCAACGAGAAGGCGGGTGTATTGAACCTTGGCGCCGAGGGCATGATGCTGGTGGCGGCGATTGCCGGTTTTGCCACCGCTTTCTACACGGGCAGCGACATGCTGGCGTTTGCCGCCGGGGCGGGCGCGGGCATGCTGTGCGCGGCGATGTTTGGCGTGCTGGTGATCTGGCTCAACACCAACCAATACGCCACCGGCCTCGCGCTGAGCTTGTTCGGCGCCGGCTTCTCGGCATTTGTCGGCGCCGATTTCGCGGGCAAGAAGCCGGGCGATCGCTTGCCTTTCGAGCTGCCCTTTCTGGCCGACATCCCGTTTGTCGGGCCGGCGCTGTTCAAGCAGCACCCGATGGTCTACATCGCCATCGCCTTCATGGTGGCGCTCACCTGGTTCTTGTACAGGAGCCGTGCCGGGCTGGTGTTGCGCGCGGTGGGCGAATCGCCGGAATCGGCGCATGCGCTGGGCTATCCGGTGCGCAGGATCCGCTTCGCCGCGGTGCTGGCGGGCGGCGCGCTGTGCGGCGTGGCGGGCGCCTTCATCTCGGTGGTGTATGCACCGCTGTGGGTGGAAGGCCTGGTGGCCGGCCGAGGCTGGATCGCGCTGGCGCTCACCACCTTCGCCACCTGGCGCCCCTTGCGGGTGTTGCTGGGCGCGTATCTGTTCGGTGGCGTGACCATGCTTCAATTCGCACTGCAGGGTGCGGGTGTGGAGGTGTCCAGCCAGCTGCTGGCGATGCTGCCGTATCTGGCCACCATCGTGGTGCTGGCAATGATCTCCCGCAACCCGTTGTGGATCCGTATCAACATGCCGACTTCGCTCGGCAGGCCGTTTCATCCCGGCGGCTGAGAATCGCCGCCGGTTTTTTCGTCGCCCTCGTGGCCCGGGCTCGGGCCCTTCAGGAGAGATTGCACATGATCGATCGTTCCAAGCGTTCGTGGCTTGCCACGGCAGGATTTGCATCGCTGTTCGCCTCGGCGGCGCTGGTGGGCTGCGGCAAGAAGGAAGAAGCGGCGCCGGCTGCGCCCGCAACCGCCTCCGAGGCCGCTTCGGTGGCCGCCGCACCGGCGGCGCCCGAGCCGCTCAAAGCCGCCTGGGTGTATGTGGGGCCGGTGGGCGACGGGGGCTGGACCTACGCGCACGATCTGGGCCGCAAGGCGGTTGAAGCGGCGTTCGGCGACAAGGTGAAAACCACGATCGTCGAAAAGGTGCCCGAAGGCGCCGACGCCGAGCGTGTGATCCGCGATCTGGCCACGCAGGGCAACAAGATCATCTTCGCCACGTCGTTTGGTTTCATGGAGCCGATGCTCAAGGTGGCGGGTGAATTTCCGGATGTGAAATTCGAGCACGCCACCGGCTACAAGACGGCCGAGAACATGCGCATCTACGACGCCAAGTTCTACGAGGATGCCTACCAGGCAGGCATCGTCGCCGGTGCGATGACCAAGACCAACACGCTGGGCTTCGTCGGCTCCTTTCCCATCCCCGAGGTGCTGCGCAACATCAATGCCTACACGCTGGGTGCGCAAAGCGTGAACCCGAAGGTCAAGACCAAGGTGGTGTGGGTGAGTAGCTGGTTCGATCCGCCCAAGGAAAGCGAAGCCGCGCAGTCGCTGATCAACGGCGGTGCCGACGTGCTGCTGCAAAACACCGATTCGCCCGCCGTGCTGCAGACCGCCGAGAAGAACAACAAATATGCCTTCGGCTGGGATTCCGACATGAGCGAGAAGGCACCCAAGGCGCACCTCGCCTCTGCGGTGGCGGATTGGGGCGGCTACTACAAGAAGGCCATCAAGGATGTGATGGACGGCACCTGGAAGGTGGAGCGCACGGTGTGGGGCGTCAAGGAAGGCCAGAACTCGCTGGTGAAGATTGCCGATGCGGTGCCCGCGCCAGCCAAGGCCAAGGTGGAAGAAGTGAAAGCCGCCATGCTCGCCGGTACCTTCGAGGTGTTCACCGGCCCGGTGATCGACAACACCGGCAAGGAGCGCCTGGCCAAGGATGTGAAGGCCGATCAGAACTGGAAGGACATGGTCGACTTCTACGTCAAGGGCGTGGAGGGCAAGATCCCTTCGGGCAAGTAGGCTCCCGGGAGACGCACGATGAACCTGCCGACGCCCGCGATCGATTTCAACGCCATCGGGCGCGAGCGTCTGCCCGCGCTGCTGCGGCGCATGCCCAAGGCCGAACTGCACATCCACATCGAGGGCTCGCTGGAGCCGGAGCTGATCTTCCGGCTGGCGCGGCGCAACGGTGTGGCGCTGGCCTACCCGAGCGTGCAGGCGCTGCGCGAGGCCTACGCCTTCAGCGATCTGCAGAGCTTTCTCGACATCTACTACGCCGGCGCCAGCGTGTTGCTCACCGAGGCCGATTTTTTCGACATGGCCTGGGCCTATTTCGAGCGCGCGGCAGCCGATCACGTAGTGCACGCTGAAGTGTTCTTCGATCCGCAGACCCACACCGCCCGCGGTGTGCCCATGGCCACGGTGATCAACGGCCTGCACCGTGCCTGCCGGCAGGCGCACACGCGCTTGAGCATCAGCGCCAGCCTGATCCCGTGTTTTCTGCGCCATCTCAGCGAAGACGAAGCCTTGGCGACGCTGCAGGCCGCGTTGCCGCATCGCGATCAGTTCATCGGCGTGGGCCTGGACAGCAGCGAGCGCGGCCACCCGCCGGAGAAATTTGCGCGGGTGTTCGCCCGTGCCGCCGAGCTGGGCCTGCGCCTGGTGGCGCATGCCGGCGAAGAGGGTCCGCCCGCGTACATCATCAGCGCGCTCGATGTGCTCAAGGTGCAGCGCATCGATCACGGTGTGCGCTGCCTGGAAGACCCGGCGCTGGTGCGGCGCCTGGCCGCGATGCGCATGCCGCTCACCGTGTGCCCGCTGTCGAACGTGAAGTTGCGCGTGTTCGACACGATGGCCGATCACAACCTGAAGGTGCTGCTCGACGCCGGCCTGTGCGCGACGGTGAACTCCGATGATCCGGCCTACTTTGGCGGCTACATCAACCAGAACTTCCTCGACACCTTCGCTGCCGTGCCGGCCTTGGGCGCGCGCGATGCCTGGCAACTCGCAGCCAACAGCTTCGAAGCCAGTTTTGCGCCGGACGAGGCCAAGGCCGGCTGGCAGGCGCGGCTCGTTGACGCCTTTTTGCAGCCCGACCCGCCGCTGAGCTGATCCGAATCCGGATCGCCAGGGCAAGTGAAGCGAAAAGTGCGATCAAAAAGCAATCAAACTGCTATTCGATGAACAATTCGAGGTGGTTGCCTATCGAAGTTTGGTCGAAGGATTGACGTTTCCCTGGGCGCCGTTGCGCCGGCACCCTCACACGGCGAGCGCGGTTTTGGTGCGCTGATGGTGATGGCCTCGGCGCTGTCGCCGCCACCATTGAGCAGGCCCAGGATCGGCGGCAGAAGGGCCACGCTACGCATCAGTTCGCAGATGCTGGATGTGCCCACCTTGGATCGCAAGGTATAGATCTGTGAGCGCACCGTGCTCACCGACACGTCGTGGCACCTGGCCACATCGGTGGCCTGCAGGCCGTCGCACAGCATTTCGAGCACCGAGGACTCCGTGCTCGTCAGGTGCATCAGGCGCCCGAACGATTGCACCGACAGGCGCTGCGACATCCGTGGCTTGCCCAGCATCAGCAGGGCGCCGGCCTGCGCCACGGTGGATGCTTCGCTGCCACCGCCACCGCCACCGCCACCGCCGAGGGCTTGTCGCAGCGGCAACACTGCGGCCCAGGTGGCCTGATCGCTGCCTCGGTTGAGCCTGAGCAGACGTCGGAATCCGCGCTGCATGGCGCTGTCGACGCCCTCGCGCAGCGGCTGCTCGTCCTGCGCGTTGCGCACACTCAGCCGCCCGTCGGTGATGACCAGCGGATGGCGGCCATCCAGCGTGGCCAGTGCGATACGGTTGGCAAACAGCACATCCAGCCGCGGATTCACCAGCAGCATCGGGTAGTCGATCTCGTCGAGCATCATCGCCAGCCAGGCGGCCAGCACATCGCTGGAGGGCACCGCCGAAAGGTGGGCGCCTGGCACATGTGCGTCGAGTTCGCCGGCGGTGGATGGCAACGGGGTGGTGGCGGGTGCTTGCGGCATGGGCTACTCCTGGGCGAGCTGATGAACACTGGCTGGTGCGCATTGGTTATGTTAGTAGCATTGTGATTGCTATGCAAAGGTATTTATTAGGGAATTGGAGGGAGTAAGATTCGCCGAACCTTCTCGCTGCGATGTAACATTGCCACAGGCGATGCGTTGGGTGATCCCCGATTCGTTGCCGCCAACCAGCAGCCGTGGTGCTACCCCATTTCGTCTACCGTTCGAGACAAGCTTGACGATGATCCCGATCCGCGTCTTGATTGCCGATGACCATCCATTGATCGTCGAAGGGCTCGCCACCGCGCTGGCGCGCTTTGGCATCAGCGTCGTGGCGCATGTGCACGCCGCCAACGAGCTGCTCGCCGCCTACGATCGCGCCGCCCCCGATGTGGTGGTGCTCGACATCCGGTTTGGCGAAGCCGCCAGCGGCCTCGACGCCGCGCGGGCGGTGCTGGCCAAGCACCCCCAGGCGGCGATCGTCTTTTATTCGCAGTTCGACCAGGACGAACTGGTACGCGAGGCCTACCGGCTGGGTGGGCTGGGTTTCGTCACCAAGAACCAGGAAGCCGCGTTGCTCGCCGAGGCGGTGAACTTTGCCAGTCGGCGCGAGACGTTTTTTCTGCCCGAGATCGCCAATCGGCTGGCTTTGATGGGCGTGCGGGGCGACGATTCGCCCATGGCCAAGCTCGATGCGCGCGAGATGGAGGTGTTCCGGCGCATCGCGCAGGGGCAGACCAACGTCGAGATCGCCGAGTCGATGGAGTTGTCGCCCAAGACCATCAGCAACGTGAGCCAGGCCATCAAGGAACGCCTGGGTGTGCACCGGCCGGCCGACATCGCCCGGCTGGCCTTGCGGCACAAGCTGATCGAGCCATGATCATGCTGGGCCGCGCCTGCGCGTTGGCGTTGTCGATGGCCGCCCTGTGGCTGGCGCCGCACAGCCACGCTCAAACCGTGCACCCCGGCGCCGACGACAACCTGCCGCTGATCCTGCCGCCCACGAGCCTGCGCCCGCCGATCACCGATGCGGCGGCCAGCACCACGGTGATCGAATCCCGCATGCTGCGGCAGTACGGGCTTCTGAGCGTGGTCGAAGCGCTGCGGCTGGTCACCGGCTCCGCCGCGCTGCGCATTGCGGGGGCGGATGTCCGCCTGAGCCTGGAAGGCACCAAGGTGCCCAACGTCACCCGGGTCAACCTGCTGATCGATGGTGTGGAGGTCTACCGCGCAGCGTATGCCCGGCTCCAGTGGCCGACGCTGCCGGTCACGCTCGACGACGTCGATCGCCTGGAGATCACCCGCGGCCCGCATGCCTCCGATGCGTCAGCCGCTCCGGCGGTGATCACGGTGAACATCATCACCCGCCATCCCTCCGATGCCGAACGCGGTTACCTGTCGGCCACGGTGGGCTCGAACGTCTTGCGCAACGTCACCGCCCGGGCGGGGTTGAGCGTGGGCCCCACATCGCTGCGCGTGACCGCCAACTACCGTGGCAACGATGCCGACGAAGAAGCCAGCCGTGCCATCTCGCCGGTCGCGGGCCTGCACGTCAAGCGCCTGACCGTGCGCAGCGAAACCCGGTTCGATGAAGGATCCACGCTCGCTCTCGACCTGGCCTACCTGGAAGGATCCCGGAATCCCGCCGCCGCGGGAGCGGGCACGAACGACAACATCGCCCAGGAAGGCGCAGCGGGCTACATCAGCGGCCAGTGGCGGCAATCGATCAGCGATTTGCACGAAATCGTGGTGGTGGCCAACAACTGGTCGATCACACCCCGGTTGCTGCCCGCGGCGTTCCTGCGCAGCCGCAGCACCATCGAGCTTCGCGACACGTTCATCGTGTCGGATCAATGGCGACTCGAATCAGGCGCGGGTCTCCAGCGCCAGCGCTGGGCCGGTTTCAGCCGCACCGATCCCGATGCGCACGCCTGGGCCTGGCATGCCTACACCGGCGTGCTCGCGCGGCCGGCGGACTGGTTCACGCTGAACGCTGCCGCCCGGCTGGACGATCCGACAGGTCGAGGTGCCTTGCTGTCGCCGCGCGTTGCCGCCAGCTTTCATGTGGCGCCAGGGCATACCGTGCGTCTGGGCTGGTCGTCCGGGGTGTGGATGCCCGATGGGCAGGATCCGCGTCCGATCACCCCAGGTGCCTTGGCGAGCGAGCGCATCGTGTCGGTCGAACTCGGCTACCTGATGAGCGTGCCGGCATGGGGCGTTCAATTGGATGCCAGGGTCTACCGCAACCGCCTGATCGACCAGGTGGTGGGCAGGGGGCCGAAGGGGAGCTTGACGCCCACCCTCGAGACCACCGGACATTACGCCGGGGCCGACGTGCGTGCCACGGCGGATCTTGCCGATGGGTGGTCGGGATTCATCGCCATGTCGACGTTCACGCGGGGCGGCGAAGCCCCCATCGTCGACCGCACCCGTCGGGCTCTGCACGGCATGTGTGCCGGCGCCGCCAAGCGTCTGGGCGACGGCTGGGAATTGGGTGCGGCGACCTACCTCACCTCGGGTGACGCCGGCGCGCACCGCAAGACCAGTCGTGTCGACGTCACGCTGGCCAAGACCTTCCTGCTGTCTGGTGCACGCGCGCGGTTTTCCGTGATGGCCCGCCATCTCGACAACTCGGCGAGCAATCTGGCACCCAGCGACGACGATGGCGGCGGCGCCGGCGCAACAACGGCCCAGTACGAGGACGACCAGCTGTACGCCAATCTCGAGATCGGCTTCTGAGGCGAGGGCATGTTGGAAGCACCCGCGCCATGGCATCGGTGGAACGCACCCTTTCGCTGAGCAACTCCGGCTCGGCTGATGCGGGGCGACGCAGCGCTATGAGGGCCATGCTTCGTGTGGCGGCGCTGCCGCTGGGCCTGCTGGTGGCGCGTCCGGCGCGAGCCGCCAGCCCGCTGCGCATGCTGGTGAGCGACGACAGCGAGTCGACACAGCAGATCGTCGCGGCGTTGCTGCGCCATCATCCGGCGGCCTCGGTGACACACGATGTCAACGCGCTGCCGGTGAGGGAGGGCGCGGCGGTGTATCTCGCCGCCGGCCCGGCCGCGCTGCAGTCGGCGCTCGGCGCCATGCTGCCCGGCCCGCTGCTGTCGCTGTTTGTCTCGTCGACGGCCTATGCGCGCGCCGTCCGCCTGGCGGTGCCGCCATCGAAGCATGCGCTGTCGGCGATCTACGCCGAAGCTTCGCCGCTGAACCAGATGCGGCTGATCCGGTTGCTGTACGCACGGCGCGTCACGGTCGGCGTGCTGCTGAGCGCCTCGACCGCCGACCTCGAACCCGAGCTGGCCGGCGCGGCACGCACGGCGGGCCTGGATCTGGTGGTGCACCGCGTGGATGCCGGCGACAACCCGGTGCGCGCTCTGGCGGCGCTGGCCTCGGCGCAGGTGCTGCTCACCTTGCCCGACCCCGACATCTACAGCATCCAGAACCTGCGCCCGCTGCTCGAAGCCACCTATCGGCGCAGGCAGGGCGCGATCGGCTTTTCCACGGCACTGGTGCGTGCCGGCACGCTGGCGGCGGCCTATGCCTCGATCGACGACGTGATCGCGCAGGTCGGCACGATGGCCGATGCGCTGGGTGAAGGCCGGGCCACACCGCCTCAGCATCCGGCCTTCTGGCGCGTCATGGTGAACGACAGCGTGGCGCGTTCGCTCAATCTCATCGTCGACGCCGCCACCCTGGCGCTGGGCAACTCCCCATCGTGAGCGCCAAGGTCATGAAGGCCTTCGACCCACGCACCTGGGGCATCACCGCCCGGCTGGTGATGGTGGCCACCGTGCCGCCGTTCATCATGTTTGCCGCCGTGATCGCGTGGCTGTACTGGGCGGCCTCGGCGGAACTTGCCGCCGAGCTGGACGAGCGTGCCGGCACCATCGCCGCCGCGCTCGCCGAGGCCAGCCCGTACGCCCTTGCGTCGGGCAACACCGATTACCTGGAACGCGCCATGCGCGGGTTGCAGCAGCGCGATCGCAGCGTGGCCGCGATCGATGTGCTGGATGCGACGCGCCAGGTGGTGGTGGCGGTCGGCCAGCGCGGGCAGCCGCTCGCACGGCAGGCGGCGGTCGAAGTGGCGGTGCGCGCCGAATTACCCGATCTCGATACCTTCGACCAGCAAGGGCCGCACACCTCGCAGCCAGGCGCGCCACGGCTGGTGTTCAAGCCGGGGCCGATCGTGGGTTATGTGCGGGTGATGATGTCTGCCGAGCCGGTGCTCGCGGCGCGGCGCGATCGGCTGCTGAGCAGCGCGCTGATCGTGGCGTTGTCCACCTGCGCCAGCGTGCTCGCGGGCCTTTGGCTGGCGCAGCGCCTGCGCGCGCCGCTGCGATCGGCGATGCAGGCGCTGCGGCTCATCCGCCGGGGCGACTACGACATCACACTCGACCTGGGTGCGAGCCATGAATTGCGCGAGCTGCAGCAGGCGATTCTGGCGATGGCCGAGAGCTTGCGCGCCAGCCGCCGCGAGCTGGAGGCGCAGGTGGAAACGCGCACCCAGGAGCTGAATGCCGCGGTGGCGCAGTTGCGCTTTGCCGATGCGGAGCGTCGCCGGCTCATCTCGCGCGGCAATACGCTGATCGAGGAAGAGCGCCAGCGCATTGCGCGCGAGATCCACGATCATCTCAACGCCGAACTGATCGTCGTGCGGCTGCAGGCGCAGCATATTGCCGCCACGGTGGCCCCGGGCTTGAGCGACGCCGCGGCGCGTGAGATCGATCGTGCGGCCGAGCGCATCGGTGCCAGCACGGCCGGCCTGTACGACGCCGCTCGGCGCATCGTCAAGCAGTTGCGCCCGGAGGTGCTGGACATGCTGGGCCTGCCGGGCGCACTCGAGGAGATGGCCCGCCAGTTCGACGAGCTGCATCCGGCGTGCCGCTTTTCGTTCGAGGCCGATGCCGACCTGCCGGATCTGCGCGGCCCGCTGGCGATCACCGGATACCGTCTCGTGCAGGAGGCGCTGTCGAACCTGGTCAAACATGCGGGTGCGACGCGGGCTGGGGTGAGCCTGCGCCGGTCGGCCGATCGCAGCGGCCTGGTGATCGAGGTCACCGACAACGGTTGTGGGTTCAACCCCGCCACGGCCCTGCATACCGGCACCGGCATCATCGGCATGCGTGAACGTGTATCCACCAGCGGCGGCCGCATGGTGATCAACGCCAATCCGGATGGCGGCACCACCGTCATCTTCGAACTGCCGCTGCCAGCCCCCGAATAGGCCGCAAGGGCTGCTAAGTTGCGCCCGCGTTACGGCGGGCCTGCTTGCCTACAATTCGCAGCCTGCTGACCGTCGCCCGCCACAGCGCCGGTCGGCTTTGTTCATCGTGGCCATGTCGAGGAAAACCATGCTCAAAAACCTCATGCGGGTGCGAATGCGCCCACGTGCCAGGCTGCCCGTCGCTTTTGCTTTCTCCGTCTTGTCGGTGGCCGCCCCGCCCAATGCCGCAACGGCGGCCACGGCCGCACCGCTGTCGGCCTGCTTTGTGTACGTGAGCCCGATCGGCAAGGCCGGATGGAGCTATCAGCACGAGCAGGGCCGCATCGAGATGGAACGCGCGCTGGGCACCAAAGTGACCACCCGCATGGTGGAGGCGGTGCCCGAGGGGGCCGACTCCGAACGGGTGATGCGCGATCTGGCCACGCAAGGCTGTCAGCTCATCTTTGCCACCAGCTTCGGTTATCTGGAGCCGGCCCTGCGCGTGGCGGCGGATTTCCCGGCGGTGAAGTTCGAACACGTCGGCGGCTACAAGACAGCGCCCAACCTCGCCACCTACAACGCCCGTTACTACGAAGCGCGTTACCTGGCCGGCATGCTGGCCGGGCAGAACAGCCGCTCCGGCGTGGCGGGGTACGTGGCCGGTTTTCCGGTGCCCGAGGTGGTGCAGGGCATCAACGCCTTCACGCTCGGCATGCGCGCCGTGAATCCGAAGGCCGAAGTCAAGGTGGTCTGGCTGAATGCCTGGTTCGATCCGCCGCGCGAGCGCGATGCCGCACTGAGCCTGATCGGCCAGGGTGCCGATGTATTGACCAACCATTCCGGCTCGCCCGCGGTGCCGCAGGCCGCCGAAGAGCGCGGCGTGAAGGTGATCGCCTACCAGAGCGACATGATCGCCTTTGCGCCGCACGCGCAGCTCGCCGCGGTCACGCACCATTGGGGCGGGTTCTACACCCGCGTGGCGCAATCGGCGATCGATGGCGCCTGGTCGCCGCGGCCGGTATGGGGCAGCATGAAGGAGGGCTTCGTGCGGCTGGCGGCGCTGCAGCCGAGCTTGCCCAAGGCGCAGACCGACGAGATCGCGGCCCGCGAGAAAGACATCACCAGCGGCCGCTTCCAGCCGTTCTCCGGCCGCATCGTCGATAACACCGGCCGTGAACGGCAGGCCGCCGGCATGATGCCCGACGAAGCCATCGCGACGATGGATTGGTATGTGCAGGGTGTGACGGGCGCCTTCAGCCGCTGACCCGCGGCTGATGGGCCGCCGACCTGTCGCCCAGCGGGGTGCTCTCAAGCCGCCATCGCCACCCGGGCCGCGCCGATCATCGTGTGGCTGATCACGCTGTAAACGCTCTTCCAGGCCTCGCACACCTCGGGGGTGAAGGCCGGTCCGAGGCCGGTGTGCAGGGTGTCGATCAAGGCGGCGCCGACCTGCGCGTAATGCGCTTCGATCACGCCGTAGTCGCTGTGCTGGGCGCCGAGCTTCTGCAGCACTGGCATCAACTGTTCGGGCCGGTCGAGCAGCGCCACGGCACCGGCGATCATCGTCATCAGCCGCTCGCCTTGCGCTTCCATGTTGTTGCTGAAGAGCTTGCGCACGGCTGGCGCGGCGGCGAACAGCTTTTCGTAGAAGATGGCCGCCGCTTGTGGCGCGATGGGCTCGACCAGGGCAAAGCTCTCGCGGACCAATTGGATGTCGTTGGGCGTCACGGTGAATCCTTGGGTATGTGGGCGCCGCGACGAGCGCGGTGTATGCATTTGTCGGCTCGGGATGGCGCCACCCTGAGCGCAGGAGGCTCAACAAATCTTGCCCGCACCCGGACGAGACTGGCTCGCCGCCGCGATACTGCGTCCGCGTCAACTCCGCAGCAGCCCACCATGACCGCATCGATCCAACGCCTGTCCGTCGGCCCGCGCCTTTCCGAAGCCACCGTCTTCAACGGCATCGCCTTTCTGGCGGGGCAGGTTGCCGAAACCAATGAGCATGCCGACGCCGGCGTGCAGGCCCAGGAGTGCCTCGATCGAATCGATGATGTGCTCGGGCGGCTGGGCAGCGACAAGACGAAGATCCTGTCCGCCACCATCTATCTCGCCGACATGGCCGACTACGCCACCTTCAATCAGCACTGGGACGCTTGGGTACCCGCTGGACACACGCCGGCTCGAGCCTGCGTGCAGGCGCGGCTGGCGCGTGATCACTGGCGTGTCGAGATCTCGATCGTCGCGGCGGTGTGAGGGGCCCGGGCCGTTGACTATTTCCGCACACGCGTCAGGCGATTGCGGCTGTAGACCTGAAACGGCTTGCCCGGCGCGGCGAGCTCGAAGGTTTCGATGAATTCGTCGTTGGACAGGAATTCGTAGCTCTCTCGCGCCTTCCAGGCATTGCTGAAATTCTCGAAGGATTCGCTCTCGAACATCAGCGTGGAGCCCGGCGGCGCGCCATCGGCCAGCCGGTATGTGTTGACGAAGCCTTCGAGGTGGAACTGACGCAGCACCAGCACCCGCCGCGTCTTGTCGTAGCTGAACATCGACCAATGCTCGTGCACTTCGCCGGACTTGTTCGCTTCCTGCGGCGGGTACTTCGAGATGTTCACCTCGTGGATGAAGCGCCCGTTCATCACGCGGCTGTATTGGCGTGTCACCGTACCGTCGCCCCCTTCGCCGGAGGCCACACCCGTCCATTCGCCGATGAAGCGCGCCAGCGGGATCCAGGGATCAGGCGCGGGCTCGGCGGCCCAAGCGCTGCCGAGGCATGCGCACGCGACGATCAGGACCGTTGTGACCCATCGTGAACTCGGCATCGTGGCCTCCGGGTTGTTAGCGAGACTCCACCGAAGGCACCCCCAACGCCTCGATCTCGCGGTAGCGCACCGGCGAGCCGATGCCGAAGAAGCCGTACTGGCGCGGCATGGGGGGTTGGTCCCGGCCTTGAAGGAATCATCGGAGTAATTACCGTCGATGGCAATCCGAAGGGTTGCAACCCGTTGCTGACGCACGCCTGTCCGCGGCCTTCGGCGGGCCTGAACCAGGTCGTGAAACAACGTAATGACATCAGCGTTACAACGGCTTAGAATCAGGTGGCAGCCACAGAGACGATGATCATGAAAGCCGCTGTCGAGACCCCAGCCAAGCGCGTACCGCGAGAAACCTTGAATCTGCGCATCCCGGCTGCGGAACGCGGGCTGATCGACCGCGCCGCCAAATCAAGCGGCAAGACACGCACAGATTTCATCCTCAGTGCTGCGCGCCGAGCCGCTGAAGATGAGCTTCTCGACCGGTCGATATTCGTCGTCAGTCCCACCGCCTACGCCAAGTTTCTGGCCTTGCTCGACGCGCCACCGCAGCCCAACGAACGCCTGCAAAGCACGATGCGGGCAACGCCACCCTGGGCCAAGGCCTGATCGAAACCGATGCTTCAGGCCCCGAGCCCGCTGACTGCGGACCACACGCTCGGCGGCTTCGACAGCGGGGTACCGTCGCTCGATGACTGGTTGCGGCGCCGCGCGCTGCACAACCAGGCCAGCGGCGCCTCGCGAACCTTTGTCGTCTGCGATGCGAATCGGGTCGTTGCCTACTACGCCCTGGCGGCCAGCGCCGTGGCGCCCGACGCGGCCCCGGGGCGGTTCAGACGCAACATGCCAGACCCGATTCCCGTCGTCGTGCTCGCGCGGCTTGCCATCGCCAGCGAACAACAAGGGCGAGGCCTGGGACGCGCGCTGTTCCAGGATGCGGCAAAACGAGTCATTCACGCGGCGGACACCATCGGTATACGCGGCCTGCTCGTCCACGCGATCTCGGAGGAGGCCAAGGCGTTTTACATTCGCCTGGGCCTCGACCCTTCACCGCTCGAACCGATGACCTTGATGACCACGGTGACCGCCTTGAAGGCCGCGTTGCCTTGAGCAACGGCTCGGCCGGCAGGGCGCCGACGCGCCGGTCGGCGTGCTACCGCGCAACTGCCGAAGGCACACCCAACGCCTCGATCTCGCGGTAGCGCACCGGTGAGCCGATGCCGAAGAAGCCGTACTGGCGCAGTGGCGGTTCGATGAAGCGGAACTGGATCTTCTTCACCTGCCGCGCCAGGGGCTGGCCGTCGAGGCGGCTGATGAGGATCTGCGAGGCGCGCTCGTCGCGATTGACCATGATGTGGTGGAAATCGCCGAGGCGCTGGAAGTTGTCTGGCGCGTCCACGCCGGCCCACCACACCTCGTAGGCCTGGTGGGAACGGTCGTCTTCGTTGGCGGCCATCGGCATGCCGGCCATGCTGCGGATCTCGAACACGTCGTAGCCGCTGGTGTGGGCCGATGTGGCGAGCGTGAAGGTGGTGGTGGACAGGGCATCCTTGTCGTTGGTCACCACATCCAGCTTGCCGTCGTTGAGCACGGTGGTCGGGTGTTTGCCGGCGTAGCCGGTGGTCTGCGCCGATTCGAAGGTGGCCGACTTGGCGCGCAGCAGGTTGGGCACCAGCGACCAGGGTGTGGACGACACGGTGCTGTAGTTGTCCACCTGATGCAGGCCGTCGTCGCGCCCGGGATCGGGGTTCACCGGCACGGCGCCGATGGCCTTCAGGCCCTTGAAGAACACCTCCGCCATGACCTGCGCGCCCTCGGCACTGGGGTGGATGCCATCCGGATTGGGATAGGCGAGCATCGGCGTGTAGCAATCGACGAGCGAGACCCGATGGCCTGCTGCCTTGTGGCGCGCCACCAGCTCCGGGATGCGGGCGTTGAGCCGCTCGACATAGCTGATGGTGCGGTCGCTGGCGGGCGCGTTGGCCGGGATGATGGTGGAGACGATGATGTGGATCGCCGGGTTGTAGGCCACGATGCGGCTGACCAGATCGTCGAGCCGCTGGATCACGTTGGGCATGCCGATGGCATCGTCGCCCCAGAAGTAGTAGTGCTGCTGGGCGTCGTTGGTGCCGGCGTGGATGGTCACCACCGCCGGATCCCAATCCTTCAGGCGCACCTCGATCGGCGGCGCGCCCCAGAAGCCCTCGCCGGATGTGATCTCGTCGATGCGATAGGCCGAGTAGCCTTCGTGGTCGTGGTCGGGCATGTCCACCGGATCGCTCAGATGGCCATTGCGGCGGCCCACGAAGTTGGGCATGCCGATGCTGGCGGTGATCTTCTTGAACAGCGGGTAGCGATAACCGCCATCGCTGCCTTCGGTGATCGAGTCACCGATGGGCATGATGCGCAGCGGCGCGCTGCGGATGGGCTGCGCGTGCAAGGGCAGCGAAAGGCCGAGGATGGCGGCGGCGGCAAGGGCTCGGAGCATGGTGGACAACAATCCTCAAAAACAGCGCGCCCCCATGACGCGCCTGCGCCCGACTATGCCTGCGCACGGTGCGGGTGGCAACGCCGGCGCAGGCCCGGGCCCGGGCACCCGTCCCCAGACGGCCGCGTTGTTAAGCTCTGGCCCTGGCGTGCGTCCGTACGTCGCTTTCCGAGTAAGACCATGAGCCCATCCGCCTTGTCGATCGATCCGCCGCCGTTCCTCGAATTTGCCGAACAGGTGCGCCCGCAGTCGGTGTTGCGCGCCGCGATCACAGCCGCCTATCGACGCCCCGAGCCGGAGTGCGTGGCGATGCTGCTCGAAGCCGCGCGCCTGCCCGCCGCCCAGGCCGCCGCCGCGCATGCCTTGGCCAGCACCCTGGCCTTGGCGCTGCGCGGGCGCAAATCGGGTGTCGGCCGCGAAGGGCTGGTGCAGGGTTTGATCCAGGAGTTTTCCTTGTCGTCGCAGGAAGGCGTGGCGCTGATGTGCCTGGCCGAGGCGTTGCTGCGCATCCCCGACAAAGCCACACGCGACGCACTCATCCGCGACAAGATCGGCGATGGCAACTGGCAGTCGCACCTGGGCCAGAGCGGCTCGGTGTTCGTGAACGCCGCCACCTGGGGCTTGCTGGTCACCGGCAAGCTGGTGGCCACGCACACCGAATCGGGCCTGGGCAGCGCACTCACCCGCATCATCGGCAAGAGCGGCGAGCCGCTGATCCGCAAGGGTGTGGATATGGCGATGCGCCTGATGGGCGAGCAGTTCGTCACCGGCGAAACCATCGCCCAGGCGCTCACCAACGCCCGCCGCCGCGAAGCCGAGGGCTTTCGCTACAGCTACGACATGCTCGGCGAGGCGGCCCTCACCGAAGCCGATGCGCAGCGCTATCTGGCGTCATACGAAAACGCCATCGATGCCATTGGCAGCGCTTCGGCCGGCCGCGGCATCTACGAAGGGCCGGGCATCTCCATCAAGCTCTCGGCGCTGCACCCGCGCTACAGCCGCGCGCAGGCCGATCGGGCCATGAGCGAGCTGTACCCGCGCCTGCTCGGCCTCACGCTGCGCGCCAAGCGGCACGATATCGGGCTGAACATCGATGCCGAGGAAGCCGATCGCCTGGAGCTTTCGCTCGATCTGCTGGAGCGGCTGTGCGTGGAGCCCGAACTGCAGGGCTGGAACGGCATCGGCTTCGTGGTGCAGGGGTACCAGAAGCGCTGCCCCTACGTGCTCGAATTCCTCATCGATCTGGCTCGCCGCAGCCGC
>JANMAS010000276.1:0-6426 GCA_031359975.1 Burkholderiales bacterium
GCCTGCGCAGCCGTCCGCCAGTCGGCCGCCGCCGCCGCCACCATCGGTGCGCCGCAGCCGCTTCAGCGTCTCGTTGATCTGGCTGGTGCCTGCGGTGGCCTTGCTGCTGGGCTTGTCGATGGTGTTCCAGGCCTGGACAAGCTCCGGCCCGCGCATCGAGATCGCCTTCCAGACGGCTGAAGGCCTGGAGGCCGGCAAGACGCACGTGCGCTTCAAGAACGTGGTGATCGGCCTCGTGAAAGCGATCCGCCTGGCGGAAGATCGCTCGCACATCATCGTGGTGGTCGATCTGGCCAAGGAGGCTTCGGGCTTTGCCAAGGCGGAGACACGCTTCTGGGTCGTGCGGCCCCGGGTGGGGGCCACCGGCGTGTCGGGGATCGACACGCTGCTCTCGGGCGCCTTCATCGGCGCCGATGCCGGCAAGTCCGAACAAAGCCAGAAGAGCTTTGTCGGCCTCGAAGTACCGCCGCCCATCACCTATGGCGCCGCGGGCCGGCAGTTCTCGCTGCGCGCCGAGGATCTCGGCTCGCTGGACATCGGCTCGCCGGTGTATTACCGGCGTGTGCAGGTGGGCCGGGTGGTGAGCAGCGCGCTCGACAAGGATGGGCGCGGCGTCAACCTGCAGGTGTTCATCGAGGCGCCGCACGACAAGCTCGTGACCCGCTACACCCGCTTCTGGAACGCCAGCGGCATCGACATCGCCCTCGGCGCCAACGGCCTCAAGGTGGATACCGAATCGCTGGCCACGCTGCTTGCCGGCGGCATTGCCTTCCAGATGCCACCCGGCGTGTGGGAAACAGCGCCGGCGCCCGAAAACACCACCTTCCAGCTATCGAACGACCGGCGCACCGCCCTGGTGCCGCCGGATGGCGAGCCCTTGTTCATCACGATGCGTTTCGATCAATCCCTGCGCGGCCTCACGCTCGATGCGCCGGTGGAATTCCACGGCATCGATTTCGGCAAGGTGGTGGGCATCAACGTCGACTTCGACGAAGCGAAAAAAACCTTTCCCACCGTGGTGAGCGCCATCGTCTATCCGCGCCGCCTGGGCGCCGCATACGACAAGCTGGTGCCGCCCACCACCGAGGCCGACGCCTACGAGCACACGCGGGTGGTGGGCCGGCTCATCGAGCAGGGGCTGCGGGCGCAGGCGCGCAGCGGCAACCTGCTCACCGGCCAGCTCTACATCGCGCTCGACTTCGTCAAAGGCGCGCCCAAGGTGGCCTTCGATCCGCAGGTGCTGCCGCTGGATGTGCCCACCGTGCCCGGCGCCTTCGACAAGCTGCAGGAGCAGGTGGCACGCATTGCCGACAAGCTCGACAAGATCCCGTTCGATGCGATCGGCACCCGGCTCGATGGCAACCTGACCGAGCTTGACAAGACGCTCAAGCAGGTCAACGGCGAGCTGCTGCCCGAGGCCCGCACCACGCTGCTGGGGCTGCAAAGGTCGCTCGGCGAGGTGGATGCCACCGTCAACGCCGCCGGCCGGCTCTTCCACGAAGACTCGCCGCTGCAGCAGGGCCTGGCGCAGACGCTGAAGGATCTGCAGCGCGCCTCCACCTCGATGCGCGCGCTCACCGATTACGTGGCCCGCCATCCGGAATCGCTGCTGCTCGGCCGCCCGGAGTCGCCGGGGCTCACGCCCGAGGGCGGCACACCGGCTGCGCCTTTGCCTGCCGCGCGCCCGGCAACACCACCCACCCCAGGAGTTCCTTGATGCGACGCCCCGAATGTCATCGTGGCGCGGCTGCCCGCATGGCGGCCTTTCTCGTGGCTTGCAGTGCCGCTATGGCGGCATGCTCTTCCGCGCCGCCGATCCGCTACTACACGCTGATGGACAACGTGCCGCCGGTCGCGCTGTCGGCATCGGGCCCGACGTGGCTGTTCGAGCTGCTGCCGGTGGGCATCCCTGCGCAGGCCGATCAGCAGCCGATCGTCGTGCGGCAGGCCACCGCCGATACGGTGCTGCTGCTCGAAAACGAACGCTGGATCGCGCCGCTGGGCGACGAGCTGCGTGCGGCCTTGTCGGCCGAATTGTCGCGATACCCCGGCGCCACCGATGTGAGCGGGCTGCCACACGATGCCGCGGCCACGGTGCTGCGCATCAAGGTGGATGTGCGGCGGTTTGAATCGGTGCCTTCACAGCAGGCGTTGCTCGATGTCGCGTGGACCTTGCGGCGTGTAGGCACCAAGGAAGAAGCTGCGGTGGTGCTGTGCGGCAGCCGCATCGTCGAAGCGGTGGCGCCCGGCGTGCCGGGCGTCGTGCAGGGCCATCAGCGCGCGCTGGCGCGTCTGGCCCGGCAGATCGCCGAAGTGGCAACAAGCTGGACACAAAATCGTGCTCCCATCTGCCCAGCTCCCGTTTTACTTCCAGGCCCTGTCGCAGGATGATTGCCATGACGTCTCGTTTTTTCGCAGCCATCGCCGCTGTCTGCCTGGCCCTGAGCGGCGCCGTGATGCATCCGGCAATGGCCGCCGATGCCGACGTCAGCTTCGACTTTGCGGCCGCGCATACCTTCAGCGGCATCGGTACGCAGGTGTGGGCCAACACGCGGCATCCGGCGCAATCGGTCGAGCTGCTGCGCGATATCAATGCGCGCTTTGTACGCGTCTCGCTCGTGCCGGAGATTCCTGAAGGCCAGCTCTCCACCAACATGTCGGTGGAGCAACTGTCGGCGCTGATCGATCGCGCCGATTCGCCGCAGCAGCGCCAGAATTTCTCGCAGCTCAACGATCGGCTCAAGCAACTCGGCATCCAGCCGGTGGTGATCGTGTGGCGCATGCCCAAGCCGTGGATGTCGGTGCGGCAGAAAAAGAGCGGGCCGCGCAAGGAAGCCGGATTGGCCGACCCGGCGCGCATCCAGGATTACGCCAACTACGTGGTGGCGCAGCAGCTCTACCTCCAGCGCATGGGCTTCCGCCCCGCCGCATTGGAGTTGACGAATGAGCCGCAAGGCACCTGGGATACGCAATACAAGCCGGCCGACTACGCCGATCTGGTACTCAAGGCCCGTGCCACGCTGGATCGCTACGGTCTCAACAACCTGCGCATCGCCGGCCCGGGCACCGGCATTCGCAACTTCGATGATTTTTATGCGGCGCTGCGCGCCAATGGCGCGGCGCGCAACCTGGGCTACATCAGCGCGCACGTGTATCAAACCGCGAAGCAGCTCACCGATCCGTCCACGCGTGGCGTGGAGTCGTTCCTCGGCCGCGGCAAGGCCGGCCCGATCATGATCACCGAGTTCGGGGTGAAAAAACACTTCGACGATCCCGACAGCGATGTCGACGACAACGATCTCGATGTCGATTCCAACGCCTACGCGCTGGCCACAGTGGCCGGCGGCCTGCGCCTGCTCGGCCTCGGTGCCAGCGCTGCAATCTACTGGCAGCTCGAAGATTTCAGCTGGAGCAAGAAGCTCCACGGCCTGATGAGCGATACCGGCCAGCGCCGGCCGGTGGCCTCCGCGATGCAGACGGCCTTCGGCAAGGTGCCCACCGAGGCCACCACCACCGTGGCCGCCCGCGGCGCGCCCGACGATGTGGCCATGCAGGCCTTTGCCGGTGGCGGCAAGCTGGTGCTGGTGATGGCCAACACCACCAACCAGCCGCAACGCGTCAATGCACGCTTCAGCAGCCTGCCTCGCGCGCCGTCGGCGATCGACAGCGCCGAAACCTACACCGGCAGCGGCCCTGCCAATGCGCCGCTGCGTGGCGCGGCGCTGGTGGGCGGTGTGCTGCAGGCCACCGTGGCACCCGGCTCGGTGACGGCGATCGTGATGCGCTGACAACCATGCGCCGTCATCCCGACGGCGCATGGCTCGCCCCATTTGGACAGCTACTTCGGCGCCGTTGCCTCCACCCGGATCGCGTTGAACCACGCCGCCAGATTGGCGATGTCGTCATCGCTCAGCGGCTTGGCCATCACCGCCATCACCTCGTGCTTGCGCTCGCCGCCGCGGTAGGCCCGCAGTTGCGCCGTCAGGTAGATCTCCGGCTGGCCGGCCAGGTTCGGCGCGTCGGGCATGCTGGAGATGCCCAACGGCCCATGACACACCGCGCAGGCCTGGGCTTTTGCCTTGCCTGCGGCGGCATCGGCGGCCAGCAGCGGCGGCGTTGCCGCCGCCGCTGCCAGCAGCACGATGATCGCTACGTGACGAGCGCGGCGGCCTGGCATCACTGCCCGTAAGTGATGCGATAGATCGCACCGGCGTAGTCGTCGGAGACCAGCAGCGAACCATCCTTCATCGGCGCCACATCCACCGGGCGACCGCGGAAGGTGCCGGTGGATTCGTCGAGCCAGCCGGTGGCGAAAGCCTCGGTCTTGTCGGCGGTGCCATCGGATTTCAGCGAGGTGAAGAGGATCTGCGCGCCGTTGGGCTTGGTGCGGTTCCATGAGCCGTGCTGCGCCGAGAACAGGCCGCCCTGGTACTTGGCAGGGAACTGCTTGCCGTTGTAGAAGCTCAGGCCGAGATCGGCGGAGTGGGCTTCGGTGTAGACCTGCGGATCGGTGATGTTGGCCGGCAGCGGATCCTTGTCATAGCCGTGTTCTGTGATGCGTGTCTTGCCCTGACGCCACGGGTAGCCGAAGAACTGCCCGGCCTTGGTGGCGCGGTTGATCTCGCCCATCGGGATGTCGTCACCCATGCCGTCGGTCTGGTTGTCGGTGAACCACAGGCTGCCGTCCTTCGGATTGAAGTCGTTGCCCACCGAGTTGCGGATGCCGGTGGCATACACCTCGCGCTTGCTGCCGTCGAAGGCGTTCATGCGCACGATGCCGCCGATGCCCACCTTGGAAAAGCCGGCCAGCTTGTCGCGCGGCGGCACGTTGAAAGGCTGGCCGATCATCACGTAGAGCATGCCGTCGGCGCCGATGCGGCAGGTGCGCGCGCCGTGGTTGAAGCTCTCGTCTTCCACCGGGATCAGGCCGCCCTGGGGCACCACCTCGATCACCGCCACATCCGGGCCTTCATAGAAAAACTCGGCGGCCGGGAAGTTCAGGATGCGGTTGTGTTCGACGACGATGAGGAAGCCGTCTTTCGTCCAGCACACGCCGTTGGGTACCTTGAAGTTCAGGCTCGGTGCAAAGGGCTTCACCTCGTCGGCCACGCCGTCGCTGTTGCGATCGGTCACGGCCCACACGGTGGTCTTGCGGGTGCCCACGAACAGCATGTTGGTGGACGGCGCCACGGCCATGTGCCGCGCATCGGGCACCACCGCAAAGAGCTCGATCTTGAAGCCATCGGGCAGCTTGACGCGCTTCAGGTTCTCGCGGATCGCGTTGGCATTGCGGCCTTCCTGCGCCACGGGCGGCAGATTCAGATCGGTGCCGGAAACCTTGAACTGCTTCAGTTTCTCGATGTTCTGTGCCGAGGCCGGCAGGGCCGCGAAGGCCATCGTCAGCGCCGCTGCGAGCAGCGTCATCCGTGAACGGGGCATGAGGGTGTCTCCTGATGTTTTGATGGGGGGATCGAAGGCGCCGGCCACTAGGAGCTGCGCTCTTTCAACATCGCAATCGGTGTGCCATTTCGGGTTGACCCGCAGGGCCGTTGCGGGCTGCCGGGCTGGGGATCACCCCGGCGCGGGTGAGGCTGTTCAGTGCGTGTGCAACTTCGGGTGGCATTGTGCAGAATGTGTGCAGTTGATCACGCTGTGCCGCGCTGCTAAGGTGGGCTCAAAGCCGGTGCGCCGGCGTTGCCGGCCGCCTTGGTGCTCGGCACCCGTCCCCCGGTTCAGGAGAGTCGATGAGGCCCTACGAAGAGCGTCTGCTCGCGCATGCCCGCGCTGTTCGTGCGCGCGGCGCCAGCCTGCCGCCGGGTGAGTTGCCGCCCGCCGACATCCTCGACAGCTGGGTGCGCTGTGCCGAATTGGGGCTCGACCTCTCCGGGCCACCGCGCGAGGTGGTGGTGGAGGCGCCCGAATTGCGTGAGCGCCGCGATCGGGTGAGCCTGGTGCGCGGGCTGGCCCAGGCGGAGCTTGAAACCCTGATGCAGCAGATCGCCGGCTCGAACTTTCTGCTCGCCTTTGCCGATCACGAAGGCGTGATCCTCGATCTGTATACCGACAACCGCTTCGCCACCAGTTCCTCCGACGCCGGCATCCTGTGCGGCAGCCACTGGGCCGAACGGGTGTGCGGTACCAACGGGCTGGGCACCGCGCTGGCGCTGGGCCGCCCGGTGGCGGTGAGCGGCCTCGAGCACTACTTCGCCAAGTACAGCAGCATCGCGTGCACGGCATCGCCGATCCGCGATGCGCACGGCACGGTGGTGGGTGTGCTCGATGCGGCGTCTTACTTCGAATCGCGCCAGCGCCACACCCAGGCCCTGTTGCACATGGCCACGATGCACATCGAAAACGTGCTGCTGGTGCGCCAGATGCGTGGCGCCGTGGTGCTGGCGCTGCATCCCCGCGCCGAGTTCCTCAGCA
>JANMAS010000289.1:0-6204 GCA_031359975.1 Burkholderiales bacterium
GCCGTAACCTCAAGGTCACCTGGCCGGCGGATTTCGCGTTGGCGGAAGTGATCTTGGCGCAGTTGAACCGGGCTTGATGGCCATCGGATCTCTTTGAACGCGCACGGACTGTTCGCGGGGTGTTCAACACAACGTCTACGGGGCGTTCGACGAGTTGAGTGCACGCCGGTCGCAGGAGGGCCGGTAGCGCAGCATCAAGTCGCGCGAAAAATTTGGCTTGCGTGCCCCAATGATGCAAAGATCCGGTAGCGTGTCAGGGTCGTCACCCACGAGCTCCTGCTCTGACTAATGTCGCTGCGCCGACTGCCAATGCTGTTTTTGAGGTGCGCAGATGTTCCCGAGTGCAGACCTTCGACGGAATCACCTATCGAGTGGGGAAACAATGAGAATGATGGATGTAAAGGCCTTTTGCGCTGCATGTTGCCTTCTCTTCACCGTATCGACGCGTGCGGACCCAGGAGACTTTTCTGTATTCGAGAAGGTGCACGACTTCAACTCCAGCCCCGCGTCGACGGGTAGGATCCCAACCGGCGGATTGGTGCAGGCCGCCGATGGGTGGTTCTACGGAACAACGACATGGGGCGGCGATCACGACGCTGGAACCGTCTTCCGAATGTCGCCGTCCGGCATCGTCGAGACGATGTATTCGTTTCAATGGTCCAGCACAGATGGCGGCGTGCCGATATCGGGCCTCACGATCGGACCTGATGGTCACTTATACGGCGTTACGTCGTCAGGCGGCAGCACTCAGTGCGGCACGCTGTATCGCGTTCGTTCAGATGGAGTGTATGAACATCGATACTCGTTTAAATCCAGCAAGACCGGCTGCACACCGGTCGGGCGCCTGCTTTTGGCTTCCGACGGGAAGCTCTATGGCACAACGTCCGGTCCGCCCACCGGCGGGACATTGTTTCGCTATCAGCCCACGACCAATACTGTCGTAACGATCGCCAACATCGGCGGAGGGCCTTCGGGACAACTGACGCAGGGGTCGGATGGCCTGCTCTATGGCACGCAATACGTTGGGGGCACGGGGGCAGGAGCCGTGTTCTCGATTCGGCGGGACGGCGGCAAATTCAAGGTGCTGAAAGCGTTCTCGGGTGGCGTGGATGGTGCATACCCCCAAGCCGGAGTTGCGGAAGGCCTTGATGGACGCTTCTACGGAACGACGGGTGGCGGTGGCAACGAGGGACGCGGAACGATTTTCCGCGTCTCCAAGAAGAGGGTGTTTGAAGTCATTTACAGCGCTGCGGACGACGCCGGTCAGCGAGATTTCCAGGATGGCGAATTGCTCAGATTGGCAGGCGGCATTTTCTACGGGGTTTCTTGGGCTGGCGGCGACGTTGACAACCGATACGGCACGGTATTCAAACTAGATCCAGTGACCCTCGCCGTCGTGAAAGTTCACAGTTTTGACTGCGTGAACGGTTGCAGTCCGTCGGGGGTTCTAACGATAGGCATTGACCAAAAGCTGTACGGTTCCGCGATGGCTGGTGGAAGTGGTGGGGCACTTGGAGACGGCGTCGCTTTTCGGCTGTCGCCCGAACTACCGTTGGGTGTGATTGGCGACCGGTAGCCCGGCGGCGGCATGTGTCTTGATTTGAAGTGGCGTCTGCTTTAGCGCTCGCGCGAGTCATGATTTCGGTTTGGCCTGTGCCTACACGCTCGAGCAAACCATGCCACGAGGCCCAACGGAGGCCCTTTTGCGGTAGTTGATTTGATGGCTCGCAGCTCGCACTTTGCAGTCAATGCGCTGCGCCATTGCCGAACCGTCCATTGCTAATCGCGGCCTTTGATTCGAACGCTGAACGATCTCGCTTCAACCCACACAGCCGAAGAGCTTGAAACATGACAGCCTCACCATCCTCGATCCCGAAAATATCATCCTCATCAGCGAAATCATCGAGCGCCAGCGCGACGTCAAGACGTGGTAGGCCCCATTGCGGCAGCGAAGCCATCCTGTCAAGGCACGTCACCCGCAGCTTTGGCAAGGGCGCCGATTTGCTGGTGATCGAACAAGTTCCGATGGAGTCGTGCCCGAGCTGTGGTGAATCGTATTTCACGGCGAAGACCATGCATGAGATCGAGCGGATCAAGGCGCTGCGCAAGTCGCTGTCCGTGAAACGCGCGGTGTCGGTTGCGGCGTATGAAGCTGCGGACACCTGATCCGTCGTTAGGCTGTCCCTCCGCAGCGGCCAAGTCGGCCAATTTGGTGCTCGCCCAATGACCATGGTCTCATTTCGCATCGGCGAAGGCTGGGACACCCATGCCCTCGTCGCCGGCCGCCCGCTCGTGCTCGGCGGCATCACGATCCCGCATACCCACGGCCTGGACGGCCATTCGGATGCCGACGCGCTCCTGCATGCGATCACCGATGCGCTGCTCGGCGCCGCCGCGCTGGGTGATATCGGGCGGCACTTTCCCGATACCGATGCGGCGTTCAAGGGTGCCGATTCCGCCGTGCTGCTGGCCGAAGCGGCGAAGCGGGTGAGGGCGGCCGGCTGGGAGATCGTCAACATCGATTCGACGATCGTGGCGCAGGCACCGAAGATGGCGCCGCACATCGGCGCGATGTGCGCGCGCATCGCCCAGGTGCTGGGCATCGACGTTCAGCAGGTGAACGTGAAGGCCAAGACGGCCGAGAAGATGGGGCCGGTGGGCGAGGGGCGGGCGATCGAAGCGCGTGCGGTTTGTTTGCTGTGCGCAGCTTCCGAGAACTGAACCCTCGGCGTGCCTTGAACGATGCGCAGCGCGGGCCGCGTTGCCGCCTGCAGGGCCGTTCAGCTACACCCGCTTCAACCGAATGTGCGCAATCAGCCCACCATCGGTGGCGTTGGCCAGCTCCAGCGAGCCGCCGATGCGTTGCAGCGCCTTCTTGACGATCGCCAGGCCGAGGCCGGCGCCGGTGGCGGCGGTGCGGGCGGCGTCGCCGCGGAAAAACGGCGTGGTGAGCTGGCCCAGCTTTTCGGGGGCCACGCCGGGGCCGTGGTCGCGCACGGTGACGATGATCCATTCGCCGGCCTGCACATGGCTCACCTGCACGCGGGCGACGCCGGTTTCGTTGGTGCGGCCGTAGCGGCGGGCGTTTTCGAGCAGGTTGGCGAACACGCGGGAGAGATCGGTCACGTCGCCCATCACCAGCAAGGTCTTGGGCAGGCGCAGCTGGATGCGGATCTGGGACTGATCGCGGAAGGTGCCGGCTTCGCGTTCGATCAGCAAGGTGAGATCCACCGGCTCGGATTTCGAATCGGTGGGCCGCGCGTAATCCATGAACTTGTCGATGATCATGTCGAGCTGGTCGATATCGAGCGCCATGTTGGCTTTGGCTTCTTCATCGATCACCGAGATCTCGGCTTCCAGGCGCAAGCGCGCCAGCGGCGTTCGCAGATCGTGCGAGATGCCGGCCAGCATCACCGCGCGCTCTTCTTCGATCTTGGCCAGCTCGCGCGCCATGCGGTTGAAGCCCATGTTGACCTCGCGGATCTCGCTGGTCATGGTTTCTTCGTCCAGGCGCGAATCGAATTCGCCTTCGCGGATGCGGCTGGCGGCAAACGACAGCTGGCGCAGCGGATCGTTGATCAGCGTGGCGATGGTGATCGAGCCCAGCACGGTGGCCAGCAGCGCGATGCCCACCCACACAAACCAGGTGCCGCCGGTGATCGGGTACACGCGGGTGGGCTCGGCTTCCAGCCAGTAGGGATCTTTCTCGATGTTGAAACCCACCCACAGCGCCTCGCGCGCGTTCACGCTGCGGGCGATGAGGGTGTCGGGCCCGAGGCGGCTGCGCAGCTCGGTGGCGATCTTGCGGGTGAAACGATCGGTTTCGAAGGGCTCCCAGCGGTCACCCGGCTCGCGTGGCACCACCTTCACCGCTTCGCGATCGCTCATCGTCTTGACGACGGCGATGCGGTTGATGCTGTCGGAATACTGCAGCCCGGCGCGCGACAGATTCACCAGGCTGGCGATCTGCTGGGCGGCCTGCACCGCGCGCGGCTCGAGTTCGAGCGCGCGCAGCGTTTGCACCCATGCCGCGATGCCGCCGATCAGCAGTAGCGCGAGCAGGAAGAAGGTGCGCCAGAAGAGGCTGAGGTGAAAGCGTGATTTGGGCATCCGGGCGGCTGTGCCGACAGCGTATCAATGCATCAGGGAGTGTCGGCCTGCCGGGATGTCAATGCCAGGGCTTGCGTTTCAGTTCGCGCCGCTTGGCACGAAGACGTAGCCCACACCCCACACCGTCTGGATGTAGCGCGGGTTCGACGGATCGGGCTCGATCATCTTGCGCAGGCGCGAGATCTGCACATCGAGGCTGCGATCGAAGGGCTCGAACTCGCGGCCGCGTGCCAGCTGGGCGAGCTTGTCGCGCGAGAGCGGCTGGCGCGGGTGCCGCACCAGCGCCTTGAGCATCGAAAACTCGCCGGTGGTGAGCGTGATCGGCTCGCCATCCTTGGTGAGCCGGCGCAGCGAGAGATCAAACACAAACGGGCCGAACTCCACCGTCTGCGCCTCCTTGGAGGGCGCGCCGGGTGCTTCCACCAAGGGCCGGCGGCGCAGCACCGCATGGATGCGGGCCAGCAGCTCGCGCGGGTTGAAAGGCTTGGGCAGGTAGTCATCGGCGCCCACTTCGAGGCCCACGATGCGATCCACATCCTCCACCTTGGCAGTGAGCATGATGATGGGCGTGTGATCGTTGCCGGCACGCAGGCGGCGGCAGATCGACAGGCCATCCTCGCCCGGCAGCATCAGATCGAGCACGATGAGATCGATGGTTTCGCGCGTCAGCAGGCGGTTCAGGGCTTTCGAATCTTCGGCGAGCAGAACCTCGAAGCCCTCCTGGGTGAGATAGCGGCGCAGCAGATCGCGGATGCGTGCATCGTCGTCGACAACGCAGATGCGATCCTGGCGGGTGGGAGTGGTCATGAGGGCTCGCTGGCAAAGATGTAACAAGCGAATTGTGTCGGCTGAAATCGGGCCAAAAGCCAGGGCTGACCAGCTGTTACAAATTTTGCGTCGATGGCTTGACCCCGTCGATCCGGCCCATGCGTGAGAGCTCACGTCCCACAATGCTTGTGGATTTCAAGGAGACACTGTCCATGCGCTTTGCCCATTCCCCCGTGCGTGCCTTCGTGCTGCCGGCCCTCTTCGCGTTTGGCATCGCCAACGCTCAAACCCAACCGATCAACGTACTAACCATGCCATCCAGTGTGCTCAGCCTCACCGCATCCGCCACCATCGACACGCCGAAAGACCTGATGAGCGTGATGTTCAGCGTCACCCGCGACGGCACCGATTCAGGCGCTGTGCAAACCCAGATCAAGCAGGCGCTCGACACCGCACTGGCCGAGGCCCGTAAAGTGGCCAAGCCCGGTCAGCTCGATGTGCAGACCGGCGCCTTCTCGCTGTCGCCTCGCTACAGCGACAAAGGCAAGATCAACGGCTGGCAGGGTATGGCCCAGCTCAAGGTGGAAGGGCGCGACATGCCCGCCATCGCCCAGCTCGCCGGCCGCATCTCGACGATGACCGTGGGCGATGTGGCCTACGGCATCTCGCGCGAGGTGCGCGAGCGCGTGGAGCAGGAGGCTTCCGCCCAGGCGATTGCCAGCTTCCGCGCCAAGGCGGCGGCCAATACCAAGCTGTTCGGCTATGCGGACTACACCGTGCGCGAGGTGAGCGTGAACACCAACGAGCAGGGCCCGATGCCTTACGAGCGGACGGTGATGATGTCGTCGATGGCCAAGATGGCCGATGCACCGCTGCCGATGGAAGCCGGCAAGGGCACCGTCACCGTCACGGTGAGCGGTGCGGTGCAGATGCGGTGATGGGCCCCGGGCCGAGCGCCGGGCCGCCCCAAGCCGGCCCGATCCCCTCGGGGGATCGGCTGCGGTACCCCGCAGACGAGGGGCTCACATTTCATTGCGCCACCCAGCCGCCGTCCACATTCCAGGCCACGCCGCGGATGTTGTCGCCGGCTTCCGAGCACATGAACACCGCCAAGGCGCCCAGTTGCTCCGGCGTGGTGAACTGCAGCGAAGGCTGCTTCTCGGCCAGCAGCTGGCGCTTGGCTTCATCGACGCTCATGCCTTCCTTGGCCGCCCGATCGTCGATCTGCTTTTTCACCAGCGGCGTGAGCACCCAGCCCGGGCAGATTGCGTTCACCGTGACGCCGGTGGTGGCGGTTTCCAGGGCCACCGCCTTGGTGAAACCGAG